>DAOLIU010000030.1:0-28921 GCA_035328385.1 Nitrospira sp. | reverse complement strand
CCGCGATGGGCGCTTCAAGGCGTCCTTTTTTCGGACTTCGGCGCGTTTCAGTCCTTTACCGAGACGGGAACGCCTCGCGCCTGGCTGGGAGCCGTCAATGTGGGGGCGGGAATGCGCCTCATCCCGACATTTCTTTCCAATACCCTGTTACGGATCGACGCGGCTCAGTTGTTTTCTCCGAGCCCCAATTCGCTCGTTCAGATCGGCATCACGCAGTACTTTTGACGCATGGATCCCCTTTTTGGCCTTATCCATGTGCGGCCAGGGAACAAGAACAGGGAACGGGCGGGGCGCCCGCCGTCAGCGATTGTTCAGCGCACCCTCGAGCGCCAGCAACCTCGCTTTGGTTTCGATCCCGCCTGCAAATCCCGTCAGTTTTCCCGAGGCGCCGATCACCCGGTGGCAGGGAACGACGATGGACAACGGGTTTTTGCTATTGGCCAATCCCACGGCCCGCGAGGCCGACCCGTTGCCGATCGCGAGGGCCAGGCGGCCGTAGCTTCGTGTCTGGCCGTAAGGAATGCGGAGCAGCTGTTGCCATACCCGTTTCTGGAAGACCGTGCCTCGCAGGTGAATCGGCAAGTCGAACGTCGTCCGCTTGCCCGCGAAATACTCGGTCAATTGGCGCTCCGCCTCGACAAGCACGGGATGGCGCACGTCCTCGCGCATGCCGTCGAGTTTGACTCGAACCGAGGTATCGCTCGGCCAGAGCACCGCGATGAGATTCGATTCGTCCGCCACCAACTTGAGCCGGCCGACGGCGGTCTCCATGTGTTTATACCGCAGCATGATCCTTCTTCCTTTCTTGGATGACTCCGGTCGGTTCATTCCAGAGACAGACGGCGGCATAACTCCGCCAGGGCCTCAGGGGTTCCGCGTCGAACTGCGGATTGGCCTTCATGAAACGCTGCAGAACGAGATCCTTCTCCGGAAAGGCATCCGTGTCGCCGAGCGCCCTTAGCGCCATGTATTCGGCGCTCCACGCGCCGATGCCCTTGATCATCCTGACGGCGCGTTTGAACTCAGTCGGATCCTGCGCCGGTTCAAGCCGAATCGTTCCGTCGGCGACGCGCGCGGAGAACTCGCGAATCGCCGCGCGCTTCATATCCGTGACGGCCACCGCGCGCAGATCCGATTCGGCAAGAACGCGCGGCCCGGGAAACAAACGGATGCGATCGCCGGAGACGGGATGCCGGACCTCTTCGCCATACCTGGCCGCCAATTGACTCATGAGCCGCGAGGCATGGGCCACGGAAATCACCTGGCCGAGGATCGTGGCGATCGCGGTCTCAAACGGGTCGAATCCCCGCGCCAACCGGGCCCCGGGATGCCTGCGCTGCAGCGTCGAGAGGACGCCCGACTGTGCGAACGCCTGGGCGATCAAGGCCGGATCGGAATCCAGGTCGAACATGTGCCGGATGCGTTGCACGATCCTCAGGAGGCGCCTGGTATCCGACAGACAGATCTCGAGGGCGAGCTCCGGCTTCCGGCCGTCCGGTCTTATCCGAAAGTATCCCGTCGTTTCCTTGCCGTCGAATGCGAACACGCGCGAATAGACTTCTCCTTCAATCGCGTCGACGCCGGCGACGTGATGCCGTCGATAATACTCGAGCAACCCGTGCCAATCGAACGGGGGCCGATACGCCAGCCCCAGCCGGATCGTCGAAGGAGCTTGCGTTTCTTCTCCGGAGGACCGGAGCGCCGAAGGGGGCCGGTGGAACCGCTTCTTCACGGCGTCGTTGAATCGACGCAGAGAACGGAACCCGGTCGAAAAGGCGATTTCCGTGAACGGAAGCGTGGTCTCCACGATCAGCTTTCGCGCGAAATTGAGTCGGTTGCCGTCGTGCAGTTTCTTTGGAGTTTGCCCCAATTCTTTCTCAAACAGCCGTCGCAGGTGTCGCGCCGAGACTCCCAGCCGATCGGCGAGGGCCTCTTCACTTTGATGCTCCAAGGCTCCTTGGGCCATGAGCTTGAGGGCCCGTTCGACGGTGGTCTGTTTGCCGTTCCAGGCGGGCGATCCAGGGGCGGACTCGGGACGGCACCGTAAGCAGGGCCGATAGCCGGCCCGTTCCGCCGCTTGCGCCGTCTTGAAGAACTCGACATTCTCGCACTTGGGACGGGCGGGACAAATCGGCCGGCAATAGATCCCCGTCGTCTTCACGGCGACGAAAAACTTTCCGTCGAAGCGATGATCTCTCGCCAGCATGGCTCGATAGAACGGATCGTGGCTCTTCATGCTCCGCCTTGCACGGGTCCAACGGGTTCGTCCGTCGCCTATGAACTGTAGACGAACGGATTTCCGCGCACTCGCCGGATTCGGACCTCTACGCCCGCCGGGTTATTTAAGCGTACCCGGCTGCTCCATTGCCACCCTGCTTCCATCTATTCGACTGCCTCCTCAGAGGCCCGTTTTCATTCCGCGAGACCGTCGGCAGCCATCTCGATCATCGGAAACATTCACGCGGCATAACCATGTAGCAAAGCTCCGTTGCAGACTCGATAGCGGTAGAGGATCTTGCGTCCCGGCGCACCACTGCTGCATACTCACGACTACCATGTACAAGACCAAGGCCTATGGAGCAGCCGGTGCAACCTCGTCGATGGCTGCCCTCACGATTCCGCGGCGCGATCCGGGCGAACAGGACATCCAGATCGACATCCTCTTCTGCGGGATCTGCCACTCCGATCTCCACCAGGTCCGTGACGAGTGGAAGAGCGTGGCGCCGACCGTATACCCTTGCGTTCCGGGCCACGAGATCGTCGGCCGTGTCGCGAAAGTAGGCTCGGCGGTCAAGAAATTCAAGGCCGGTGATCTTGCGGCGGTCGGCTGCATGGTCGATACCGACAAGACCTGCCGCGAATGTCAGTCCGGTCTGGAGCAGTTCTGCGGGAATCTGACCCTGACGTACAATTCGCCGGACAAGCACCTCGGGGGCGTCACCTATGGCGGCTACTCCGAGAGCGTGGTCGTCGATCAACGGTTCGTCTTGCGCGTCCCCGCGAGTCTCGACCTTGCCGGAACCGCCCCGCTCCTCTGCGCCGGAATCACCACCTACTCGCCCCTGCGCCATTGGGGCGTGACCAAGGGCAAGAAGGTCGGAGTGGTCGGCCTCGGTGGGTTGGGCCATATGGCCGTGAAGTTCGCCCATGCGTTGGGGGCCTACGTGGTGGTCTTCACCACATCGCCCAATAAGAAGGACGACGCTCTCCGCCTGGGTGCCGACGAGGTCGTCATCTCCCGCGACGCCAACGAAATGCAGAAGCAAACCGGCAGTTTCGACTTCATCCTCGACGCCGTGTCCGCCGACCACGACATCAACGCCTACATTCAACTGCTTCGCCGCGACGGCACCATCACCCTCGTCGGCGCACCGGAAAAACCCCTCGCGGTCGCGGCCTTCGGTCTCCTGTTCGGCCGCCGCAGCCTTGCCGGTTCCCCCATCGGGGGCATCCCCGAAACCCAAGAGATGCTCGATTTTTGCGCCACCCATCACATTACCGCCGACGTCGAAGTCATCCCCATCCAAAAGGTCAACGAAGCCTACGACAGGCTGCTCAAGTCCGACGTGAAATACCGCTTCTCGATCGACATGGCTTCTCTGAAAGCCTAGAACCGGGAGGAACTCGGATGAGGATCACACTCGCGGTCGCTGCACTTGCAACTGTGCTCGCGCTCCCCGCCTTCGGATCAGCCGAGGAGGCGCCGGCCGGTCAAAAATCCCTGGCCGAACAACTGGTGGATGCCTTCAACACCGTGTTCGGCGCCCATCCGGGCCTGCGGGCCAACCATCCCAAAGGCGTCGTTCTCGAAGGGTCCTTCACACCGAGTGAAGAGGCGCCATCCATGAGCAAAGCCGCCCACTTCGCCAAGCAGGCGAAACCGGTTCCGGTGACCGTCCGGTTCTCCGCCGGGTCCGGTCTGCCGACCGTCCCCGACACCAACGAGATGCCGCGCGGTATGGCCATAAAATTTTCGCTTCCCGACGGGTCGCAAACGGATCTGGTCGTGCTTTCCTACAACGGCTTTCCCGTGGCCACCGCCGAAGACTTCAGGGATTTTCTCCTGGCCATTGCGGCAAGCGGGCCCGATGCCCCGAAACCGACCGCGCTGGACAATTTTCTGAGCAGCCATCCGGCTGCCAAGACCTTCGTGCAAACACCCAAGCCGCCGCCGGTCAGTTACGGCACACTCCCCTATTTCGGAATCAACACGTTCAAGTTCACCAACGCGAAAGGCAAAACCGCGCTGATCCGCTATCAGCTGCAACCGGTAACCGGCACGCAGTATCTCGCGAAGGAGCAAGTGGCCACGAAGGGGCCGGATTACTTGAGCGAGGAGATTCGAGACCGGGTTCATCGCGCTCCGGTCAAGTTCCACTTACTCGCCCAGGTAGCCGACCCGGATGACAAGACCGACGATCCGACGGTGACCTGGCCGGAGACGAGAAGAACGGTCGACTTGGGAACCATCACCATCACCAAGGCGGTCGAAGACAGCCAAGCCGCGGAGAAGAAATTGCTCTTTGTGCCGGGAGCCCTGACGCCGGGCATCGAAGCGGCCGATCCGATGATCGCCGCCCGGTCGGCGGCCTATATCGTGTCCCTGTCACGCCGCGCCCAGGCTCAGTAGGAATCGGCCTCGCGACGCATGTCCGGGAGCACGGTCAGTCTTCGGTGGGCCGGGATACGATGAAACCGCCGCTGATTGTCTTGTGGGTCCTCTCGACCGCGCTGTTCCTGCAGGGATGCTCCTCCAAGGGATCGCCCACCGGCGTCCACTTTCCCATCACCAGCGGGTCCCACCGGCTCCTCCCGGCCGCCGAACAGCCGATCCTTCTCTGGGCCGCCCCCGACGTCACGGATGCGGCAATCGAATGGCTCCGATCGCATCACTATACGAACGTCGTCGCGGGGGATCAGGGTCTGGTTCGCGAGGCACAGGGCTCTCCGGCGCGGGCTGATCGCAAGGCGGCACTCGCCCTCGCGGAGAGCATGCATGCCGAGTTTGTGCTGCTGCTGGAGCGGGACGCGAGGAAGGAAGGGACGCTGATCGAGCCGCATTGCGGCGCACGCTTCTTTGTGGAGGTAAACCTCCGGGGCCTGTCGGTGAAAAACGGAGAGACGGTCTTGCAAGCCAATGCCCATTACCCGCACTGCGTCGAGCTGAACGGCCGGATAACTCGAAGCCTGACGTGCCAATCCTTCGCGACCGCATGGGGATTCCGCCCGTCCGGTCAACTCGATCTTCCATCGAATCTGATGTGCACGGCGGGCCAGACGGCACCAGCACCGAATCGTTCGACCGGGGCAATCCCCGGCGAACGCCGGGCGGGCGATGCACCATGATCGTCCGCGCGGGAACAGCGGAGCGTACGAGCCCGCGGCTCGTGTGGTGCCTGTGGCTGGGGCTCGGCCTCTTGCTCGTCGGTTGCGAATCGGAGCGGAACAGGTTGATGACGGAGAAGTATCCGACCTATCCGGATCACATCAAGCGGGCGATCGACCGTGGTTATCCTCTTCGCGGAATGAATCACGACCAGGTCTATCTGGCGTTCGGAGAACCCATGTGCAAGAAGACCATCGAACACAAGGGAAGGCCGGTCGAGGTGTGGCTGTATCCCCCCGGTGGACGAGATCCTTGCCTGACCGCCGAGTTTCGCGTGTATTTCGAAGACGGCATGGTCTCGGACTGGGCGAAGTTGACGGAAGCTTCGCGCTTCGCGGATCCCCCGGGAGGTCTTCCGCCCTGATGCAGACTCCGGCAGACATCCGGTATCGGGCGCGAGACGAACAGCCGATCGGGCTTCACCGTTCACTGGATTTTGGTCATTTTCTCCGGAAAGAAGTACTTCTCGAACCGTTCCCGCGCTTTTCTGTAGTCATTGTCGGTCGCGTACTGCAACCGGTAGTTGAATCGGCACTTGCGGTCTTTCTCGTATTGATAGACGTCCTGCATGAAGGGCACGATTTGGTCGAGATCCGACGTGAACTCCCCTTTCGCCAGATTGGTGTCCAGGCCGGACGGTATGTCTCCGATCACGTGAATGGACTCCTCCCCGTTTTGAATGCTGGCCTCGATCAGGACGTTGTCCTTCTGGCACAGCGCATACCCGCGCTTCATGTTCTCCACCGCCTCCTGAAATCCGTCTCGTGACGCGGCCTTCGCGCCGACCATGCCTTTCACGTCGTCGACCAATCCCGTCATCTCCGCGAGGCGCTTCTCCAAGCGGCGGTTGGTCTCCACGGCCTCGTCGAGCTTCGCCTGAAGCTTGGGGTCGTCGCGCGTGGGCTCCGCTCCCGGCTGAACAGCGGACGGAGCGGCGGACTGGGGAAGGGCCTCGGGAACGGGCTCCGATGGACGCGTCTCCTGTTGTCCGCTCGCGCCGTCGTCCGTGACGTGGACGAGCAAGACGGCGAAGACGAGCAGGAGCACCACCTGCACCAGGGACAGCCCGAGGACGGGATCCGTACGCGGGTCAGTTCTTGTCACCGGAATGTTCCTCGGTCACGCGGACCCGCAGAAACGACATGACGTCCCGCATGGTGGTCTCGATCGTTCTGCTGGCCTCGAGACTCGATTGGATGGCCCTCTGGACGTTGAGCAGACCGTTCTTGACGTCCGCCGACATCGAGGTGGCCGTGATGTCTTCCAGCTCCGTTTCGAACGCGGACAGCCGGGAAGAGACCGCCGCGAACGACGCGCGCAACGACTGCAAGCCGTCGAGCTGGCCGTCCAATTCGGCGCGGCTCCGCTCGAAGGCCGTCGTCATCGCGAGAAATTGCTCCGTTCGCTGCTTGAGCGTATCGGACAATTCATTCACCGCGGCCTCGACTTGTCCCACGCCTTCCGCCCCATACAGGGACTCCCCGAACGACGCCACCGTTTCGGCGGTCTTGGCCAATCCGTCCTCCAGTTTTTGCGCCGCCGCCTCGAAGCTGTCTCCGCGCCTCCCCATGGCGGCGATGAGCTTGCTCACCTCCGCCGTGAGAATTTCCTGCGGCATCTGCATGGTCGAAAGCCGGCCGAGCATATCCTTGACGGACGATTCCAGCCCCGCCGTCATGGTCTTGCTCATCGCGAACTGTTGCTCGGCGAGCTTTTCACGGACGTCCGACAACGACCGTACGAGATCGTGCAGCGAGCCGCGCAGATCATTGGCGGCAAGATCCCTGAACGAGGAGATCTCCATGTTCGCTTCGGTGATTTCGTGCAACAAGGTCGAGACGCGCTGATCGATGGTGTCCTGGACGTCGAGAAGGCGGTCGGAAAGCGTGTCCTGAAAATAGAGGGTCACGAGCCGAAGCACCATGCCGGAACACGTCATGATGAGCGCATAGCCGAATGCGGGGAGGACGGCCTCGGTGGTCAGCTTGGGAGCCGGCCATAGGACGAAGGCCGCGATGAGCGCGAACAGTGCCCAGAGAAATCCCATGTAATACAGAGAATCCGCAAACTGAGCCGTATTCTTCTTCTTGACGGCGTATCCATAGCCCGCGTAGCCGGCAAGGAGCCCGATCAGCACGAAGAGCGTGACGGTCGGGGAATACTGGGAAGCCGCGGAGTACCACAGGGCGGCGCCGCCCAAGAGGGTCGTGCAGACCCATGCGACGGCGAGCTTTCTATTACCCCGCAGCGTCGGGTGGACATCGGAATGGACCTGCTCGTCCACGTCGTCGATCTGCCGCACCGGTTCCGGATCTTCCAGCGGCATCGCTGGTAGTCTTCTCATCATCATCGTCTGCTCCTATTTCCCCGACTCTTTAACCGTTTATTATGTGGCATAGCAATGGCTCTACTACTAGGGACTTCTCTAGGGCCTCACGGAGATGATCGTACCAACCCATGTCCTCTCAAGGCACCAGTTGTCTGATGCGCGCCAGGTAGGTGGCCATGAAATGCTCCGGTACGTCCTGGGTGCTGAGATTCTTCAGATTGTTCCAGAACGACAGGACCGATGAGCGCTCCGCTTGGTGTTCGGAATAGTATCGGTATTTCTTCCCCTCTTCCAGCACGACTTCGGGCCCGAGATGCTGGAAGGGACCTTCGTCCAGCACGGCGAAGACTTCAAACGGCGGCAGCAGGGGGACCGGATCCTTGTCGTTGACGTAGCGGACCAACGGCAGGGCCCCATATTTGCGCACGCCGTCCCGATTGGTCACCTTCGGCTGGCCAAACGTAACGGCCTGCCCGAGCTTGAACCCATCCTCTTTCAGCAGCATCAAGACGATCACCGCCGCGGCTCCTCCGTAACTGTGGCCGGTCACTCTGGTTTCGTAGTCCGCCTTGAGGAGCGGCTTCGCGAACTGATAGACCTGAAGCGCCGCATCCCCGAACCCTTTGTGGAGCGGGATCTGCAGCCGCGACTCGACGACCTTGTTGTAATCCACGTCTGCCCGGATGTTGACCAGGTTCGAGGTGCCGCGGACCACGATCCACTGTACGCGCGCCGCATCGTCCACCTCCACGTACGCCTTGACCCCGGAGGAGAGGGGCGGGCTGACGCTGACGCGCACCGCCGTTCCGCTCTGCTGCCGGATCATCTCGTCCTGTTGATACGCCAGATCGGCACGCTGGGCATATTGGAGAATGCGTGAAAAATCGGGAGGCGCGGGAGGGACCGACTCGATCGGCTTGTGGGATCCGCACGAAGGAAGACCGGACAGAGCGATGCCCAGTACGGCCAAGACAAGACTTGGGGGAACAGCGAAGGAACGCGTCAACTTCATGGCGGAGAGTCCTCCTTCTTGCGTCACGGTTTGCCCTCTTCGAACGTGTCCGGCGGATGCACGCGCGACTGCTGTTCGGCGGTGAGCAGCCGTCTCGCGTTGAGATATCCCAGCACCTTGGCCCGGGTCATCTTGCTGCGCCCCTGCTCCATCTCCTGCATGGCCGCCGCAAGCTTCTCCTCGGACGGCTGGGCCGCCTCGCCGCCGCCGCGAAGCAGGCTCAGCAGCTTCAGTTCGCTCGCCTTGAACTTGGCCTGCTCGATCAACAGTGCCTTCCTCGTTTCGTTCTTGACCTGGACCAGCGCCGCGGTCTGTTCCTCGCTGATTCCGATCCTGCCTCCCTGATCCAGAAAATAGTCGAAGCCGGTTTGATGCGCGGGAGCTCCATGCGGACCGCCGGAATGGCCCGGCCGCTGCTTGTCGGACGCCGTCCGCATACGGTGGCGCCTGAGCTCCGCCAACTTGGCCCGCTGCTGCTCCGTCAGGCGCGCCTGAATCCGGTCGGTCACCTCGAACAGTTTGTTGAACAGCACGCCTTCCGTCTCTCCGGTCTTCTGCATCTTGGCGCGAATCACCTCGGGATCGACGTCCGGCCGCATGACCAGTTCGTCGGCTTCCACCCGGCTCAGGTCGATCTCGGTTCCGACCCGCAGCACTTCCCGCCTGGCTTCCTCCAGCCATGAACCGATGTCCCGGACCTGGGAATCGTCGAGAGCCAACTCACGGCGAAACCCGTTGTAGACTTGGCCGATGCCGTCCAATGACATGAGGCCGATCTTCGTATTGAAACCCTGGGACACCCGAAACAGCATCGCCGGATGCATCAGTTCCCGGATTTTGGCCGCCTGCTCCGGCGTCGGCACGGCGCGAAGCGCGGTCAAGGTCTCGATGAAGAGCGTCAACTCGTCGGTTTCAATGCCGCCGGTGAGGGCGTTGGCCGTGCGGTATTCATGATCCTGGAGCAACCCGCGCCGCCGCTTTTCTTCCAACTCCTGGAACATCCCGACCAATACCGCCTCCTTCATCCACATGTCCGTCTTCATGCGTTGAACCAGATCGGCCAGGATCTGCTTCTGCTGCGACGTCAATTCGAGGCTGTGCCCCAGATGCGCGTAGGACCCGGCGATCTGCTCGATCGCGCGAATCATCCGGGGACCCGGCGTGAACTCCATCTCCGGTTGCGTCTGGGCCAAGCCTTCGTGGCAGGTCGCCCCGATCAACAAGACCGCCAGCATCCATTGTTTCATCAGTGCGCTCCTTTGCAGGTGGGGGAACCGGCCGTCCCGTAAGAATCGCCCATCGCGACGAAAGATTCTGAAGGCCGTCGTCTCCGGCGCTACTTCTGGCCGCTCTGCGGGAGCGGCATCGTCACGAGAATGCCGCCCATTACGTCCCGCAGCTTGAAATCCTTCTTCGGGCTGTCCGGATGCGTGTTGTGACAGCCGATGCAGGACTGGGAAACGGCCTTGTCGGGATAGAGCGCCTGGAAATACGAGGTCCCATCCTGCGTGACGACGGCCGTATAGGGACGCCCTCCGTCGACCATGATTTCCGAGAGCCCCGTCCGCTCGAAATCCGTATTCGGTCGGTTGTCCTTGTTGATCGGCCACCGGCTGACCAATCGCACCCGGATCCCTCTATCGTCTCCGCGCATCAACAGACCCGCCTCCTTGAGAAACTGAGCCGGCAGCGGCAGCACACCACGCTCTTTCCAATGCTCCGAAGCAACGGCCGTACCCCGCACTTGCATGCGCTCGACGATCTCCGTCGTATAGAACGTCCGGTCCGCCTGAATCAC
Organism: Nitrospira sp.; assembly: GCA_035328385.1. Taxonomy (GTDB): domain Bacteria; phylum Nitrospirota; class Nitrospiria; order Nitrospirales; family Nitrospiraceae; genus Nitrospira_C. Next base: position 18,396 of record DAOLIU010000030.1, on the reverse strand, counting down.
GCTGTGCACGTAGTCCGCCGCCGACGTGGCCGGAATGCAGGGCGGCTCAGGAAGATTTCTACCCGTGGCCGAGGGAAGCCCTGGGCCGGACATCCACATGAGCAGCATTCCGAGGATGAGTCCGGTTCCGAATCCTTGTGCGCGCATGATTCTTTTCCTTTCTAGCCGCTGCAGGTCGGAATCGCGGCCATTCCGTCAGGCAAGGCGTAACTCAACCCGCCTTTACGACAATGGCGATCAGGCGTCGGAGACCGACAGAATGGGGAACCGGCAGCCGGGCTCCTCGACCAGGCCTTTCCGCACTCGAACGACAAGCCAAGTCAGACAGGCACCCACGACGAACGACGTGATGTCGACGGCCGCCAGCCCCCATTGGCCGCCGGCCACCGTCGCCAGCAGATGGCTCCTCGTGGTCAGCAGATTAAGCCCCGGGAGCAGCACCAATAATACGGCGGCCGCGGCCAATTGGTCGCGCCAGGCCAGCGCGCTGTCGCTTCGCAGCGCACCGAAGACGACGCAGATTGCCCACACGCTGAAAAACGCACGGACTTCCCAGTCCGCTCGATGAGGCACCACGGTCGGCAAAAGGCGATTGATCCAAAAGAACGCGGCGACGGCCACCGGCAACCCTGCCACCGCCCCGACGGCCAGTCCGTCCGCTACACGGGAGACGAGTGGTTCCGATTGATCGCCGCGTCCCCGTCTCCGTTTAACGGTCCGAGTCGCAAGACCCGTTGCGATCACCAGGCTTGACGTCAACCCCATCAAGAAATAACCCCACCGGCTCGCCAATCCGCCGAATCTGCCGAAGTGCAGCAGGCCCGGCAGCGAGGCGCCGGCCTCCCCCGACAGCGACGTTCCTCCGGCCAAGTAAATGGACCAGAGCACCACCAGGCCGGTGATCGTAATGGTCACCAGGAACGGCAGCATCAAGAGACCGGTCGCGTTGTGAACGTCCGACCAAGCGCGGAACGAGACCGTCCGAAGCCCGGCCCTGAACAGCTCCGTGAGAACTCGCCGGCGCCGGATCAGTACCCCGGTGACGGTCGCCGCCAATACGGCGATCGCAGCCGCACCGACCGTCCACACGCCCGCAAGGCCGGCAAGCAATCCATAGTGAAAGTGATAGAAGAGATCTCCTCCCCTAGTTTCTCTAAAGACAAGGAGATTTCCAGTTGCCGGATCGATCGATTGGCCCGTGAACGTCCGCTTGTCCTGCCATTTGACCAGCTGAACCGCCCCAGCGCCGTCCGATCCGTCCGGTACGGAGGCGGTATGGCGTACGGCCATTCGAATCTCGGATTGTTGGAATCCGGCCGGCTGCGGCTCGGTCGCGATCTTCTGGACCTCAGGCTGCAGCATCCAGTACGTGATCTCTTCGTCGAAGACCGTCAGCGTACCCGTCGCGAATACGGCGAACAGGATCCACGCGAAGAGCAGGCCGATCCAGGCGTGCACCCGGTTCAGCCATTGTGACACATGATCTTTCATCGTTGACGGTTGAGGCGTCCGCTCCTCGTTTCACGATGCGCGATGCCGTGAGGATCGGACGCTCCCGCTATAGTAGAGCGACGGGGAAGCGGCTTGCAAACTGCCCGGATGCGTCGTTCTCCGCCAACGCACGCTGGCGAATGTGCCGCCGATGTAGTACTGTCTGCGCGACGGCGGACCGTTCTCCTCATCGAGGAAGAGCTCCGAGCACAGTGTTTCGCATCGGATCATAGCCATGCTTCGGGCACGGACCCACGCGGCGCGAACGTTGTTAACGCTGCTCCTGCTGTTTTCCTGCGTCGGATGCGACCAGGTGACCAAGGAGCTGGCGCGCACGTACCTCGCGTTTCAACCACCCTTGTCCTGCTGCCACGACGTCGTGCGACTGCACTATGTTGAGAACGCCGGCGCGTTTCTCGGCCTGGGGTGGAATCTGTCCGAGGAAATGCGGATTCTCGTCTTTCAGATTGCGGTCGGCATCGGCCTGCTTGCGTTGTTCGTAGTCCTGCTGCGGTCGCAGAATCACCCGCGCGGCTTCCTGATCGCCTGGACCCTCATCTTGAGCGGCGGCATCGGCAATGTGCTGGATCGCCTGCTGCATCACGGCCGGGTCACCGACTTCATGAATCTCGGCATCGGATCGTTGCGCACCGGCATCTTCAACGTGGCGGACGTCTTTATTACGGCCGGCGTGGTATGGCTGCTGCTCACCCTCAAGTGGGAAGATGACCCGCGCGAGGAAGCGAAATAGGATGGAATCGGCGCTTCCTCGACCGGCCTGGACAGGACAAGCCGCGCGCCTGTGGATGTCGATCGTCTTGTGGCTCGCCGGCGCGATCGGATGCGACGGCAATCGTGCCACCGGCCCGGCGTTTCAAGACCTCGTCCACCTGGGTCCGGAGACCGCGCTGGTCTACTTCTACCGGCCGCCGGCACCGAATGGCGACCAAGCACCGGACTGGGTCTATGCTTTCGACCGGATCATCCGGTTGGACGACGGCGGCTACAGCTTTCACGCCGTTCCGCCAGGCCGGTACTTGATCTCGCTGCGCTCGCAATCCGATTCCAAGGCCGACTGGTACGACTTGGCCGCAGGGCGGGCGGCTTTTCTCAAATGGGGCCGCGCGAAGGAAGGTGGTCAGCCGACCCTGCTCCCGGTCGACGGGCGCCGGGCGCTCGAGGAATTGCCGCAGTGCCGGCTGATGCAGCAAGACCCGGCCGGCAGGCCGTAAGTCCGGCCGGTCTGCAAATCCGAATCCGGTCGCCTCATCGAGCGCGGACCGACTGCTTCTCGAGGAGATTCGTGAGCATCTTGGCATTTGCGACCGCATGGCCTTCGGCGTCGTTGTTGAAATACACGTACGCGTCGTAACCGTTCCGAAGATAGCCCGTCAATTTCTCGGCTTCCTCCTCCAACTCCGACCTGGTGTAGTTTGACGCAAAGAGCCGGGAGCGCCCGTGGAATCGGACATAGACAAAGTCGCCCGTGACCACGTCCCGGCGCGGATACCGCCCCGAATCTCCGATACACAGCACGGCTCCCAGACGGTTCAACATGCGGTAGACGTCATTCGAGAACCAGGATTCGTGGCGGAACTCGCACACCAGCCTGAGGTGTCTCTTTGGCGACGCGCTTTTCAAGACCATCTTCAAGAAGCCTTCCAAGCGATCGTCGTCGCGCAGGAAGGACGCCGGAAATTGAAAGAGGATGGGACCGAGATGCGCTCCGAGCGGTCGAGCGTGGCTCAGAAACAGACGCCACGGCGCCTCGACGTCTTTCAGGCGCTTGACGTGGGTAATGAACCGGCTCGCCTTGACTGAGAAGATGAAACCCTGTGGAACCTGCGAAGCCCACTTTTCATACGTCGAAGGCTTGGGCAGATGATAGAAGGAAGAGTTGATCTCCGTAGTAGGAAACTGCCCGGTGAAAAACTCCAACCACCGGGCGTTCGGCAGATCGACCGGATAGAACACGCCTTTCCAACTCGCGTAGGACCAACCCGATGTTCCGATGAGGAACCGTCCGACGTTTCGCTTGCGCCCTCCGCCCTCTTTCCTATTCTGAAAGACCTTCCGCATCCTTCACGCATGATGCGGAAGCCGGGAGGACCCGGCCACTGGGAAAATCGACAGTCGACGGCAGGGCCCCGTAGAAGTCTGTCCCGGCTCCGGTTCGCGGTTAGGACATGGCGTGCTGCTGTTCCGCCACGGCGACGAGCACCAAGGCCCGTCCGTCCTGCAGACCCATCACATATCGCTCGAACACAGTCGGAGCGCAATCGCGATACAGACTCGAGTGATCTTCACTGAGGAGCGCATCGCGGAGACCTTCCGCCTCCGCATGCCATCCTTCCTTGTCAATACGCTGACCGGCCCTCGCCTTTTGCTGCCGACACCATTCGATACGAGCCTCGACGGATTCAATCGCCAATGCCATGATCGCCTCCCTTTCTGCCCAGGTGTTCATTTACGTTCACCTTATCGCCCGGGCTACTGCGCTCGACCTGGGTGAATCGCAAAGAAAGTACCACGCCACCGGCGGTCCTTCGGCTCCCTACGATCCGGCGTGATACCCGCTATTCCGGCGGTTTATACGGAGATTTGGCGGCGAGACCGCGTCCTGCCTCCAGCCGCTAGTCATTTCCCTAGTGGGGGGCTCCTGCAGGTTGGCAGCCAAAACCCTACAGGTTTCCCCTATTTCCCACCTACGGAGCGGCCAGTGCGATATCGATCGGCCGCCCCCCTGGTGCTGTTCCGCCTTCAAGTCCCCGCGATCGCATGCGTGCCATGGGTGACGGCTCCGCCGGCGCGCAAGGCGGCAGCGGCAAGGACCGCTTCGGCAATCTCCGGCTCGGAAGCCCCGCTTTCCCGCGCTCTGTTGGTATGGAGCTCGATGCAATAGGGACACTGGATGGTCAGCGCGACGGCAATGGCCATGAGCTCCTTGTACTTCTTTGAGATGGCCCCGTCGGCCCAGGCCGCCTTGTCGAACGCCCAAAAGGCTCTTGTCGCTTCAGGCGCGTGAACTTCCAACTGTTTCAACCTGCCTAAATTTTTCATGTCGTACATGGTCGCTTCCTTATGACTCGTTCGGAATGAATGTGATGGCACGTCCGTCTCATGTTTCTGCCGCCGATCGTCACGGCCTCAAACCCGGGTACCGACCACCTCCAGATACTCGGCGAACACCGTCGTACACCCCATGCCGGCCCGGTTATGCGACGTCCACAGCGCTTCGAGTTCTGCACGAAGGCGCTCCTGCCCCTCGGCGTCGAGCGAGGCGAAGGCCCGATTGGTCGGGCCGTAGTAGAGACGAAAGACTTCCACCACCTCCGCCGGAGGGAACGGATAGGTGAACGGATACAGGCGCCGAACAAGGGCCAGGTCGGATAGTCCTGCGCCGAGCCGTTCCCGGACCACGGACTCCTCTCCCCACAAGACCGGCGAAGGCATTCCGGACGGAGCGATGAACTTGGAAATGGTCTTGAACATCTGTCCCACGAATCCTTGCGGCGTCCAATTGCCCATGGCGACGGTGCCTCCCGGCACGCAGACACGCAGCAGCTCGCCGGCGACCAATTCAGGACGCGGCGCAAACATCGCGCCGATCAGACTCACCACCGCGTCGAAGCTCCCGTCCTCGAACGGCAGCGCCTCGGCGTCGCCTTCCTCGAAACGCGCCGCAAGTCCTTCCGCCTGCGCCCGTGCGCGCGCCCGCTCGATCAGATTGGTCGCGATATCGACTCCGGTGACATCAAGCCCGTCCTTCGCCGCGATCAACGCCAGTTGGCCGGATCCGCATCCCACGTCCAGCACCCGGCTTCCCGGCGCGAGACTGAGCCGCTCGTAAAACTCCCGGGCGCCGCCTTCCATGTAGCGCGAGAATCGGTCGTAATCCCCGGCCATCCACATCGCTTTGAGTCGGGCCTTGAGTTGATTCCCTTCCGAAACCAGCGTGTCGGTCGACATGATGTCCTCCTTTTTGACGTGAGAGTGATTCGCCTCGGCGATGACTTACGTTTTCCGCCGCTTCAACGCTTGAGCGCACTATAGGAGAAGCTGGCGCCGGCGTCTTATCCGGGAGTCTGGTTCTCTTGACTGCGGCATGCTAGGCTACGGCCCGTTTGCGCGGGCGTCCTGATTCATTTGCCGGGGATCCGGCGCGGAAACCGGAATTCGTATGGATGTCCTGTCCGAAGTGCTCAAAGCGGTCAGGCTCGACGGGGCGATCTTCTATACGGCCGAATGCTCCGCACCGTGGGGCTTTCGCTCGCCCTCCGGGCAGGTCATGGCATCCTATCTGTCATCGGAACCCAAACACGTCATTGTCTACCATCTGCTGACCGAAGGCCGCGGCTACGCGCAGGTCGAGGGAGACGGCCGGCTGCTTCAACTCGATGCGGGCGATATCGTCGTCTTTCCTCAGGGGGATCCCCATCTGCTGGGAAACGGCCCGCTCGTCGAACCGATCGACAGCTCCAAAGAGCTGCAGCGCATTCTCTCCGAGGATCTCAAGATCGCCCGGTGCGGCGGAGGGGGAGAGCTTACGCGAATCATCTGCGGCTATATGACCTGCGAGCCGCAGTTGAGCCGCATCTTCCTCGGCGGCCTTCCCCCGGTCCTGAAGATCAACATCCGCAAGGACGCGTCCGGTCAGTGGCTCGAAAACTCCATCCGCTATTCGGTCGAGACCGCCGATGCCTCGCGGCCCGGCGGCCAGACGGTGCTCGCCAAACTCTCGGAAGTCCTGTTCATCGAAACGTTGCGGCGCTACATCGCGCAGCTCCCGCGGGAAGAATCGGGATGGTTGGCGGGAGTCCGGGATCACGAGGTCGGGAACGCGTTGGCGCTGTTGCATCGCCAACCCGCCCATCCCTGGACGATCGCGACGCTGGCGAGCGAAGTCGGAACGTCGCGTTCGGTGCTGGCCGAACGCTTCCGGCGATATCTGTCGGAAACCCCGATCGGCTATTTGACGCGATGGCGCCTGCAGCTGGGCAGGCAGATGCTGGCCTCCAGCAATCGCAGCGTGGCGCAAATCGCCGGCGAGGTGGGTTATGAATCGGAACCGGCATTCAACCGGGCGTTCAAACGTGCGTTCGGCCTTCCACCCGCCCGTTTCCGCAGCCAATCGAGATCGCCGCGCGGGCGAGCAGACCGCCATGCCGCACCCTCACGTCGCCTCATCGCCGCCCGTCCCCGATAGTCGATCCCGTCGCTCACGCCAAGTTCGCGGCCAGGATCCGGCGGATCTCTCCCCTCTCCTCAGCATGGAGTCGCGATCGATGGATGCCCGCCTTCGCGGACATGAGGCAAGAGGTGACCGACCCACGAGCCGTCGGCGCGATGACCTGAACGTCGCCGGTTCGACTGCTCGCGTCCGGGCCTTCGCGACTAGACCGTGGACTCGACCCGCGGGAGCCAGTAGAATACCCGCGCTTTTACTGCGAGAGAACGATCGGACGCCGAGCCTGCGCAGAGGGATCACATCGTGATCGAGCGAGCGACCTATACCGTCACGACGCTGCTGGACGTGAACGACGTGCAGAACGTGGATGACCGCGGGGAGAGCCGAACCTACATCGTGGCCGACGTAGCGTCCCGCAAGGCCATCATCATCGATTCGGTCATCGAAAACGTCGAGCGTGACTTAGTGCTGTTGAAGGAGCTGAACCTGGTCCTCGCCTTTGCGGTGGAAACCCATATTCACGCCGATCACATCACCGGAGCGTCGCTCATCAAGGACCGGACCGGCGTGCCGATCGTCTATGGAGGAGGCGCCGAAAAGATGGTCACGGGAGCGGACCTGTTTCTCCACGACGGCAAGGACCTCACGTTCGGCGCCACTTCGATCACGGCCTTGGCCACCCCCGGACATACCGACAGCTGCACCTGTTATTCGCTCCCCGGCGCGGTGTTTACCGGAGATACCATGTTCATTCGGGGGAACGGCCGCACGGATCTGCAAGGCGGATCCTCCAAGAAACTCTTCGAATCCGTCCATGCCAAACTGTTCGCTCTGCCGGACGAGACGGTCGTGTATCCGGGACACGACTATAACGGCCGCGTGGCTTCGACCATCGGAGAGGAGAAACGATTCAATCCACGGCTCAACCTGTCCATCGATTTGGACGCCTTCGTCGACATGATGAGCAAACGCCGGATGCCGTTGCCGGCGAAAATCGACATCGCCGTGCCTGCCAACATGAAAGCCGGCCGCGTCTGACCGGGCCGTGCAGGCCTCGGCTTGACTCGCCTCCCTCCCCCGCCTACCGTACGTTGCCCGAACCGACGGCCCCGAGGATCGATCCGCCGTCCGATCGATGCTTCACTCACAAACAAAGGAGACCCGCATGCGATTCGTCAAGGTCAAGGATGAGGAACGGTCCGGAGAAGTGGCGATCAATCTGGATCTCGTGCGCGAGGCCCATTACGGCGGCGGCATGCTGCACGTCTATTTCGAGCGCAGTTCCAGCTCGCAGGACGACATGACCTTCACCGGCGAGAACGCCCAAAAAATATGGGCGGCGATGGGCTGACGGAACGGACGCGTCAGTCCAGGGTTTGCTTGAAGCGCGTGACGCCGATGGTCAATGCCACCGCGGCGAACAAGGCGACCTGCCAGAGCTGCAGCAAGACTTCGTCGACCCCGTTGCCTTTCAGGAGGATCCCCCGGACGATCCGCAGAAAATGGGTCAGCGGGAGGACCTCCCCGATGGCCTGCGCCCAGGCCGGCATGCCGCGGAACGGGAACATGAATCCCGACAACAGCAGGGACGGCAGGAAGAAGAAGAACGACATCTGCATGGCCTGCAGCTGGTTCTGCGCGATCGTGGAGAAGGTGATGCCCACCGCGAGATTGGCGGCGATGAAGACCAGCGCCGAGATGAGCAGGAGCACGAGGTTGCCTTCCATCGGAACCCCGAACAGAAAGCGCGCGGCTAACAGAATGAGCCCCACCTGGACGTAGCCGACGAGAATGTACGGAATGATCTTCCCGATCATGACCTCGAACGGCCGCGTGGGCATGGACAGCAGATTCTCCATCGTGCCTCGCTCGCGTTCGCGCGTGATGGCGAGCCCCGTGATGACGACCATGGTCATGGTCAGCACGACGCCCATGAGGCCCGGCACGATGTTGTAGTGCGTGACGGCCTCGGGGTTGTATTGGGCATGCACGCGCAGCTCGACCGGGTCGTCCTGCCGCGCCAGAAATGCGAGCGGCCCTTTGAGATCGTGCTGGAAAGCGGCATTCACGAGCATCCGCAGCGAGCCGATCGCGTTGCCGGTGGCGGCAGGATCCGTCGCATCGGCTTCGACGAGGACCGCCGGTCGATCGCCGCGCCACAGGTCACGGGTGAAGTTTTCCGGAATCGAGACCACGAACTGGACGTCCCCGCGCGCGATCGCCGCACGGGCTTCGGTTTCCGTCCGCAGCTCCCGGACGAATTCGAAATAATTGCTGTGACGAATGGCCTCCAACAGGCTGCGTCCCTGCGGCCCGCGGTCGGCCAGCAGCACCGCGGTCGGGAGATGCTTGGGATCGGCATTGATCGCCAGCCCGAAGAGAATCAGCTGGATCAAGGGGATTCCGATCATCATCCCGAAGGTCAGCCGGTCCCGGCGCATCTGGACGAACTCTTTCACCACCATGGCCCAGAATCTCGCGGGCGAAAACAGGTTGTGCGCCGTCATGACGAAAAATTGTCCTGGGAACCGCCCATGAGGTGGATGAAGACGTCTTCGAGCCCCGGGCCGATACGACGCCAATCGTAGTCCGCCGTCTTGAACGGGGCGATGGCGTCCGAAAGCGCCGCCTCGTCGTCCCCGCTCACGTGCAGGCGGTTGCCGAACGCGACCGCCTGTTTGACGCCGGGTCTGGCACGGAGCGTGGTGGCAAGCCGATGCAGATCCGGTCCCGCCACGAGCCACGTCGTGAGGCCGGCATGGTCGATCACTTCCTGCACGGTTCCGTGGGTGAGCAGCTTGCCGTAGGCGATGTAGGCCAGCCTGTGGCACCGTTCCGCTTCGTCCATATAATGCGTCGTAATCAGGCAGGTCAGGCCGTCGGCGGCCAGATCGTGGATCTGCTCCCAGAACTCGCGCCGCGCCTTGGGATCCACTCCGGCCGTCGGTTCGTCCAGCAGCAGCAGCTTCGGCCGGTGTATCAAACAGGCGGCCAGCGCGAGCCGCTGCTTCCATCCACCCGACAGCTCGCCGGCCAGCTGCCGCTGCCGCTCGAGCAGACCCAGCCGTTCGAGACTGAGGCGGACGGCATCCCGCCGATCCGGCACGGCGAACATCCGCGCGACGAAATCCAGGTTTTCCGCGATGCTCAGGTCTTCATAGAAACTGAAGCGTTGGGTCATGTAGCCGACCTGCCGCTTGATCGCCCGGCTCTCTCGAATGACATCGTAGCCCAGACAGGTGCCGCGTCCGTCGTCCGCGCGCAGCAGACCGCACAGCATGCGAATGAACGTGGTCTTGCCGCTCCCGTTGGGACCGAGAAAGCCGCAGATTTCGCCTTTGCGCACCTGCAACCCGATCCGATCGACCACGGTCCGGTCGCCGAAACGCTTGGTCATGTCCTGCACGTCGATGGCCAGCTCATCCTGCGTCATCGATCGCCTCCGATCCGGACGTCGACGGGCTGACCCGGATGCAACCGTTCCGCGACCGACGGGTCGAACCGCGCTTCGATCATGAAGACGAGCTTGGACCGGCTTTCCCGGCTGTAGATCACCGGAGGGGTAAATTCCGCCTTCGGAGAAATGTAGCTCACGGTGCCGGCGAACGGCTCCGCGACCCCATCGACGGACACGCGCACGGACTGTCCCGGTTGCAGCGTTCCGACCACGTCCTGTGACACGAAGGCCCGCACCTTGACGTTCTGCGGCGGCAGGAGGACGACGACGGGGCGCCCCGCCGCCACCCACTCTCCCTCCCGATACAGCGTTTCGAACACCAGGCCCGCCTTCGGTGCCTGCTGCCGCTTCTGCGACAGTTCCCAGGCCGCCTTCGCCAGAGCCGCTTCGCGTGCGCGCACTTCCGCTTCCGCTGCCGCGATCTGATCGCTGCGGGAGCCCGCCTGCGCCGTGTCCAGTTCCGCTTGAAGCTCCGACACCCGATGGCGGTCCTGATCCCGCGTCGCCCGCGTTCGGTCGAGTTCGAGCTCGGACGTGGCGCCCGGCACGCGGCTCAAGGCCTCCTGCCTGGTGAATTCCCGCTCCGACAACCGGACCGCGATGCGGGCCTGCTTGAGTTGAGCCTTGATGACGTCGATTTCCGAGGGACGCTTCCCTTTCTTCGCGTCCTCCAAGGTCGCCCTGGCTTGCGACAGCCGCCGTTCGGCTTCCTCCCGCGCCGCCTGTTCCGGCTCCCCGTTCAGACGGAAGAGGCCGTCCCCCTCCTTCACCTGCTGTCCCCGCTGCACCATCAGCGATTCCAGCGCGCCGGCATACGGAGAAGCCACGTAGACGAATTCTCCTTCGACGTAGCCTTGGACCAGCGTCGGGTCCGGGCGCGTGCATCCCGTCCACATGCCGGCCAGCACGCCGAGCGCGGAGGCGGCTCCGAGAATAGACAGCGCCGGCGACCGGCCGCCCGTCATGACAGCCTCCGCGGCGTCCCGACGATCAGTCCCTCGAAGATGACCGACATGATGGCGCTGTATCCCTGTTCAGGCGTGAGACCCAGTTCGATCAGCTTGGGGGGATTCATGACGGCCTGAACGGTCCCGAGCAGAATTTCCATGGCCAGAGGCATCGGGATATCCCGCCGGATGACGCGGGCTCTCCGTCCTTCGCTCAGCAGCTTGCCGAAGTGCCGCCGGATCAGCCCGCGGCGCTTCCGCTCGACGACCTCGAACAAATGGGGAGCATCGCGCTGGATGTCGCGCACGAACGGCGCCTGGATCTCCTGGGTATGGGTCTGCACCGCGGCGACCAGGCGGCGTAGCGCGCCGGGGACGTCGCCCCGGCTGGCCGCCGTGATTCGACGCAGGTCGGCTTCGGCGCGCCGGAACTTGTCCAGAATCACCGCCTCGACGAGCGCCGTCTTGCTGGGGAAAAGGCCGTACAGCGTCTTCTTGCTCATGCCCAACTCATCCGCCAGCTCGTCCATCGTGACGCGGCGGAACCCCTGGCTCAGAAAATGACGGCGGGCGGTCGCCACGACGCGTTGGACCGCGGCGGCACCGGGCGGCTGATGTGAGACCGGCTTGCGGGTCGGCATGGGATACCTCGGAAACTAGAATAGTATTATCAGTTTCCTGATGCCGGCCGCAAGCGGCTTCACAGGCTGCGGCGCGGCTGCGATTCGTGCTATAGAATGCCCTTCGGTTTATGGAGGAAAACCCTATGGGCACTCATCGGTCCGATCTTCGCGGTATTGCCAGACGCGCCATGGTCGAACGGGATTTCTATCCCGACTTCTCTTCCGCCGCGCTGGGTGAATTGTCGAGAATCTCCGCCCCGGCGGACGGCAATGGAGATCCGGAGGTGCGCGATCTGACGCACTGGCAATGGGTCTCGATCGACAACGACGACTCCCGGGACCTCGATCAGCTCACCGTCGCCGAGGCCGCACCGGACGGCGTCGTCGAAATCCGCGTGGCGATCGCCGACGTGGATGCCTTGGTTGCGAAGGATTCGAGTCTCGACGCCCACGCGTTGCACAATACGACCTCGGTCTATACGTCGGGGGGCGTCTTTCCCATGCTGCCCGACAAGCTCTCGACCGATCTCACCTCGCTCAACGAGCATCAGGACCGTCTGGCGATCGTCGTGGGCATGCGCGTGGCGGAGGACGGCGAAGTGCTCGGCTCGCTGATCTACCGCGGGATGGTCCGCAATCAGGCGAAGCTCGCCTACGGCGCCGTCGGCGCCTGGCTGGAAGGCGCGGCACCCATGCCCGACGCCGTCAAGGCGGTCGAAGGCCTGGACGCCCAACTGCGGCTGCAAGACAGGGTGGCGCGCCGGCTCAAGGTCAGACGCCATCAGGAGGGCGCGCTCAGTCTTGAAACGCTCGAGCCGAAGGCCGTCTTCGACGGCGAGCGGCTTTCGAACGTCCTCGTCGAGCGGAAAAATCGCGCCAGGGACCTGATCGAAGATTTCATGATCGCGGCCAACCAGGCGACCGTGTCATTTCTGAAGGCCGGAGGGATGCCGTCGTTCCGCCGCGTGCTCCGATCGCCGGAACGCTGGCAGCGTATCGTGGAGGTGGCTTCTCGCTGGAATGAACCGTTGCCGGCCGAGCCGGATGCGCGCGCGCTGGAATCGTTCCTGGTCAAACGGCGGGAGGCCGACCCCTTGAGGTTTCCCGATCTCTCCCTCGCGATCGTCAAGCTCATCGGCCGCGGGGAATACGTACTCGACCGTTGGCAGGACGGCGCATCCGAACACTTCGGTCTCGCGGTGAAGGACTACACCCACTCCACGGCGCCCAACCGCCGCTTTCCCGACCTCGTGACCCAACGGCTCATCAAGGCCGCCCTGGCACAGGCGTCCCTTCCTTATCGTCCCGACGAACTCCAATTCCTGGCGGATCACTGCACCAGGAAGGAAGACGACGCGGAGAAAGTCGAGCGGCAGCTCCGGAAATCAGCCGCGGCACTCCTGCTCGAATCGCAGATCGGCCGGCACTTCGATGCCATCGTGACCGGCGCCTCGAGCAAGGGCACGTGGGTGCGGCTGCTCGACCCGCCGGTGGAAGGGAAATTGATGTCGCGGGCGGGGGGGCTCGATGTGGGAGACATCCTCACCGTGGAACTGCTGCACACGGACGTCGAGCAGGGGTTCATCGACTTCGCCCGTGTCGGCCAGGCTTAAGATTTCAGCCGGTCGTCAGGTTGACCGAGACGCCATCCGGACGCTGCACCTGCTTCCGAGAGGCCATTTACAACGGCACAGGGCCGCGCCGGCGTCCGTCCGTAGATCTCCCTGCTTGAACTTCCCGCGGCAAGCTGAGTAGGATTCGGTTGCTGTTTCAACTCCCATTCACCCGAGCAGGATCACTCACGATGCTGACCGGTGAAGGATGTGGTGAAATCAATCTCATGGACAGACCATTGTATCCCTCTCACTTGCCGTGGCTGCTGTGCTGTCTGCTCACGTCCTGCGTCATTGACGACTCACCGGCTGACCGCTCCAAACCCGCCCTTCCCTATGAAGAGTCCACGATCTCGATCCCCGAGCTCCGCAAGGCGGCCGAACAGGGCAATCCCGACGCCCAGAACCGGTTGGGCATGCTGTATAGCGAAGGCCGCGGAGTCCCTCAGGATTACATTCAGGCGAAGCAATGGTTCGACAAAGCGGCGGAGAAAGGACATCCCGGCGCCCAAGTCAACCTCGGCACCCTGTACTTCCACGGGAACGGCGCTCCTGAAAGCGAACAGATGGCCCTCTCCTGGTTCCGCCGGGCTGCGGCGCAAGGAGACGCGCTGGCTTTTGCCAAACTCGGCTTGATGTACGAGCAGGGTCGCGGCGTCCCCCAGGACTTCATCCAGGCGCACATGTGGTACAACCTGTCGGCGGCGCATGGTGAGAAGCGGGCGCTCGAACGCCGTGACGCGCTCACCAAACAGATGACCCCCGCCCAAATCGCCGAGGCGCAGCGGCTGGCTCGGGAGTGGACGCCGAAGCCGAAGTAGCCGCGGCTTATCTCCGCACGCTTTCGCGCACGGCCTTCGCCAGATTTTCCGGGGTGCCGATATCCAGGGGACTCTCGCCCGGCAGATGCACGGACTGCACCGGAATCCCCGCCTTCAAGGCCGCCTGCAACACCACTCCCATCGCCACGTCGCCGCCTGGATCGTTTGCTGTACTGGTTAACTGAGGCAGGTCACGCTTGGTCTCGGCGGATCGCAGGAACTCCCGGAGGAATTCCGTGAAGACTCCCGTCCAGACGGCACAACTCCAACCGAGTGACAGCCTGGTCGCGGCGGGTTTCATCTCGATGCGGCGGACCAGACTATCCTCGTCGGTCTCCACCATGTCCCAGGTCTGCACCTCGGTGATGCGATGCAAGCCCAGAACGACCGCCGCCCCGGTCCGTTCTTGCCGCTCGATCAGCCTGGCATAGACGTCGGACGGACCGAACAGGATGTCCGGAAATCCGAACGCGATACGGTTGCCGGCCACGAGCCGGTAGGCCCGGTCGACCGTGTCCGGCGGACCGAGCGAATCGGAAATCACCACATAGGCCATGGACATCCCAACGGACGCACCGTCGCGAAAATAGTTCGGGATATCCCATTTTCCCGCCCGGATCACCCAGAAGGTCTTGGTGATTCCCGCGGCCCGGAACTTGTCGAGCAGATACTCGGAGACGACCTTCGGCCTCGATATGCCGCTTCGTTCGTCCCGGGCAAACTCGACCGGCAGGAGTTCCTTGCTGCAAGGGAGCGGCTGCAGCCTCGTGGCAAGGCCGGCAGCCGGAATCAGGCCGACGATTTCCGGCGATTCGTCGCTGGGCGGAGCGGTGCTCATCGGCCCGGCATTATCGCCGGATCCCGGCTCAAATCCAAGACGGCGCCGCCCTCCCCTTTCTTGACAGGGTTTCGTGCGGCTCGTATGCTGCCCGTGCTGGGTCCTTCTCTTGTTCGCCCACCTCTTCGGCCAAGATGGAGACGCCCGACGAAGATGTCGAGTCATCGGTCCCGGCTGCCGCCGCTACTCCCGCTTCTCGCCCTGGTGAACTGTCTCGCCGCACCGTCCGCCGACGCAGCCGCCGCACCGGCGGAACCCTCCGTGCTGGTCGCAACCTACGACGGAGTCATCAACCCCGTCGCCGCCGAATACGTGCACGACGCCCTGACGGCGGCGCTGGAGACCGGGGCGCAGGCGTTGATCATCCGCCTCAATACGCCGGGCGGCCTCGACACGTCGATGCGCCTCATCATCAAGGACATCACCGGCGCCTCGATTCCCGTTGTCGTGTACGTCGCACCGTCCAGCGCCAGGGCGGCATCGGCCGGAGTCTTCATCGCCATGGCGGCGCACGTGGCGGCCATGGCTCCCGGCACCAACATCGGAGCGGCCCATCCCGTCGCGGTCGGAGGGGGCGATCTGGACGACACGATGAAAGCCAAGATCGAGAACGACTCCGTGGCCTACATCAAGTCGATCGCCGAACAGCGCAAGCGCAACGCCGCCTGGGCGGAAGACGCCGTCCGGAAGAGCCTGTCCGTCACGGAGCGCGACGCCTTGAAACTGAAGGTCGTCGACCTGATCGCCGACGACCTGCCCTCCCTGCTCAAACAACTCGACGGCCGCGCCGTCCAGCTCCAGGCGGGCCGGGCTGTGCTGCACACCGCCGGAGCCGAGACGCGCGAATTCCCAATGGGGCTGCGTCTTGAATTTCTGAAAGCCCTCAGCGATCCCAACATCGCGTACTTGCTCATGACCATCGGCACCGTCGGACTCATGGCCGAGCTGTACAATCCGGGAGCGATCCTCCCCGGCATCGTCGGCGCCATCAGCCTCGTCATGGCTTTTTACGCCCTGCAGTCGCTGCCGGTAAACTATGCGGGCGTTCTCCTGTTCCTGCTGGGGATCGTCTTCTTTATACTGGAAGCCACCGTCACCAGTTACGGCTTGCTCGCGATCGGCGGCGTCATTTCTCTCCTGCTGGGATCGGTGATGCTGATCAAGACCGACGCGGAGTTTCTGCGGATCTCCTGGTCGGTCATTATCCCGGTCGTGACGCTGGTGGCCATCTTTTCGCTGCTGATCGTCAGCATGGGCGTCCGGGCCATGCGCCGGCCTCACACCACCGGCCCGGAGGGAATGGTCGGCCTCGTCGCCGTCGCCAGGACGGCGCTGGCCCCGCATGGACACGTGGCGGTACAGGGCGAGCTCTGGGATGCGGTCAGCGAGCAGCCGCTTCAACCGGGCGAGGAAGCCGAAGTCACCGGCGTGGAGGGTTTGCGCCTGCGCGTCAAGCCCTTCTCCATGAGAAAAGAGGCATAACCATGCTGTTCAGTCCCTTTGCAGTCCTGGTCCTGGTGGCCATTCTGGTCCTGATGGGGTTCAACGTCCTCCGGGAATACGAACGGGCCGTCATTTTCCGATGGGGACGTCTCTCCCGGGGCTTGGTCGGAGGAAACGGCCCGGGGGTCGTCATCATTCTCCCGTTCATCGACAAGCTGGTCCGCGTCAGCCTGCGGACCGTCACCATGGACGTCCCGCCCCAGGACGTGATCACCCGCGACAACGTCACCGTGAAAGTCAATGCCGTCATCTACTTCCGGGTGGTGGATCAGGAGCGGGCCATCATCCAGGTCGAAGATTATCTCTACGCCACGTCCATGATGTCCCAGACGACGCTCCGGAGCGTCCTGGGCCAGAGCCAGCTCGACGACCTGCTGGCGAAGCGCGAGCAGATCAACGCCGATCTCCAGCGCATCATCGATCAGCAGACCGAGCCCTGGGGCGTGAAAGTCACGGCCGTGGAGGTCAAGAACGTGGACTTGCCGCAGGAAATGCAACGGGCGATCGCCCGCCAGGCGGAAGCCGAACGTGAACGGCGCGCGAAAGTCATCCACGCCGAAGGGGAATTTGAAGCGTCGCAGCGGCTGGCCGATGCCGCCGACGTCATCAGCAGAAACCCCGCGGCGCTGCAGCTCCGGTATCTGCAAACACTCGTCGAGGTCGCGGCCGAGAAGAACTCGACGACGATCTTTCCGATTCCGATCGACACCATCGCACCGTTCCTCAAATCGCTGGCCAAGCAACCGGAGCGGTAGCCCGCGCACGCACGGGAGGCCGGCCCGCTGCCGCCGCTTCACGGATCGCCTACGGTTGAAACGAACGGGTCTGGTGTTCCCTGTTGCGAACGACCAGCGACGGACTACCGGTCTCATCCACGCTCAAGACCAGTCTGGTCTTGCCGTCCTTGTCGCGGACGGCCAACCCGGTTTCCCTGGCGACCCCGACCCACACGCCGCTGACGTCCTGCTCGTCACGGAACTGGAGGTAGGGCTGACCATCCGCTGAAAAAGCCATCGTCCCTCTTGTGCGGCCTTTGCCGTCGACCAACTGAAACTCCTGCGCCCGCACGACGTGGAACGTCGTCTGATCGGACGACTGCGCGTGGCCCGGCACACCGGTCAACGTCGACGCCGCGAAGCCGCCGATCGCACCCGAGAGTATGCTCGCGACAATGATGCCTTTGCTCGATTGAACCATGCCTGTCCTCCTTGTGTACCGATTGACGCGGGCGCCCGGGCGCCGCTCCTCGTTTCGCCCGGATGGGACCGGGACTGGATGCCCCGCTCATCCGCCGACGATCTCTTGATAGTACGCTTCCAGCATTGCGGCGCGGGCCGGTTCGACGACCACCAGTTGGCGCCGGTCGAATGTATTGGCGCAGTACAGATACCAGCCCTCGCGGCACCGTCCGTACTCCGCATGCAGTTGCCGCCCGTCCGCTTCCGACCGGGTCTGTTCCTTGACGACGGCGCGGCCGTCCAACCCCTGCCAGACCCATTGCGCCGACGGACAGTGGTTTTCATACAGCGGCGTCTCGGCGCCGGCTGCCGGCGGTTCGGCCGACGGGTCGAACGGAGGCCCTTCATCCGGCTCGGGCGTTTCATCCCATTCAACCGCGGCATCCCCGCTCTTCTGCAGCGTGTAGAACGGCCCGTCCTCGGCGACTTCCTCCACGAGATTGTACCGGACCGGACGGGAAGGTTCGGTCTGGATCAACCCCCGCGCCGCCAAGGCCCGTTGAAACGGCACGCGCCTCGACAGCTGGCGCGTCTTTTCAAACGCCACCATGCGCCCCCGCGCCGCCAGGAGCGAGCAGAGGGCATCGAGCCGAGGACCGATCCCGGTCCGCTCCTCGAACCGCCGCTGGCCGGCGGCATCCCGGTCCCGTTCGAATGTTCTCCAATCACGGCTCCCC
>DAOLIU010000029.1:2772-31699 GCA_035328385.1 Nitrospira sp. | reverse complement strand
CCAGTCAAGGCCTTCTCCTCACATGGATCGTGATCAAGGAGTGGATGTCCGCCTTCGCGGCCATGACGCAAGAGGAAAACTGACCCGCTACCGAACGGTTGCACCTTGGATCTTCGCATGTTAGCGTGCTCCATAAATAATACCGGGGACCTTCCGTGAAACAGCGCGCGGGACATTTTTTCATTCTGGCACTCGTTTTTCTCTGGTTCCCCGACGCCCTTCATGCCGTGCCGATGACGAAGGACCCGAAGGGTTTCCGCGACATCGCCTGGGGTTCGTCGCTGTCCGAACGACCGGATTTGAGGGTCAAGCAGGAAGGACACCATCTTCGGGAATATGAGTTCAAGCGTGATGTTCCGTCGTTCGGAGGAATCCCGGTCGAAAGCGTCCGGTTGACGTCCGTCGATGAACAGTTCGCCCGGGTCACGATTCGCTACAAAGGCGATCAGATTCACAAGCGGATTCTCCTCTACCTCGAAGAAGAATTCGGTCCGGTGGAACGTCTTCCCGGACAGATGGTGCGTGGACTCAATCAGCAGTATAATTGGCGCGGGACCGATTCGGAAATCAACATGACCTACCAGGCGGCGACCGAGCGCGGATTCATTTTCATCGACAGCCGCACCCTGGCGCCTCTCTTCAACGATCAGATCGCCGACACGGCCGATTGAGCATGTCCCTGCCATCTCGTTGCAGCCTTCTTCTGTGGGGCCTAATATCGACGGCGTCGCCGCTGCTCCTGTCGAGCCTGGTGGCCCTTGCGGTCCCCATCCAGCACGATCCGAACGGATTCGAGGGGATCCCGTGGGGAGCCGCGCTGGCGGAGTCCGAGACCTTCGGCAAGACGGAGGAAGCCGGCCGATTGAAAACCTATGAGCTGAAAAACGCGCCGCCGCACCTGGGTCCTTCCCAGGTCGAATCGATGAAATTCACGACGATCGACGAACAGTTCGCCCGCGTGACCGTGCGATACCAGGGCAAGGCGACCCACGATCAGATCCTGGCGTATTTGCAGTCACTCTACGGCCCGCTTGACGATACGCCGGGTCAGTTCTCCATCGGCCCGGTGAAATTCTACGCCTGGCAAGGATTTGAGACGGAAATCACCCTGCGATACGAGAGCCGAGCGGATCGCGGCATCATTTTTTTCGAGAGCCAAGCCCTACGGGAGAAAATCGCCGACGGCAACTCTCCAACGGTCTTCTGAACGTGCGCCCCGCCGTAAACTTTCGGTTGACAAGCGGGACGTGCTTTCGCATCATGCGAGGTCATCATGACAAACGCCGCTAAGCTTCGGGCTGCTCTAAAGAAACCTGGTGCATTGAAAGTCGTCGGGGCGCACGACGCCCTTAGCGCCCGCCTCATTGAACGTGCGGGATTCGACGGCGTATGGGCCAGTGGCTTTGCCATCTCCGCTTCGCTCAAATGCATTCCCGACGCCAGCTTCATCACCTCCAGCGAGCAGCTTGAAGTCGAACGAAACATCGCCGAAGCGGTTTCGATTCCAGTCATCGCCGATTGCGACACCGGCTATGGAAACGCCCTGAACGTCATGCGCACGGTGACCGACCGGGAACGCGCGGGCGTCGCGGCGATCTGCATCGAAGACAACGTGTATCCGAAACGCTGCAGTTTTTACGCCGGCGTCCGCCGCGAGCTCATTCCCGTGGACGAACATTGCGGCAAGATCAAGGCGGCCAAAGCGGCTCAGCTTTCCCCCGATTTCATGATCATCGCCAGGACCGAAGCTTTGATTGCCGGATGGGGGCAGGAGGAGGCCCTCAAGCGGGCGGAAGCCTATGCGGAAGCCGGCGCCGACGCCGTCTTGATCCATTCCAAGTCAAAAAAATTCGATGAATTGCGGGCCGTCTACAAAGCCTGGTCCGGCCGCGTGCCCCTTGTGGTCGTGCCGACGATTTTCGACCAGACGACCGCCGAGGAAATGGAAGACGCGGGCGCAAAGATCATCATTTATGCCAACCAGCCGGTCCGCGCGGCGATCCGCGCCATGCGCGACACGCTGGATCTCATCAAGCGGGACACCAGACCGGGAGCCGCGAACGACCGCATCGTCGCGCTGCCGGAAGTCTACGACATCGTCGGCGTTCCGCAGATGGAACGGGATGAGCGGCAGTTCCTTCCCGTCGGCGGAGAGCAAATCACGGCCATCATCCCGGCCGCCGGATTCGAGAAGCAATTGCTTCCTCTCATTGAAGACATGCCCAAGTGCCTGCTGGACATCAAGGGCAAGACGATTCTCGAACGGCAGATATCCGCCTTGAACGAATGCAACATCAAGGAAATCGCCCTCGTCCGCGGTTACAAAAAAGAGGCGATAACCCTGCCGAACATCCGGTACTACGACAACGACCGCTATGAAGAGACCGGGGATTTGTTCTCGATCTTCTGCGCCGAAAGCGAGATGAAGGGCCGGACGATCATCCTGTACGGCGACATCGTCTTCGACAACACCATTCTCGAAAAACTCCTGAAGAGTCCGGCGGACATCGCGGTGGTCGTGGATCTGGCGTGGCAGGAGGAACGCCAGCGTGACCGGCAACCGGCGCACATCAATCCCGATTTGGTCGGCCTGGCCGATTCTCCGGGCAAGAGCTATCTGTCGCGATTCGTCATGCCGGACGGGGAGCATCGGGTGGTGAGGATCGGGCAGCATCTGTCCCACGACGAAGCGCACGGCGAATTCATCGGCATGGCCATGTTCTCCGAGAAAGGCATCGCCGCATTCAAGTCCGGGTATCGGGCCGCCCTGGAACGCTACAAGTCCGACGGATTCCACGAGGCCGGCGCTCTCGTCAAAGCCTCGTTCACCGACCTGATTCAGGAATTGATCGATCAAGGCCAGAGGGTCGAAGCCGTACCCATCTTCAAAGGTTGGGTCGAAGTCGATTCGTTTGAGGAATACCAAAAGGCCTGGGCCAAGCTGCGCCAATAATCCGACGCATCGTTGTATTCACGCATGTCCGGGCACCTCGCCCGGCCTGCGTCTGGTTTTCTCCTATCATTCTTCCCCCCTAACGATGGGTCCCGCTTCCCCTCTCCCTGGGGATGGGCAAACCGAAGAAATCCGATACTCTTCAACTGTCGCTTGTCGATGGTAGAGGCGCCAGGGAAAAGGGAGAAGAACTCGATGAAACAGCGGATCTTTGATCTCGGAATCGACTTGAAAGAGGCCTATGCCCCGTTGGACCGCCGCTACGCCGAACGGGCCGCCCTGCAAGCCCGGGTGTTGTATGCGAGCGAGGACGGATCGAGGCTCCTCAAGGCGGAAGGGTCATTGAGTGACCTTTCAAAATCCGGCTGCAAAATCGAAGGCACCGTCTCGCCGCCGGAAGGCAGCCATGTCACGCTGTTTCTGTATCTCGCGGACGGACAGCCTCCCCTGTGCCTGACCGAAGTGAGAATCTCCAGAGTCAAGGGGTCGGCCTTTGCGGCCAAATTCCCCGACCTGACGCCGCAAGAGCGCAAGCGGATTCAGGAGTTGATCTGGAAGCATGTCACCTTTTCCCTATCGAAACAGCCGCGAGCCGGATTTCGCATTGTCTGAAGATCAAATCAATCACGGCCGATACCGGCCAGAGGGGAGCAATGATGAACACTTGTCCGTCAGACCGTTCCAATGGTCATCCTGCCGTCCTCAGACCGACCCGCCGTGTCACCGAACGGGTCCCAAGCCAATTCACCGTGATGTATTCAGGAATGCAGGCCGGATGCATGCTGATAGGGGACGGATTGACCGCCAACCTCTCTGATCGCGGCGTCGGCATCTGCGGCAACCAGGGCGTAACGAGCAGGATGGAGCTCGCCCTCTTCATCACCATCCCCGGCATGGAAGATCCGATCTGCCTGCCGCAATGCCGGGTTTCCTGGGTGTCCGGCCTCCGCTTCGGCGTGGAAATGCTCTCCCTTTCACCTGAGATCCTGAACCAACTGCGTTTTCACACCTGGAATTCATCGTCCCGTCCGTCCATCGGTCGATGATTGCCGTTGAAGGAGGTGGCTCATGAGATGCACGAAAGTCCGTTCGAACAGGTCCTTTCGGCCGCAGACCACTCCGTGTAACCGACGAGAGCACCCGCGGATTCCCGCCCAGTTCAGCCTCATGTACTCCGCGCAACCGGATGACGGACAGGTCTTGGTCGGCGACGGAACGGTCACCTCGTTGTCCCGGCAAGGTCTGGGGGTCCGAGGCAATACAATGGTCAGGACCGGCATGGAGTTGACGCTGTTCCTCTATCTGCCCGACGGGCAAGATCCATTGTTCGTGACCGCAGCCAAGGTCACCTGGACAGCCGGCCACCGATTCGGCGTGATGATTACGGGAATGAACCTTCGGGAACAGAATCGGTTCCGCTACTTCGTTGCCGGCAGTCTCCATCGGCAACATGACCACTAGTCGGTTATAGGTCGGCTCCCTTCACCGGAGCCAGGGCATTTCTGTGGATCGGCCTTCCATTAATCATCGCACCTCTTCACCTGCCGCCCATCCTTCCAGCCGCTGTGTCCAATGCTTCTAGGCGCCGGCGGGGATCTGCGGCTGCGCAGCCGTTCATTGTCACCGGCCATGGCCTCATGCTACCGTACGTGGTGAGTGAATACTCACTTACTGGGTCGGTGTCCTATGAAACCTATAAAGAAGATAACCAAGCGAAGCCGTCCTTCCAGCCAAGAGCGACAGGCGGGGTTGATCGCCGCGGCCGCCTCCCTCTTTGCCGCGAAAGGGTTCAACGGCACCACGACGCGAGAAATCGCCAGGGCCGCCGGCGTCAGTGAAGCGCTCGTCTTCAAACACTTTCCGACTAAACGGGCATTGTACGCCGCCATCTTGGCGGAGAAAGTGTCCGTGGACGAGCTGCTCGGGGCGGTGGAAGAGTCCGCCAGGAAACGGGACGACCGTCGGGTCTTCATGCTGATCGCGGGCTTCCGCATCAGGCCGGGCGTCGATCCGACCCTGCTCCGGCTCCTCTTATTCAGCGCGCTCGAGGGACATGAATTGTCCGACATCTTCTTTGCCAAACACCACAAGGTCTTCTACGACCATCTGGCCACCTATATTCAGCTGAGGATCAAAGAGGGGGCCTTCCGCGACGCCGACCCTCTGCTCGCCGCCCGTGCCTTCATCGGCATCGTCGTCCATCACCGGCTCCTGCACGAGATTTTCGGTGTCTCGATGCATCGCACACACGACGAAACGGTCGCGACCTATGTCGAGTTGTTCCTTAACGGATTGGTTCGGCAAGACGGCAGTGCCGGACGCAAACGGAGACAGGGCCGATGAACCCCGTCCGCCGGCACCCAATCGTGACGCTGGGCGTGATCATTTTTTTCGCCGTGACGGCTCTCGTCGTCTTCCGGCTCAGCAGCGGAGCCAAGAACGATCCGAAGAAAACCCGGACGATTACCGTCGGAACGGTCCGACCCATCAAGCAGGATCTGGATATCCGGCTCGCATACACGGCGGACATCACGCCCAACCAGGTCGTCAATATCTTCTCGCGCGTCGACGGCTATATCTCGAAGATGTACGTCGACAAGGGAGACTTCGTCAAAGCCAATCACCTGCTGGTCGAAATCGACCATACCGACTACCTCCATGCCGTCAACCAAGCCAAGGCCAACCTGGCGGCCGCCCGCGCGAAAGTGACTCAGCAGGACGCCTCCGTGCGCAATGCCAAGCTCACGCTGGACCGCATGCGGGCGCTGATCAAGGATCAATTCGTGTCCCAACAGGACCTGGACAACGCGGAGGTGAACACCGACGCGGCCATCGCCGCGCAGGAATCGCTGAGGGCGCAGGTCAAACAGATGGAAGTGGCATTGGCTCAGGCGGAAACCAATCTGGCCTATTCGTACATCCGCGCGCCATTCTCCGGGTACATCGCGGAGCGCAATCTCGATCTCGGCGCCTACGTCACCGGAGCCGCGACCAGCACATCGACGACGTCTCGGGGCATCCTCAGCCTCCATGACATCGACGTCGTTCGCACGCTGATCGAAGTGGTCGAAAAGGACGTGCCGTTGATCAAGCTCGGCCAGAAGGCCGAAGTCCGAGCCGAAGCCTACCCGGACCGGGCGTTCGAAGGGACCGTGACCCGCGTCGTCCAGGCTCTCAATCGGGCCACGCGGACCATGACGGTCGAATTGGACCTTCCCAACAAGGATCATCTCCTCAAAGGCGGGATGTTCGCGCGCGTCGAAGTGTTGGTAGGAATACACGCCAACGCACTGCAAATTCCGATCGATGCAGTGAGCCGGCTCGAGGACGCCCAGTATGTGTACATCGTTCGGGACGGAAAAGCCGAGCGGGTTTCCGTCGATATCGGCGTACGGGACGAGAACCGGGTCGAGATCACCAAGGGATTGCTCGGCGACGAGCAGGTCATCGTGTCCGGCAAGGACTTGGTCCAATCCGGAACCCCCGTGCAGGCCCAATCGCTCCAACCCGCGCCGGAAGATCCGGTCAAATTTGAACAGGCCGCCCCCGCCCCGCCGAAAGGGTAACCGCGCGACATGTGGCTGACGCTGCTCGCACTGCGCAACCGCATCGGAATTCTGATGCTGTCGCTCGCCATGATCGTGCTCGGCGCCACCTCCCTGAACCGGTTGCCGGTCGACCTGTTTCCCAACATCCAAGTTCCGGTGGCGTTCGTCGGCGTTCTCTACAAGGGCGCGCCGCCGCTGGACATCGAGCAAAGCGTCGTCTATCCGATCGAAAAGGCCGTCAGCTCCGCGTCGAACGTCGAACACGTCGAGTCCTTCGCCAAGCAGGGCATCGGGGCCGTACAAGTCTGGTTCAATTGGGGTGCCGACATCAACGTCGGGCAAATGGAGGTGATGCAGCGCATCACCCAGATCTTGAACAGCTTGCCCCCCGGCATCCTGCAGCCGTTCATCGTCAAGTTCGACGTGTCGAATATCCCCGTCGCGTTCGTGACGGTTTCCAGCGACGCGCTCGACGAGCGGGCCCTCTACGACCTGGCCTTCAACACGATCGCCCCTCAGATCGAACAGATTGCCAACGTCGCCGCCGCGACCGTCGAGGGCGGAAAGATCCGCCAGATCAACATCAACCTGGACCCCGCCCTGCTCAATGCCCGCGGGCTCTCGATCCTGGACGTGGTCAAGTCCGTGAAGGCGGCGAATCTCATTCTTCCCTCCGGAAACATCAAGGCCGGGAACCTCGACTACAACGTCTTCACGAACAATCAATTCCGCACCGTCGAACCCATCCAGGACGTCATCGTCAAAGTCAACCAGACTGGCAACCCTGTGCGCGTCCGCGACCTCGGCACGGTCACCGACTCATCGGACATTCAAACCAACATCGTGCGGACCGACGGGAATCGTGCGGTGTACTTGCGGGTGAACAAGCAGCCGATCGCCAATACCGTCGAGGTGGTGGATGCGCTTCGGGCCGCGCTGCCCAAAATGATCGGCGTTCCCCCCGGCGTGACGCTCGGTATCTCCTTCGATCAATCGGTCTATATCCGCCAATCCATCAACAATCTGATCGAACAGGCCCTGCACGGCTCCCTGCTGGCCGCGGCCGTCATTCTGGTCTTTTTGCGGAATCTGACGAGTACCCTGATCATCTCGGTGGCGATCCCGCTGTCGATCATGGTGACGTTCATCGTGCTCTACTTCACGGGACAAACGCTGAACGTGTTCACCCTGGGTGGTCTCGCCCTCGGTATCGGACGCCTGGTCGACGACTCGATCGTGGAGCTGGAAAACATCCAGCGGCATCTCAATGCCACCCCCAGACGCTGGGAGGCGATTCTGGAGGCGGCGCGCGAAGTCGCCATGCCCATCTTTGCGTCGACCGTCACGACCGTGGTGGTGTTCCTCCCGATGTTTTTCGTGGTGGGCATCGCCCGGCTCCTGTTGATTCCGCTGACGCTGACCATCGCGATCTCGCTCTTCACGTCGTTTTTCGTCTCGCGCACCGTCACCCCGGCGCTCTGCTACAAGTTTCTCAAGCCGGAGCACGAATCCCATCGGCGGATGCCCGCGTGGTTCGTGCGGCTCATGGACTGGAGCCGCCGGCGGTACGAGTCCCTGGACCGAGGCTATGAAGATTCGCTGCGCTGGGTCCTGGGGCATCGCCGGATTTTCATCGTCGGCGTCGTCGGCCTCTTCGGCCTCAGCCTCGCGCTGGTGCCGATGATCGGCACGGAATTCCTCCCCGTGTCGGACGAGAGCCAGTTCCGCATCGTGCTGCGCGCGCCGGTGGGTCAGCGCGTGGAAAAGACCGAGCAACAGGTGGCCCAAGTCGAACGGCTCCTGCGCGAAAACATCCCTCCTCACGAGCTCGAAACCGTCGTCTCGAGCACGGGCGTCCTCGCACAGGGCCGCTCCTCCCTGTTCAATCCCAACACCGGTCCGCACACGTCGATCATCTCCGTGTACTTGAGCTCGCCCGACAAGCGGACACGCAACCAGGTGGAGATCATGAACGACGTGCGGCCGGGGATCGTCAAGCTCTTTCCCGGTGTGGCCATGTTTTTCGATCCGGGAGGATTGGTCAAGCGGGTCACGAGCTTCGGCTCGCAAAAGGCGGTGGACGTGGAGATCTACGGTTATGATTTTGAGAAAGCCCGTGGCGTGATCCGGGACGTCGAAACGCTCATGCACCAGACTCCCGGGCTCGCCGACATCGAGGTCAGCCGCGAGGAAAACTATCCGGAAGTGAACGTCGTCGTGGATCGGGAAAAGGCCGCGCTGCTCGGCATCAGCGAAACGGACATCGCCAACGCCGTCCTGTTCTCGCTGAACGGCAACGGGCAAACGGATCCCATCATTTACACCGACCCGCAGAACGGCAACGAGTACTACATCAGCGCGTGGCTGGCCGAGGAACATCGGAAGGACTTGACCGATCTGGAGAACATCATCCTGACCGCCAGCAACAAGGAGCCGGTGCTGCTGAAAAACGTCGCCTCCCTCAAGCTCAATGCCGGGCCGGTCAAGATCGACCGCAAATACTTCCAACGGGTCGTCCATGTCACGGCCAACCCGTTGAACCGGGACCTCGGTGCGATCGCCGCCGATCTCGAAGCGGGATTCTCCCGGCTGCAGTTGCCGACCGGTTTCAGCATCCGATTGGCCGGGCAAATTCAACAGCAGCGTGAGACCTTCACCGGCCTGCTGTTCGCCACCGTGCTGGCCTTGATCCTGGTCTACATGGTCATGGCGGCCCAATTCAAATCGCTGCTCGATCCGTTCATCATCATGTTCTCGGTTCCAATGGGATTTCCGGGCGTCATTTTGGCCTTGTTCTTGACCGACACCACCCTGTCCACCACGTCGATGATGGGCATCATCATGATGTTGGGCATCGTCGTCTCCAACGGCGTGTTGCTCGTGGACTACACAAACGTCTTGCGCCGCAAAGGGGCCCAGCTTCAACACGCCGTCGTCACAGCCGCCAGAACGAGACTGCGTCCGATTTTGATGACCTCCTTGGCCACCGTGTTCGGACTGATTCCCATGGCGATCGGCTGGGGGACCGGCGGCGAAACCAATGCTCCCTTGGCTCGGGCGGTGGTGGGAGGCCTGAGCGTCTCCACCCTGCTGACGCTGTTTCTCGTGCCGACGATATATCTGATTCTTGAGGAGCGGTTTCCAAGGCTGCTTGAGGATGAACAGAAGCTCGGCGGCGGCCTGCCTGCGGAATCCTCGATGGAGCCGGCGGGAGGGTAGCTGTCTGTCTACGAACCGACGCCGGGAAAGAGCGCACGCAGTTGAAGCGCCAGTCCCAGATCTCCCATGATCCGCAGCTTGCCCGACATGGCGGCCATCTGACCGCTCAATTGCCCGGTCAGGACTTTGATGCAATCCTCGCCCGCCATAGCCAGCGTCACGTGCGGATCGTCGTGCGTCCCTTCATCGACCCGGCAAACACCCTGGCTGACGGTCAGAAAGTACTGCCCGCCCTCGATGCCGCTCAAGTCGAACTGATAGACGGCTTCCAAGCCCTCGGCCGCGTCCGAATCGAGCTTCTCGGGCAGATGCCGGAAGAATTCTTTGAGTGTTGGAGCCTTCATGAAGCCGCGCGAAGGCGGAGGTCGTGCAGAGCCGGGAGCCGCTCAAGCGGCTCCCGGCGAGTTCGTTAATATCGAAGCGTGACGGTCGCCGTGCTGCGTCTGGCCTTGAAAAATTCTTTCGAGAAGGCCTCTACGACGCCGGGATCGTACCCCTTGCAGCTGAAAATATCCAAATAGGCGTTGTTGGTATCGTTGGCGAAATGCCCGCTGATCAGCGAGGTCGAAATCAATTGCACCATCGAATAGCCGGCGACGCGGCCCGAGCCGAAATCGACGACCTGACACTCGCCGAACCGCTTCATGCCGATCAGTTCGCAGAGTTCCACGACATAACGGCGAATATGCTCCGCGTTGCGAATCAAATCCGGTTGACAATCTTGGAGATCCACAGCGGTGCAGAGTCCCCACGCCTTCCCCTCTCCCACCATTTCGTGGGCCTTGACGGGCGAGGAAGTCGTCGGGGCACTCGATGGCAAAATCGTCGATTCCGATCCAACGGTTACGCTCATGGGATGATCCGCCTTTCTGTTATGGGGGTGGGAAAGCCGTTTGAGTGTGTGTGCACTATAGCATGATTTTTTTGGATGCAGGGCTCGGGGAGAAAAAAATTCTCTTCCGTCCGCCGTCCGTCTGCTGCTTGATCGAAGCGATTGGTTGACAACGTTCTCGGCGCTCGGAGACAATGCTTCGCATGTCGACCGCAACACCACCCCCGTCCGGAACCGCTCCCATCCTCTCCGAGCTTCCCGATCGCCTGTGCACCTGGTGTAAGATTTCCATGAAGAAACGGCTGGTGGGAGGGGGACAATTCGTTCACTACACCTGTCCGAAATGCATCTTTCAGCACACCACCCGGTTGGGACCGAAACCTCAGACACCGGCAAAACATTAGCAGGATGTTGAAAAAGTCCTCCGGCGGCGGTCTCGCCGACTGCTAGTAATACTTCTCCCGGTAGATCGGACACAATCCTTTCGTCTGAAGCAGGGCCGTCACGTCCTTGATCATCGCGCCGTTGCCGCACAGGTACACCGCGAGATCGCGTACCGACGTCACCTGTTCCCGGACCAGATCCGTGACTCGGCCCCTGACGCCGGTCCAGTCCGGACCAGGCCGCGAGAGGCAGGTGACGAACGAAAATCTCGGGAAGCGGGAGGCCAACGCCTCCAGCTCATCCCGGTAATAGAGGTCACGCTCGTATCTCAGCCCCCAGAAGAGGGTGACCGGCTGCGGATTCTGCCGCTCCAATTCCGAGACGATCATGGACCGAAGAGGGGCGATGCCCGTCCCTGTAGCGACGCAGAGCATGCGTCGGTTGGGATCCTCCCGGAGATA
This sequence comes from Nitrospira sp., assembly GCA_035328385.1. Lineage (GTDB taxonomy): Bacteria > Nitrospirota > Nitrospiria > Nitrospirales > Nitrospiraceae > Nitrospira_C. The sequence goes on along the minus strand of DAOLIU010000029.1, from coordinate 20,302 downwards.
GAACGACCCGGCCGGCCCCTTGAACCGGACGATGTCACCCGCCTGAAGACCGTAAAGATATTGCGAACCCGGACCTCCCTGCACCAAATTGAAGACCAAGACGACCCGATCGTCGATCGACGGAGGAGACGCGATGGAATAGGGCCGGACCACGGGCTGAGACAGGCCGACCTTCGGCACCTCAAACGAAATGAATTGCCCCGCCTTGAAGGAGAGCCGAGACGGTTCGTGCAAGGCCAGTTCCAGTTCGCGAACGTCGTGCGTCAAGTCCCGAATTCGACTGACTTCCGCTTGATACGTCATCGTCATCCCTGATCCCGCCTCCCGTTGCAGGCCGTTCCCGAACACCGTACCACAGATGTCCGACGGTCTTCCGACGTCGAGGAGGCTCATTGCGAAATCAGGCTGACGAATCAACCGCCCGCTAGTAAAAAATGGTGGCCAGCGGCACCGCCGCGCGGTCTTGTTCGACGGTGACGGATACCCGCCCGATGATACGGCCGTCTTCGGATTCCACGTCGACGCGCCACTCCCCGGGATCGAGCCGCTGCTTGAATGTATAGGCCCGGTATCCGCCCTCCCGTCCCCCGGAAATCCTGACCGGGATGCGATCCGCATGGGCGAACGGCCTATCGCGGTGGGTTCTGACATACCAATGGTGGTACACCGTCGTATTGAGCGACACCGGCGCGAACACCGCCGTGAAGCAATAGACCGGCTCATCCGCCGGGAAAACGGTGTCGGACCGCTTCCAGACTTCGTACCACTTCTTGGCGTAGGACAGTTCAAACCGGTCATCGCTTTTCTTCACCTCGTGATAGATGCCCCCGAACTTCAACGACAGCGGCACCGGCGGGATCCAGTTCAGAAAGTAGAACGAGACCAGCAAGGTGATGAGCGCCAGCGCAGGCGCCGTAACCCCGACCGCCTCACGCCGCGACCGGTCCGGGTTGTTACGATAGATCAGTTCCACGACCCGCAGGGTGACCAGACCGCTCAACACCGCGCCGAGCAGGAACATCGCCGCGTTCATGAAGCCGGTCATGACCGGCAAAAAGAAGGTGAAGAACGAGAAACACACCAAGGCATAAAGGCTCACGGTCAACCGCAAATTCGACAGGCGATCGCGTAGGAACTCGTTGCCGACCAACAGCAGGACCAGCAGGCCGAAGAACACGGCCGTGCCGGTCAGTGAAGCGCTGCGGGAATAGAAGACGGCGTAGGCGCTGAAGAGCCCGCCGAGCAGGAACTGGCTGGCCATTGGATAGTAGGGGCGGCTGCGGAGCGTCCATCGGACGAACGGCGGCAATGAGGCCAGCTGGGCGCGGTCCGGAGGCGGCTCGATGCCCAACCGGCCGGTCAGCACGATCAGGGTCCCGAGCAACAGAATATAGAGCAACAACAATAAGTTGTCCTGCAGCCGGTCGATGCGCGTCAGGGTCAGTGTGTCATAGGTCACGCCGGAGAGGAAAAACACGGCCGGCATGAACGGCTTGGCGAGAATCGATTGAACCTTCCCCAGCGGGCTCATGCACCCACTGTGCGAAATCAGCGGGAATTGATCAATGAAAAATACTCTTTGCGATTCGCCTATTGAGATTTTCCGTACAGAATGTTCAAAAAGTCCACCGTTCTCACCCGCCCAACCCCGGCGCGCCGAGACGCGCCGCTTCGCGGGCAAGGCCGCAGCGAGTGAAACCCTGAGGCGTACGGTTCCTGGTACATCGAGGGTTTGAGCGATGCGAGAACGATCCCCGCGGGCTTTTTCAACATTCTGTCAGATGAAGGCGGGGAGCGGCGCGTAGACAACCGGGTAGCCAACCAGTCGCTCCAACCACCCGGCCATCTGCTCCTCGGGCAGCGGCGCTCGATTCAAGCGGACCTCCAAATGAAAACCTGCGCCGGTTCCCATGACCCCCACAATGGCCGACGCGTCTTCCTGTTCCGGAATCAGGTCCTGCGTTTGAAACTCGCAGAGCGTGGCATAGAGCCGGCCGTCCGGCTCGATCACGCTCCGAATTTCCGGCAGGTCGTCCAGGGGGCAATGCACCGAGCACCGGTAGGCCAGGCCGGCCCGGGGCTCGATGGCCGCAAATTCGCCGAGCGCCTCTTCGGAAAAACCGGTCAGATAGGCCCGCACGCCGGCAGGCTCCGGTGCGAACGTCGCCGCCAACCGGCTTGCCGGAACCAGAAACTCGTAGGCATCCGTGGTGTTGTACTCGAACTGGCAGGGGCCGAAGGCGTCGGGCCAGGAACAGAAAAACGGCACATGCGAATCGGCCGGACGCAGCACCACCTGCTGCTGCTCAATCGCCGTTTCAACCGGCACTTCCAGCGCGGTGATGGCCTCGAGAAACGCCGCCCGTCGCTCTTCCAACCATTGCTCCCGCCGGTGGTCCTCCCTGGTCTCACCGGGGCTGATGACCTCCCTGGTTTGGAGCCGAACGCGTACGAATGAATGGGCATGGCGAAAGCCGAGCCAGAGCATGCTGCGGCTTTCGTGGTGGATCAGCGGTTCGCGATTGCGCCAAGGATGGCTGATCGAACAGTAGGTGCCGATGTTCTGATAGCGCTGATAGACCGTATGGTAGGCCCCCGCCAGCAGGAAAAAATCCCCGCGCCAGCCGCTTCGCACGTGAACCAGGGTGACGTCTTCCGTGGCCCAGGCGTCGAGACCGTCCAGATCCTCGGCTGCCTCCACTTTCCAATCCTCGACGTAACAGATGACGTCCTTGGCCGCAACCGCCGGCTTCAGGCCCAGCGAGGCCAGCCGCTCGCCCACGGCCAATACCTGTCCGAACGACAGCGGCTCGGTGGTTTCCCAGCGACGCTCCCGCACTGGCTTCCTCCTCTCCCATCATGCTCTTGGCATTCTCCTATCGGCTGGGATGGAGCGTGCGTTGTGAAATCGTCGTGTCCTCGACGTAGCGATCGATCGTGTCCTTGATGGTCGCAGTGAGCAACTTCTGCACGTCGCTGTCCGTGAACCAAAAGACGGTATCGGTCTGCGCACCTTCTATCGTGCGATTGGTGGTCGTCTTGTCCGCATTGTTGTGCGCGGAAATCGTCACCTTGCTGCTGGACGTCAGCGCCGTCGAGAACATCCGGCTCTTGGCATTGGCGGACAAGTCCACGATCTGCCCGGTGATCACGATATCCGCCCCGTTCTCGGGGGCGGCCGGCAACACACGGACATCCCATGATCGGTCGTGCCACCCCCTGGCTCGCAGCCGTTCGGCCAGCGCCTGCGCATAGGCGTCACCCGGTTTGTCGCCCTTCACGTTGAAGTACGTGACTCCACCCCAGAGATGCGTCCGCATGCCGACGCGGCTCTTCTCCATGCGCCGGTCCTCGAACGGGATGACCACGATCTTGACGGCCTCCGGTTCCGCCATCTGTGCGGGCATCGGCTTGGGAATGACGTCCAAATGGACGGTCTGGCCGCTTCCCCCGCAACCGGACCCGATCAGCCCTCCCAGCAGCAATACCATCACCGCCCCGGCACGCATCAACACCTTATCCATTTGACCTCCTTGCGCATCAACAGCCGCATGATTGAGTCCGTGAGAAAGAACGGCGCTAGTCTACCGAAATCCCTACGCCTTCACAAACAGGGAATTTCAAGAAGAGATAATAGGGCTCATGGCGGCAAAGGCTTCCCGGGCGAGGGAAGCCAGGTCCCCTTCCCGAACCCTGGCATCGCCGAGAGGGACATACCGGCCGATTTTCAAGAACCCCCGTTCAGCCAGGACCGCGGCCGCCGTCGCCTTGCGGTCATGCGTGAGAGGAACCGTATATCCTTCTCCACATTTCCATTCCCACAGCGTCGGCGCCGTGGACAACTCCAACTGCCGGCCTGCGACCGAATGGAACCGGTCGACCAGGTTCTTCTTGTATTGCTTCACGAGCCCGCCCTCCAAAATCCAGGCAAAGACCACATGGTGCCCCCACCAGACGAGTGTCCGGAATGTGTACTTGTCCGGTCCTTGAAAGTGCTTGGGGCAATCGAGGTACTGATACGGACAGGATTCGAGATGTTCGCCCTTCACGAACTGATGATGCGATGCATCGAAATCGGAAGGGGCCAGCAGACGCGAGCGGGTCAGCTCATCGTTGAGAGCGAGGTGAGCGGCCTCCAGCATCGCTCGAATCTTTCCGGAGATCCGCTGCTTCTTGCGAAAGAATTCGCCGTCGGTCAGTAGGGCGGTTTCCTCGTCGGTGAAACAGACCGAATTGTCCATGGGATTCATTTCCATTCGATCAACGCCGCAGTGCCTTCCGTTTATGACTGGCCGAACAGGGCCCCAGTCGGGCGACGAACGGGGGCGGTGTGATGAAGGGAGCATCCGACGTTCTGGGACTGAGCCGAGATGCGCTGTGGCACGGTGAGCCGGGCTGTCGACCCTCCAGGGAAATCGCGTCCGAAAAGGCCGGATCCTCCGTCACTTTTGGTGCGTCTCAAAAGCCGTCACCGCCAAAGCATAGTGTCGCCGGCATTCTGCGCAACGGATCAATGCCAGGTCCTTAAACACATCCATGTCCCGGAGCGACAAGGCCGCCGCGTGGGCTTGGAGACATTCCGTGAGCCGGACCTCGCCCTCACCGGCATCGTCCGGCCTTTCGGAATCCTGCCGGTCGACCGGCACCACCGAAGCCCTGACCGTGACCGATCCCAGCGCCAAGTGGTGGAGGAATCGGCAGGAGCTGCAGCTGAGAATAAGCGTGCGGTCGCCCGCCATCCGTTTGACCGCGATGCAGAGCGGATGCACCGACCAGCATTGCTGAAGAAATGCCCCGCTATGAAAGACCTGGGCCACTGCCCCCTCTTTCGAGCGCACAGGCCTCGCAACCGACCGCGACGGCCCGCCGCTCCGTTTACGAACCGTTCACAGCTTCCACAGCGCCACCATGATCATGGCGCCCACGATGTAGGGAATCACACAGGCATACAGCAAGACCGCGCGTGCCTGCTCGTGCGATCCGGTTCGCGTTCGATGTTCCTTATAGACGAATTCATAGCATAGAACGAGCACCGTCAGCGTCAAGGCCGCGGCCCGGCTCGTTCTCGGCCAGGTATACTGACCGCTGATGAGAAAATTCGCCGTGAAGAAACCGCTGGAGAAGAGAATCAGCGGGGCCAGAACGTAGCGCACGCTCTGCGCCAGAACCTGCTGCCACCTCGTGTCATCGGAGGACCGGCCGAAGTCGGGATCGGTCACGAGCCCACGGCCACCGGGTGCTCCGCCGTCGGGGAGGAGGCGGCGGCCGTCTCTGCAGCGCGGCAGGTCTTGCAGATACGGGGTCGCGCCTTGAGGAACGACACCTTGCCGCTGGCCAGGCAGCTGTAGTGGACGAACTCGTCACAGACGCTGCAGCGGGACCAGCCGCCACGGAACATCGTCTTGTCGCGATAGAGACCCTGCTGGCACACCTTGCATTGTCGCGGCTCGATCGGAAGCAGCATCGGCTCCCAATCACCGCCGGCTTTCCTGATGCTCATAGCGAGGCAGTATAGCCAATGGGGTCTCGGAATAACAAGCGCGTCGGCGTAGGGTCGTCACTGCTTGAGTACGCATTTCTCATAGAGGCTTTTCAACCGCTTCTCCGGATCGTACCGGCCCTTCAGGCGGCGATAGACCTCCCCGTTGTACAGCCCGTCGAACTCCTCTCGAGAATAATACGAAGTCGAGTACAGCGACTTGTGGCCGTGAAGATCCCGAACCGTTCCCTCGACCAGCTTGTTGAAATGCCCGTCGCCGTGGCGGCTTTTGACCGTATCCCAGAAGCCGAAATTGACATAGAGCGTCCGCGGTTCCATGGGATACAGGCTGTACGAGCGGGCCGGATCGCGCGCGGCGACCGGACACAGCCAAACTGGCGTAATGCCGATACGCTCGTTGAAGAACCGTGCAAAGCGAGGCGCCTGTTCGATCGGAATTTCCACGTCTTGAATGACGGCCTCCTGACGGCCTTCGATCACCTTCAGCGCCAGTTGTGCGACCCGCGAGGCGTGGGCCCGCTTCCACAACTTCCAGTACACCGCCGAATTGAGCCGCTCTTTGCCCCACAACCGCCGCATGATCGGATACTGCAGCAAGAAATGTTTGGAGCACCAGAACCAATCCGTGTCCCAACGCCACAGATAGTCGTGCGTGATCAGATAATCCGTCGTCTTCTCGGCGATGGACCGGTAGTACATCTGCAGGTACGTGTAGTCGCTCAACCATTCCGCCTGATCGGCGAAGACGCCCGTCGTCAGGTAGAACGTCCGTCCGTCGAACATCGTGCCGTCCACGAAATCGGCGCCGCCCGACCGGCAGGCGTCCGACATGGCCTCAAAATACCGGTCCGGATCGGTAAAGCGCCGGTGCGTGAGCCTCACGAAGGGTTTGATCGGAATCAGATCGATGACGGTACGCAGCGCGTAACCCAGGGTGCCGTAGGAATTGGGAAACCCGAAGAAGAGCTCCCGATGGTCGTTGTCGGCGGTCGCCGTGACGACGCGCCCGTCGGACAGCAGGACGTCGAGCTCGCGCATGGTCTCGTGGACGAACCCGTGCCGGAAGGATGAGGATTCGATGCCGATCCCGGCGATCGCGCCGCCGATCGTGATGGACTTCAGCTGCGGCACCACCGCCGGCATCAATTGGAACGGCAGGGTTTCCCGGACGAGTTCCTCGTAGGTCGTCAAGGCCTCCACTTCCGCGGTCCGACTCTGCTCGTCGATCCGAATGACGTGACGGAACTCCCGCAGATCGAGCCGGGGTCCCGTCGATCCGGCCCGATGCCGAAAGAGATTGGAAGTGGATTTCTCCAGCGAAAGCCCCTCGGAACCGAGGGACTGCATGCTCGCGGCGGCGCGCGCCCGCTTCTCGGCATACGCGTCAAAAGGAATCATGCGCCTATCGTACCGGTTCGTAGCCCCCCAAGACACCGTGCTTGGACAGCACGACCTGCCACAGGTGAATGCGGCGGGCGCGGAAGGCCCCGGCCAGCGACAAGAGATAGTACCGCCACATCCGGCGGAACCGCTCGTCGAATTTCGACTTGAGCTCTTCCCAATGCCGGTCCACGTTCTCCTGCCAGGCCACGAGCGTGCGGTCGTAATCGGGCCCGAAATTATGCCAGTCTTCCAGCACCAGGAGCCCGTCCATCGCCGCGCTGAGCTGCGCGACGGAGGGCAGCATGCCGCCGGGGAAAATGTACTTGTCAAACCAGGGATCGGCCGTCGAAACCGACGCGTTGTTCCCGATCGTATGGAGCAGAAAGAGCCCCCGCCGCTTCAGCGTCCGATCGACCGTTTCCATGAGCGTCCGGTAATTCTTGTAGCCCACGTGCTCGCACAAACCGATGGCCGCAACCTTGTCGAACTCGCCAGAGGCTTCCCGGTAGTCGCCCTGAATCACCTCGACCGGAAGATCCTCGCACCACTTCCGCGCGTAGCTCACTTGTTGTTCCGAAATGTTGTAGGCCGTCACGCTGCATCCGTAATGCGTAGCGGCATAGCGGGCGAAGCCGCCCCATCCGCACCCGAGCTCAAGGACTCGATCCCCCTTTTGAAGGTGCAGCTTTCTGCAGATGAGATCCAGCTTATGCTTCTGCGCCGTCTCCAGATCCTGGGCCCGCCTCCAATAGGCGCAGGTGTACTGCATGTGCGGGCCGAGCATTTTTTCATAAAAGGCGTTATCGAGATCGTAGTGCTGCTGGGCGACCCGCTTCGAAAGCCGCCTGTTCTGCATGTTGAACAGCCGCGCCTTCAGTGCGTTCATGATCAGGTATTTATCGACGACGGCGCGATCCAGCGGCACATCGTGGAACTTGGCGAAGAATTCGTCCAAGCGCCGCGCGTCCCACCAGCCGTCCATGTAGGATTCACCCAACCCCAGCGATCCCTCCGCCAGCACGCGGCCATAGAAACGGTCGTCGTGGATGAGGATGTCGCCCGGCTCGGGTCCATCGACCTGAATGCGGGCCTTCTCAAGCAAACTCTCGATCGTGGATTTCTGACTCATGATCCGCTGTTCAGAATGGCCGACAGGCTCCCGCTATCACAACCCTACCGGAGGGCGGCCGGTGCCTGGGGGCCGTCCGATCGGAAGGACAGCTCGGTGGCGATGGTCGCGGCTTTGATCTGCGGAGGGGGCGTGCGGATGTCCCACACGAGCCCCACCCACGACAGCATGACCAGAACGTAGTAGGACAGATCCACTTCCCACCAGAACCAGCCCTGGTTGGCCGCACTCTGATAATGATGATGGTTGTTGTGCCAGCCTTCTCCGCAACAGAGAAGGGCGAGGATGAGACTGTTCTTGCTCCCGTCGCCGGATCGGTAGCGGACGGTCCCGAACAGATGGGTCAGGGAATTAATGAAGAAGGTGCAATGGTACAGGGCCGTCGTGGAGACGAAAAAGCCCCAGACCAATCCGGGGAACCCCCAAAACAGATAGAGCAGGCCGCCATAGACGGCCGGGGGAAGAAAATAGAACCGATCCAGGAACCGAATTTCAGGATAACGACCGAGGTCCTTTACCAGACTCAAATCGGTTTTGACATGATCATCCGAGAGGATCCAGCCGATGTGCGAATACCAGAAGCCCCGCTGCAAGGGTGAATGGAAATCTTCTTCCCGATCCGAATACTTGTGATGATGGCGGTGATGGGCGGCCCACCACAACACGCCCTTCTGGGCCGACGTCATCGCCCAAAACGCCAACAGAAACTGAAACACCCGGCTCGTCTTGAACGACCGGTGCGAGAAATAGCGATGGTACCCCGCCGTGACGCCGATCATCCTCACGTAGTAGCTCCCCACGGCAAGGACGACCCATTCCCATTGAACGCCGGTCTGGATCGCGGCGAGACAGAGCAGGTGGATGGCGATGAAGGGAAGCGACTCCCACCAGCACCCGAGAGACTTTAGCGGAGTCGGCTGACCGGAACGAGTAGCTACCACGGGGCCCTCAGAGAGCATCTGCCAATCGCCAACAGCACCGATTTCCGTCCGATCGTTCTCTCAACGAGCCCCAAATACATCACACGGAGACCCGGAAACAGCATGACCAACGAAGAACCGAACATTATCCGTGTCAAGGTCTTGCGAAAGCCGGCGCGTCAACACTACGATTTGCTGCTCTGCAAGCGCGCGTTCTCTCCCGGACTCGCTATACAATCATCCACCACCCTAGCGCGACGACGACGGCGCCGAACAGAAGTAGTGCCGTGACTTGGTGGGCGTTAAGCCGCTCCTGATCACCCGGCGGGATAGGATGAACTCTAAGATATCTGTTTTTGAAATACAAGGCCAGAGCGATCGGAATGAAGAGAAATCCCAAAAAAGACCCGACCACGACGCGGCCAAGGAGCCGAAACCCTCGAGCGGGCGGCGCGGCAGTCTCGACGGGATCAGTCGACCTCGAATCCCCGCGCGCAAGAGCGTCTCCCGGCCGCTGTTTCATTCCGGCGATGGCGACGGCATACTCTTCGTTTCCTCGGTACCATTGCGGGCGGATGTACAAGGTTCGAACGTCCTCGAATCCTGCTTCACTGAACCATCGCCGGTAGTCTTCCTCACGGGGAAACAGCATCCAGGTGCAGGCGATCCAGCGAATGATCGGCTGAGCCGGCTCCAAAGGACCGATCATCAGCGCAATCCCGCCGGGCTTGACGACCCTGTATGCCTCGCAAATCCCCTGCCGGGGATCCGGCCAATATTCGATGCTGCCGGCCGAGACGTACCGATCGAACCGATCGGTCTCGTAGGGAATACGCTCCGCATCGCCGAGGATAAACGTGCAGCCCTGTAAACTTGTCTTGGCCCTGGCCTTCCGCATTTGATGCGGACTTTGATCGACGCAGACGACCTGCGCCGCAGGCACGGACCTGACGATGCCTTGCGTCGTAAACCCGGTCCCGGAACCGACGTCGATCACGCGGAGACCGGAATCATCCAACCGTGCCAAGGACAGCGCCTGACTCCTCATGCGCTCCGTCCAGAACAGCGGGTTGACGTATGTATCGTAGACGAGGGAGAGAAACCGATAAAACCAATAGGCCTCGCGTTTGTGTTGGACCAACGGCATCGCAGTTACCTCCACGCTCGAATACGATCATGAATCTTCGCAAGCTCGACCGTCGAACGGCGCGGCTCCGAGAGACAGGTCCGACAGAAGCACGCCTGACCCTCGAGTCCACACAGGAAACGATCGTGGAGCGCCGCCGCAACGGATGATTCAAAACACCAGCAGGTTCCGCCGCCAGCCGCCACCCCGCATTCATTCCCCCGTCCGCAGCGGGGGCACCGAGCCGGGTCGAATTCCGAGCCACTCACGCCGACGCACCGGCGAAGCGGCTCCGGGCCGACTTGGCCGCCTCGACCATGTTGGTGAGCGCCCCCTCGACTTCCGTCCACCCTCGCGTTTTGAGTCCGCAATCGGGGTTCACCCAGAGTCGCTCCACCGGCAAGACCTGTCCCGCGCGGACGAGGAGATCCGCCATCTCTTCCTTCGTCGGAACGCGCGGCGAGTGAATGTCATAAACCCCCGGGCCGATCTCATTCGGGTAGCGGAAGCGCGCGAAATCGCCGAGCAGCTCCATCTTCGAGCGTGACGTCTCGATCGAAATGACGTCGGCGTCCAGTTCGGCGATCGCATCCAGGATGTCCCCGAACTCCGAGTAACACATGTGCGTATGAATCTGGGTTCCGTCCTGCACGCCGCTCGTGGCCAGCTTGAACGCGTCGACCGCCCAACGCAGATACCCCTTCCAATCCTTCCGGCGGAGCGGAAGCCCCTCACGAATCGCCGGTTCGTCGACTTGGATCATCGCGACGCCAGCCCGCTCCAAGTCGATCACCTCGTCGCGAAGCGCCAAGGCGATCTGCAGGCAGGTGTCCCGGCGCGGCTGATCGTCGCGGACGAAGGACCACTGGAGAATCGTGACCGGTCCCGTGAGCATGCCCTTCATCGGGCGGCGCGTGAGCGACTGCGCGTAGATCGTCCATTCGACCGTCATGGCGCGGGGCCTCGAGACATCGCCGAAAATCACGGGAGGCTTCACACAACGCGATCCGTAACTCTGGACCCATCCGTTTTCGGTAAAGGCAAAGCCCTCGAATTGCTCGCCGAAATACTCCACCATGTCGTTGCGCTCGAATTCCCCGTGTACGAGCACGTCGAGCCCGATGGCCTCCTGTTTCTCAATACACAGGCGCGTCTCCTTCTTGAGAAAGACCTCATACTCCGCGGGGGTCATCCGTCCAGCGCGCCAGGCGGCCCGGGCTCCGCGCACGTCCCCGGTCTGGGGAAACGAGCCGATGGTCGTCGTGGGAAACGGTGGAAGGTTGAAACGCGCGCGCTGTTTCCCGGCACGATTCGGAAAGGGGGAAAGCCGGCGGAGCATCGCCTCGGTGATCATGTCCATCCGGCTGCGCACAGCCGAGTTGCGGACACGGGGCGATGCCAGTCTGGTTGATCGTGCGGCGCGCGCCGCCTGAAAGCGCGGCCCCGCCGGTTTGTCTGCCACCGCCGCGTCCGCCAATGCCCGAAGTTCGTCCAGCTTTTGAGCCGCAAACGCCAACCAGCTCCGGAGCTCTTCATCCAGCTTTTGTTCGTGGCGGATGTCCACCGGCACATGAAGCAGGGAACAGGACGGCGCGACCATGACGCGCTCCGAGCCCAACGCCGTAACGGCACGCCACAGGACCGCATGGGCCGTATCGAGATCCGTGCGCCAGATGTTTCGGCCGTCGACGATTCCCATAGACAAGTGCACCCGCGGTGGGATGGCGCCCAGCACCGCATCCAGCTGTTCCGGCGCGCGCACGAGATCGACGTGCAAGCCCTCGCAGCCGGAGTCCATGGCGATCCCCAGATTGTCCCCCGGCGCACCGAAGTAGGTGGTGAGCAACAGGCGGGGACGGGACGGGCACTCGGTGAGACGGGCAAAGGCGAGCCGATAGGCCGCTTTGGTCCGATCGTCGAGGTCGAGCGCCAGACAGGGCTCATCGAGCTGAACCCAGGCGACGCGCTTCCGTCCGAGTTCGCCGAACAGTCGCTGGTAAACCGGAAGCAGATCGCCGAGCAAATCGAGCGGAGAGGCCTTCGGCGCCGAGCCGACTTTCAGCTTCGAGAGCAGCAGAAAGGTGACGGGACCTGGGATGACCGGCCGGGGATCGATGCCGAGGGCCCGCGCCTCGTCGATCTCGCCGAAAAGTTTCGATGCATCGAGCGTGAACGGTTGGCCGGGATCAAGCTCGGGAACGATGTAGTGGTAATTGGTGTCGAACCACTTGGTCATCTCCAACGCCGGAACATCGATGCCTGTTTGAGACTCCTGAAGACCGCGAGCCATGGCAAAGTATCTGACCAGCGGGTCTTGAATGGATCCGTACCGCTGCGGCACGGCGCCGAGGGTCACGGCCATGTCCAGCATATGGTCGTAGAGCGAAAAATCTCCTACGGGGATATGGTCGATACCGGCCTGTTTCATGGCCGACCAATGCCGGCGCCGCAGTTCGGCGGCAGTGCGGTGAAGGTCCACCTCCGCGCTTTTGCCGGACCAAAACGATTCGAGCGCTTTCTTCAGTTCACGAGCGGCACCGATACGGGGATACCCCAAACACGTCGCGAGTACAGACATGATGCCTCCTCTTGCTTATGTAAACCGGATCGTCAGCAACCCATCACGGACGCCGGATGCAGCCCGTCAGAACGCCGCGTCGAAGGCCACCTCTCCGGTCACCCCCACTTGGTACGCGGAGACACGCCGCTCGAAGAAATTGGCCACTTCCTGCACGTCCTGGAGGTCCATGAACGTGAACGGGTTCCTCGTCCCATACCGTTTCCGGAGGCCGAGGGTCGTCAGCCGTTGATCCGCCACAAACTGCAGATACTGCCGCACGTCGCGCACAGAGAGCCCGGCCACGCCACCGCCCAGAAGGTCTTCGGCAAACGCGGCCTCGCAGGCGACGGCTTCGTCCATCATCAGCCCGATGTCGGCTTCGAACGCCTCGTCGAACAGGTCCGGTTCTTCGCGGCGGACTTGGCTGACCACCTCGAAGGCAAAGGCCATGTGGGCGCTCTCGTCGCGGAAGACCCAGTTGGTCCCGCTCGCAAGCCCGTGCAAGAGGCCGCGTGACCGCAGGAAATACACATAGGCGAACGCGGCGAAGAAAAAGAGTCCCTCGATGCAGGCGGCGAAGCAGACGAGATTCCTCAGGAATCGGCTCCGTTTCTCGCGGGAATCCAAGGCGTCGAGCCGGTGGATCGAGTCCATCCATCTGAAGCAAAATTCCGCCTTCCGCCGGACGGAGGGAATGGTCTCCACGGCGGCGAACGCCGAGAACCGTTCATCGGGATCGGGCACGTACGTGTCGAGCAGCGTCAAATAGAATTGGACGTGCAGGGCTTCCTCGTAAAGCTGCCGGGACAAATACATCCGCGCCTCGGGCGCGTTGATGTGCTTGTAGAGGTTGAGCACGAGGTTGTTGGCCACGATGGAGTCGCCGGTGGCGAAGAATGCGACGAGCCGCTGCACGAGATGACGCTCGGCGGCGCTCATCTTCGTACGCAGATCGCCCACGTCGGTTGAGAAGTCCACTTCCTCCACGGTCCAGGTGTTCTTAATGGCCGAGCGGTACATGTCGAAGAACACGGGATAGGCCATGGGACGGAGCGTCAGACACATACCGGGGTCGAGCAGGCGGGCCGGCCGTTTGACGTGGCTCATTGGCAGGCCTCGCAGCTTCCGGGATTCTCGAGGGAACAGGCCACGGCGTCCGTGCCTCTTTCGCGCGGGATCCCTTGCGGCGCGGCATCGACCGTGGCTTTCGCGATGCGCGTCGCGGGCCGGGAACGCAGGTAGTACGTCGTCTTCAATCCCTTCTTCCACCCGTAGAAATACATGCTCGACAATTGGCCGATGTTCGGATTCTCGATGAACAGGTTGAGCGATTGACTTTGGTCGATGAAGGCTCCCCTGTCGGCCGCCATGTCGATGAGGGACCGCATCGGAATCTCCCACGCGGTCCGATACAGGGTCCGCAGGTCGCCGGGCAGCTCGTCGAGCCCTTGCGCGGAGCCCTCGGCCAGTTTGAGACGCGCCCGCGTCTCGCTGTTCCAAAGGCCGAGCCGTTTCAGGTCCGCCACGAGATACCGGTTCACTTGGAGAAAGTCCCCGGAGAGCGTTTCACGCTTGAACAGATTCGAGACCTGCGGCTCGATGCACTCGTAGCACCCGGCGATCGACGCGATCGTGGCGGTGGGCGCGACCGCGATCAGAAGCGAATTTCGCAGCCCGTGCGTCGCGATCCGCGTCCGGAGCGCGCTCCATCGCGCCCGATCGTCCGGCTCGACGCCCCAGGCGTCGAATTGCAGCTCGCCTCGCGCCGCCCGCGTTTCCTCGAATGCGGGATGGCGGCCCTTCGTGATCGCGATGTCCACCGAGGCCGAGAGCGCGTGGAAGTAGACGTCTTCGGCGATGCGAGCCGACAGCGCGCGCGCCTCCGGCGCATCGAAGGAGAGCCGCATCTGGAACAACACATCTTGAAGACCCATGACGCCGAGCCCGACCGGCCGCCAGCGCAGATTCGACGATCGGGCCGCTGCGATCGGATAGTAGTTCAGGTCGATGACGCGATCGAGCTGATGCACCGCGCACCGCACGGTCCGGCCCAGCTTGTCAAAGTCGAACGAGACCGCGCCGTCGGAACCGGCCGTGGTATGACGGGCAAGATTGATCGAGCCAAGGTTGCAGACGGCCGTTTCGTCCCGCGACGTCACCTCGAGGATCTCGGTGCAGAGGTTCGACAGATGGACCGTCCGCCCCGGCAGGGCGGTCTGGTTGCAGGCGCGGTTCGACTTGTCCTTGAAGGTCATCCACCCGTTGCCGGTCTGCGCGAGCGTCCGCATCATCCGCGCATAGAGCTCGCGCGCTTTCACGGTTTTTGCCGCGAGACCGGCCTCCTCAGCCCGGGCGTACGCCTGTTCGAACTCTTCACCATACAAGTCCGGCAGTTCCGGAACCGTTTTCGGATCGAACAGGCTCCAATCAGCGTCGGCCTCCACCCGTTTCATGAAGAGATCCGGAATCCAGTTGGCGAGGTTCAGGTTGTGGGTCCTGGAGGCTTCGTCGCCCGTGTTGTCGCGCAGCTCCAGGAATTCTTCGACGTCGGCGTGCCACGGCTCGAGATACACGCAACAGGCGCCTTTGCGCTTTCCGCCCTGGTTCACCGCGGCGACGGACGCGTCGAGCGTCTTCAGCCAGGGGACGATTCCGTTCGAGTGTCCGTTCGTGCTCCCGATCAAGGAGCCGCGAGACCGCACGCGATGGTACGCCAGGCCGATGCCTCCCGAGAACTTCGACAGCATCGCCACGTCCGTATAGCGTTGATAGATGTGTTCGAGGTGATCGTCGGGTGAATCGAGCAGAAAGCAGCTCGACAGTTGCTCGTGCTTCGTCCCGGCATTGAACAGCGTCGGCGAGCTTGGGAGGTATTCCAGAGACGACAACAATCGATACAGTTCCAGCGCGTCGGAGACGGTCTCGGAAAGGGCGCAGGCGATGCGCAGAAAGAACTGCTGCGGCGTCTCGATCACCCGCCGGGTCGTCGGATGCTTGAGCAGATAGCGGTCGTAGACGGTGCGCAGGCCGAAATACTCGAACTCCCGGTCACGCCTCGGATCGAGCGCGTCGTTCAACTTGCGGCTGTTCTGCGAAACGAAGTCTTGGAGCCGGTCGTTCACCAATCCCAGACGATAGCCGGCGGCAACGGACTGGGAGAACGCGTGGATCTCCTGGTTTCTCACTTCCTTGTCGATGTAGGTCGCCAGCAACCGGGCGGCGAGTCTTGCGTACTGGGGCTCCTCCACGATCAACGCGGCGGCCGTCTGGATCGAAAGCCGGTCGAGTTCGCGCGTCGTCGCCCCGTCGTAAAGGCCGCTGATGGTCTTGGTCGCGATCCGAAGCGGATCGATGTCGGAGAGTCCGCCGCAACACCGCTCCACGGCGCGGACGATCTTCATGACGTCGACCGGCTCCGTCGAACCGTTGCGCTTCCTCACCCGCATGGTGTGCTGGGAGGAAGCCTCGTCGGGCGCACCATGTTGAAAGACGGGTGAATCTGAGACGGCGGGACTATCGATGCGCTCGGCTGGTTCATTGGCCATGAACGTCCTCCTCGTTGGGTCGATTGCCGCAAAGGATGCATCCTTTGCGGCGAACCGCGAGGAGTCGTTGCCAGCCGAGCCGCGTGAGGGATTCAGCACGGTTCTCGGACCGACCGCCACCCCCGCGGGTGATCATCAAGCACTGTAGGGAGATGTTGGTCGTGAACCAAGAACGGAAGGCGGATGACAGTCCGAACCAGCTCAGACCTCCAGTCCTCCCTCGAGGCTTCCAGGTCGAACCGGCTTCGGTTGTCTCCCCGTCACCGGGTGCTGGCAGGTCTTCGGGCTCGCGAGCGCTTCGGCTGACGCCGGATTCCTACTCTCCACCGCTTCCCGGCCGTAAGGGCCAGTGCGATTGTGGAGTCGTTCTCGCTTACCGCTGCGGGGCAGCCCCGGATTCGCACCGGGTTCCCTTTTGCTCACTGATGAAGTCAGCGAACCAGCACGGGCCGGAGTCTATAGTCGGTCAGGATCGATGTCAAGCACGCGCGCCCGGGCGCTCGGTCAATATTCGAACGCGACGTGGTAGAGCGCCGGCACCATCTCGACGCCCAATTGCGCCAGCTTGGCCTTCATCGGCGTCACGCTCTTTTCATAGGCTTTCCAGTAGATCTCTTCGTTTTCCCAGATCGCGACGTTGATGAAATTGAACTGGCTGTCCGGCTTGAGGCTTCGATGGAACTTTCCGCTGACGAAGCCCGGCTGCGAGGTGATGTCGGCCTTCACGTCCTGCCACCATTTCACGAACGCTTCTTCCTGACCTTTCGGAACCGAGAACACGTTGATCAGCGTCACCGCCATGATGCACCTCCGGGTAAACCTCCATACATGGTCGAGTTCACTATTTTCATTATGCAGTCGCCAGACAGAGCAATGAAAGAGGTGGCAGTGGGCCAGTTTGCCATCCCAAGCACTGAAGTGCGTCATTCCCGCGGAAGCGGGATCCAGGCAAGGTCTGCTTCTCGGCGTTGAGTCGTGATCGAGAAATGGATGCCCGCAATCATGGGAATGACCTAAGAGGAAACTGCCACACCACCGCCATTCAGTTGGGTGCGGGGGAGTCGGCCAAGCAGCCCTTCAGCGGACGCGCGTAGAAAACCGGCGAATCGTTGACCAAATTCGGGATCCTTCCTATACAAGAAGGGCGATGCAGCCAATCTCGTTTTGGATTTCGCCGTCCTTCACAACTCTGACGGCCATATTTTCACCGGAACCATCCGGCGCTTGGCGATTGTCTTGCGGGATGATGCGCATGACCTTGCTCGTCGCCGCATGCATCGGAGGATGCAAAGCAGCGGAGCCGGCTGCTTTCGAACCTGTGCCGTTCGAATCAACCGACGAGCCGGCCGGTCTCGTTCCACTCAAAG
>DAOLIU010000029.1:0-2672 GCA_035328385.1 Nitrospira sp. | reverse complement strand
GGTTTCAATGGATCAATGACGACCGCCTCCTCGTCGGTGTGTATGTGGTTGACGTCAAGATTGGCGGAATATTTGATCTCAAATGGATTCAAACCCGTCTGCTTGCGATCAACCGCGACGGCACCGATCTCCAGACCAATCTCATCCCACCGGATTTCGATGGCCGCGCATTTCGCTACGGGGATACGCCGCAAATACAAGACTCGGTGATAGGGGCTATCCCGGGCGACGACCGTGCCGTGCTCATTGCGCTGGACCTCAAGTCCTCCACCTACCCGGACGTCTTCAAGTTGGACGTCTACACGGGCGAGCGGGAGCTGGTCGAACGCAATATCTATGGAATCCGTGACTGGACGGCGGATCGGCAGGGCGTTATCCGCCTGGGAACGGCCGTGGACGGCACGACGGTTCACCATCTGGTCAAGCCCCCGGGGAGCGATGAATGGCGGACGCTCAGCAAGTTCGACGTCACACGCGAGACAGGCATGACGCCGCTGGGTTTCGACGAAGATCCGAACATCCTGTTCGTCAGGCAACCTCTCGAAGGGCGAGCCGCAGTCTACCGGCTGGATCTTTCCAAACCCGCTTCGCTGCCTCAATTGCTGGCGTCCCATCCGGTGTATGACGTCGAGGGAGACATGATCTATGCTCCATGGCTCAAACATGTAGTCGGGACGCACTACCGAACGGACGGGAGGGAGATCGTTTACTGGGACGCAGCAGCGAAGGAATTGCAGACCAGGATCGATCTGGCGCTTCCCGGAAGGACCAACACGATCTACAGCAGCAGTAAGGACGGCCGGCGACATGTCGTGGCGTCGGGTCATTCGACTCAGCCTACCCAGTGGTACCTGCTCGATGAACCGTCCAACCGACTCCATTGGATGGCGGACAACTATCCGAACTTGGATCCGAAGACGTTGGTGCAGCCGGTTTCCGTTACGTTTAAAGCCAGAGACGGGACGATTCTGCACGGTTACCTGACGCGTCCGGCCCAGTCTCAACAGCCGGTGCCATTGATCGTCTTGCCCCACGGAGGCCCCGTCCACAGAGACACCCTGGCCTTCGATTATTGGGTGCAGTTTCTCGTCAGCCGCGGCTGGGCTGTCTTGCAAGTGAACTTCAGGGGATCCCGCGGCTATGGGACAAAATTTGCCGAAGCCGGATTCAAGCGCTGGGGACTCGAAATGCAGGATGATCTCACCGACGGCGTACAGTTTGCCGTTGAGCGGAGCGTTGCCGACCGCCACCGGATTTGTATCGTCGGTGGAAGTTATGGCGGCTATGCCGCATTGATGGGCATTATCAAGACTCCCGATCTCTACCGTTGCGCAGTCAGCTTTGCGGGTGTTTCCGATCTCCCATCCCTCTTGGCCGAGAAGAGAAACTTCGTCAATTATCAAATCGGCTGGGAACGGCAATTGGGATCCGCCTGGTCCGACCGGAACCGCCTCAAGGAGACGTCACCCATCACCTATGCGGACAACATACGGACGCCGCTCTTGCTCGTGCACGGAGTTCAGGATCGGGTGGTGATGGTCGAGACTCCCCAGCTTCAGCATGCCCATTGAAGACCTTTCAAGACCTGTGGTTTGACACCCTATGACCCATTTGCTACTCTCCGCCCCGGTTACTTGCCTCTGGTATCAAACACCGCATTCAACTCCATGAACATCAAGGATTATCTCGAAGAGAAACGGATCGAAGTCGATCGATTTCTCGACCAGGTCACTCCGGCCGCGACGCTGCCCCCTGCCACGCTTCATGAAAGCATGCGCTACAGCCTCATGGCGGGCGGAAAACGGATCCGCCCGATTTTGGCGATTGCCGCGGCACAGGCCGTAGAAACCAACCCGCCCGGCTTGATGGCGGTCGCCTGTTCCCTGGAATTCATCCATACCTACTCGCTGATCCACGACGACCTGCCGTCAATGGACAACGACGACTTTCGCCGCGGCAAGCCGACCAACCACAAGGTGTACGGCGAAGCCATGGCGATCCTGGCCGGCGATGCGTTGCTCACGATGGCCTTCGATCTCTGCAGCCGTCCCGATCTGATGAAGGGCTGCGATCCGACCAGACAAGTCCGCCTGATTCAGGAGTTGGCTTACGGCTCCGGTCACGCCGGCATGGTCGGGGGACAGGTGTTCGACATCCAGGCCGAAAACCGGGACATCGACTTGGCCGCGCTGCAGAACATCCACAAACACAAGACCGGCATGTTGATCCGTGCCGCGGTGCGAATGGGTGCGATCGCAGCCGGGGCCACCGACCGCCAACTCGACGGCATGACCGGCTACGCGGAGGACGTCGGACTGGCGTTTCAGGTCGCCGACGACGTGCTGAACGTCACCGGTACCCGGGAAGAGCTGGGCAAGAATCCGAACACGGATGCCGAGCGCGGCAAGAAAACCTATCCGACCTTTTATGGAGTCGACGGCGCGAAGAAGTTCGCCGATGAGTGCGTGGCCCGGGCGATCGGCCGTCTCTCCTCCTTCGGCCATTCCGCCGATCCGCTCCGCGAGATCGCCCGATACATCACAAACCGTAAGAACTGACGTCGTTCGTGAAGCGTACCTCGTGAAACAGCGGCACACTTCATCTCATAGACATTGTCCTTTCATGCGCTTCACGTCCTCGGCATGAAGGTTCTCGTCACAGGGGCCAGCGGG
>DAOLIU010000028.1:26078-31704 GCA_035328385.1 Nitrospira sp. | reverse complement strand
ACGGCCTTTGCCGTCGCGAGGCCCGACGTTCCACGTGGTGGGAGCGACGATCTGATAATTCTTGATCTTGCCCCCTTTGACTTCGATCCAATGGCAGAGCGCTCCGCGGATCGCTTCGGTCGCGCCCCACCCTCGTCCGTCTTTCTCCAGCGGCTTGATGTACCACGGCTCGCTCAGCCGGAATTCCTTGAGGCAGCGTTCCGCCTGGCGATAGAGCTTGATCGTCTCGTGCATCCTGGCCAGTTGCCGCAGATGGAGGCTCGCCCCTCCCATCTTCTTGTACACGTCCAGGATGAATCCATCGTAGTGCTGCCACGCTTCGCCGTGCTTCCCCCCCGCCACCATCTGGCGGGCGAACGGCCCGGCTTCCAAGCGGCCGAACTCCATGTGGCTGACCGCCGTCGCCCAGGAGTAGGTCCCGTTGAAATCGGTCTGATTGTTCGACTTGGCCTTGGTCACGCGATCATACGGATGCATGTCCGCGGTCCCTTCCTCGTACCACGAGTGCGAGGTGTTCTCCCGTGCGAACTCCTGGCTCATCACCTTGTGCGTATCCGCCGCGCCGTCGTAGACCCCGCTTTTCATGATGACCGCGGCATTGCGGCCGTCGATGGTCGGCTTCTGGTACTTGTCTTCATGAGGCAAATACCCCCACGAGATGTACTTGCCAAGACCGCCGCCGTACTTGTGGAGTCCGACATCAAGGCCCATACGCCAGTAGAACCCGAGGTCGGAATTGGCGTGAGCCGGTTTCTCGTCCAGCCACGCGTTGAAATCCTCGTAGGTCTTGATCTGCTCGTACCGTTCCAGCGAGCAGCCGAGCCAGACCGGCTCCAGCCAGTTGTTCTTGTAATATTCCAGCAGCGAGACCGATCGCGTGACGTCCGCCAGGGTCGGCGCACACATGACTCCGCCGGGCACCATATAGCTCGAATGGGGCCACTGGCCGCCCAGGAGCGCGTAGATCTCGACCGGTTTCCCGGAAATCGTCACGCCGATTTCATAGGATTTCCCCGTAAACGGAGCGAACCGTTTGCAGGCCTCTTCGTAGAACCGGCTGCCGCGGTACTTCTTGTTGGTCAGGTCGATCGCGTAGAGGCCGTAGAAGTATCGCGGTTGGCTCTGGAGACTTTCGACGATCTGGCCGAGATTTCTCGCGATGATCGCGTTTCTCGGCACGGTCGTTTGCCAGGCCGTATCGAGGGCCCACGCGGCGCAGGTGAGATGCGAGGCGCCGCAGATGCCGCAGGCCCTGGGCGTGACCACGAGGCCCGCCTGCGGGTCCTTGTCTCTCAGAATGATCTCAAATCCCCGGAACAGCTCCGCTTGCGTCCAGGCATTCGTGACGACGCCGTTGTCGACTTCCACCCGCACATCGAGATCGCCTTCCACCCGGCCGACAGGGGAAATATCCAGCGTTTCAACAGCCATGGCCAATCTCCTTTGATGAACATCCGCGGTTCGTTTGATCAGACGACGAACATGTCCTGTTCCGCCCACGCGGGCGCGGCATTCTTCGCCGCGCTGGTGAGCGCGATGTATCCTTTCTTGTCGACACCCTGGGGCAAGTCTTTGGGAACTCCCATGACGGTTTGCGTCTTGAATACCGTTCCCGGAGCGAGATCGAAGAAAGGGAACTCCGGCTCCGTGCAGCCCAGGCAGGGCATCCCCGCGCGCGTCTTCGACGACTGACGGTTCCAGAGAATGCGGTTGCAGGGCGAATGGGTCATCGGGCCCCGGCAGCCCAGGTCATAGTAGAGGCACCCCTTCCGCTGGCCGAATTCGGTGGCCGAGACTTTGTAGGCGAAATGCATGTTGCGCGTGCAGCCGGTCTGCGTGAAGCTCTGGAAGAAGGTCTTGGGCCGCTGGAGTTCGTCCAATCCGATGTCCCCGCCCCGGCCGGTCGCGACGGCCACGACGATCTGCGTGATCCAATCCGGATGCGCCGGGCAGCCCGGGATATTGATCACGGGGAGGCCGGCCTTCGATCGGAATTCCTTTCCGAGAAAACCGCCGTGATTCCGCTTGAGAAACTGCAGCCCCTGGGATTCGCTCGGATTCGGCGCGGTGGCCGGAATGCCTCCCCACGTGGCGCAGTCCCCGACGGCGACCACGAAGGTGGCGGCCGCGCTGAGCTCCTTGACCCATTGTTTCATGGGACGGCCGGCAAACCGGTTCCATTCTCCGGTCCCGTTCGGCGCGTTCACCACCGTTCCCTCGAACACGAAGATATCGAGCGGAATCTTGCCGGACACGCAATCCCGCAGGATCCTTTGCAGGTTGTCGCCCAGTTCCACCCCCAACGACGGATGCCAGAGCACGTTGATCCCGAAATCCGTCACGAGGTCGCAGGCGCTGGGTTCTTCTGCGTTGAGAAACGACATGGTGTTCCCCGAACACGCACCGCCTTGAAGCCACAATAGGTTCGCCATGGTTCTGCCTCCGTTGAGTCCCGGATGAATGGACGTGGTTCGGACTCACTCTCCACTTGGTCCTCACCGCAACATCCGGACCAGGGCCAACGGGACGGCGACATGACAGAGGAATGGGCACCGGACCGGTTGAAAAATCGGAGATTTGAAGAGGGACGACTGAGCGGAGGAGAAGCCTCTCTTGAGGAGCGGGGCTGCCAACTATCTTTGCAATTCGAGGTGAGCTGCAAAGGAAGTGTGCAATTTTTACTTGCGAGCTAGCCTTTGCGATTCCCGCAGACCGGACATTGCACTTCGAGCGTGTAGCCGTACCAGATACCTTCGCACCGGCTGCACCAGTGACCGTTGGTCTGTTCGTCGCTGAGACCGAGTTGACGCGCAAGCGGCGTCACCCCCAGTTCGTGAAGGGCGGGCGGCGGAGTGGAATCGTCCCCGTCGGAGGGATTCTTCAAGAGAGACCGCAAGAACGCTTCGATCTCGTCGGATCGGGGAGGGGAACCCTTCCCTTCAGGGTCGGACTGACCGGGCATGAGGCGTTTCTCCGGAGGGAGTGCTCGCCAGCTTGTACCGTCGGATTTTGTTTGCGAGGCCGACGCGCGACAACCCGAGCTCCTTGGCCACCTTACTTTGATTCCACCGGAACCGCAAGAGCGTCTGTGTCACGACTTGGGCCTCCAGCCGCTCGACTTTCTCCTTGAGCGTGCCGCTGCCGTGGATCAAATTGACGTCCTTCTGCCGGAGCTCGGCAGGGACGACGTGGGCGAGATCTTCCGACAAATGCTCGGTGGACAGAAATTCGCCGTTGCCGGCCAGGGACACCATCCGGCGCACTTCGGTTTCCAATTCCCGCACATTGCCCGGAAAGGGATAGGCCTGGAGCTGCCGCATCACTTGAACCGTGATTCCCGCGATGCGCCGGTTCATGAGCTCCGCATACTTCCGGGAGAAATGCTCGGCCAGCACGGCGATATCTTCCACGCGCTCGCGTAACGGCGGGATATTGAGCTCGAATCCGCGCAGCCGATAATAAAGATCTTTTCGAAACGTACCCGCTTCCACCAGCTCCTTGATCGGGCGATTCGAGGCCGCGATGATTCTGACGCTCGCGCGGCGCGTCTTCTCGGATCCGAGCGGTTTGACCTCGCCCTCCTGCAAGAACCGCAAAAGACTGATCTGGAAGGACGGGGACACCTCCGAAATTTCATCGAGGAATACCGCTCCCCCGTCGGCAGCCACGAACAGCCCCAGCCGATCGCTGACTGCGCCGGTGAATGCACCGCGTCTGTGTCCGAACAGCTCGGACTGAAGCAAGTCGTCCGGAAGGGCTCCGCAATTCTGCGCGAGAAACGGAAAGGCCTTCCGCTCACTGAACCCGTGAACCGCCCGCGCCATCAGTTCCTTTCCGGTGCCGGTTTCCCCTTGGATCAAGACGGGCAGGTCCGTGGTGGCCGCCTTCCTCGCCGCGTTGCAGACCTGGAGCATCGCATCGCTCGCAAACACGAGCTTGTCGAACTCATAGCTCTCTCTGATGAGTTTCGTGAGATGCGTCTTGTGACTGTGAAACGCGTTGTCGGACAGCTTGAGATCGCGGCTCAGCATTCTGTGCCTCCGGGAGAGTTCCCGGCTTTCGAGTGCGCGATCGATGAGCAGGCGGAGATGCCATGGGGGACAGGGCGTGGGAATCACCTGATAGACCGCCGTCTCCTTGATGATGCTCATGACTTCGGAGTACTCCCGCGAGTCGGTCAGGAGGATCCGGACGATGTCGGGGTATCGAACCCGGGCCTCGCGAAAGAAATCCATACCCTTGACGTCGGTCACGCCCTCGTCGAACAGAATGAGGTCCACTTTCTCTTTGGCCAGCGTCGACCACGCTTCTGCACCGGACTTTGCGCCGAGAACCCGATAATCGGTTTTGAGGTACGTGGCGAGGGATCTGCGGATCGTCGGATTCGCTTCAACGATCAGGAGGGTTTCTTCGTCTCGTCGCGACATGTAACCCACCTTGCAATCTGATAAGACAGTTTGCAGTCTAGCAGCTCCTTTCCTCCCGGATCAAGCTTTCCCCGCTGATCTTGGGCGTAGTCTTGGAATCGGTCAGATGCGGCAATGCCGCGTCGAGTCGGGTCTCACGACGTCATTCCGAGGAGCTGCCGTAGTAGGCGATCGTCCGGTGTGTCACCTCGACGGACGCCTCCTCGTCGCGCGGGACGACAGGACGCCGTACCGTCCGCACGATCCAGTTTCCCTGTGCGTCGAATTCATACCTCGACGCGCGTGTCCCGTTCAACGAGGAATCGGCAGGATTCGTCGTCTCCTCGAGCGTCTGGTTGCCCTGCCGGTCATATTGATACGACACCGTGCTTTTCAGAGTCCCGTCGGGCTGAAACTCCGACTGCTCGGCAAGCCGCCCTTGCTCGTCATATCGGTAACCGGTCGAGGAGATCGCTCCGTTGTTCTTGTAGTCTCGCCTGAAGGCAATCCTTCCGTGCGAATCGAATTCATAGGTCCGTTTGAACAAGGAACGAAGCCGATAGGAAAGGTCCTCCCGTAACCTGCCCGCATCGTCGTAGGTATATATCGTCAACGACGAAAACGTTCCGCACATGCTGTACGAGGCTTCCGCGAGAACCCTGCCGCTCTTATCGTGGGCATAGGCGCGGGAAAGATACTGGATCCCGTCCCCCTCGTCGATCATTTCACGCCGGCGCCGGTTCTGGCTATCGTACTCGTACACAACTCTCTCGATCCGCTCACCGACGTCCGGTTGATCGGCGGGAGGGGCGCTGCGCGTCACCGTCTCGAGTAAGACTCCGTCACGGCTGTAGATTTTGGTGATGCTCGTTCCTCCCGTCGTACTGACGACACGATGAACCAGCCCAACCAGACCGTCTCGCTCTCGATCCGTGGTCCCCCGCGTCGCAGCACCGCCCAGCACAAGGCCTGCGATCAGAACGCCCGCCACGAATGTCCAGCCATACGCGGCGCGTGCTTTCATAAGAAACCTCCTTCAACGAACCGACATTAACGCGAAAAGCTCAACAGGAGGAACCTGGATCCGCCATGTCCGCCATACCAATACATCGTTGTCCGCGTCAGACCGAGATCGGTCCACGCATCGGTGTACCAGGACCGGCCGACAAACTGTATAGCGTCTGCGCAGCCGTACCGTGAGAAATCTGCACGACAGTCTG
>DAOLIU010000028.1:24347-25978 GCA_035328385.1 Nitrospira sp. | reverse complement strand
AAGGCTCCGCAAATGAGAGGGATATCGGGCCGGATTTGCAGTTTTGCCTGCTGACTCAGACATCGCACCGGCCCCTGCTTGTTTAGGGGATGCCGGGATACAGGTTGATCATGCAGGGGTGGCTCCGCCAGCGGTCGGAAGAGTACGAACGGTTCGGGATGCACGCGCAGGACGGCGGGGCTGTCCGACGCGGCGATCCAAATCCATACGGCAACCGGACGGGTCAGGCAAGCTCAGGCATGTCGATGATCGTGGGAACCGTGGTCACCCTGATGGTCATGATCATGCTCGCCCTGTTTGCCGTGGTCATGCTCATGGGCGTGCTGGTGCTGATGCTTATGAGAATGACTCTCCGACGCGCCGTGCGTGTGCGGATGCGTATGCTCGTGCGTATGTTCGTGAGCGCCTTTCATAGGACCCTCCCCGGGCTGACCGTTGTCCGCATAGGCGCAATTGTATCATAACGGGCTCAATTCCGAGACAAGATCCCAACACGGAAGGCATGCATCGCAGGACAGCCTGTGAAGAGGTTAATCGGCCACGCGTACCAGCACCTTCCCCATCGGGCCCTGTGCCAATCGGGCGAATCCCCTCTTGACCTCTTCGAACGGGACGACGGTGTCAACCCGCGGCCGCTGCCCCATGCCATCCAGTCGATCGACGATCTCCTTCCACACGTCCTGCGCCGCCTGCGCCGAATAATCGCCGACCGACACTCCGCCTATCCGAATGCGGCGGAACAACAGGCTCGCCGTATTGAATTCCGGCACGGGTCCCCCGCTCCGCCCGACCACACTCATGCAGCCGCCATGATCGAGCAGAGCGATCACTTGAGTGAAGAGCGGCCCTCCCACGTTGTCGATGGCCAGGTTCACCCGCTTTGGCCTGATCGTCGCCTTCACGGCCTTGACCAGGTTGCTATCCAGCGGATCGAACACAAAATCTGCTCCGAGCCGCTTCAACCTTGCACGCTTCTCCTCGCTGCGCGATAAGGCCGCTACGGTGAGCCCCATCGATTTTCCCAACATCACCGACGCCACGCCGACGCCGCCCGACGCGCCGGTGACAAGGAGAACGCACCCGGTAGGCGGAGGCGATGGAGGGTCGTTCCACTGCGTCAACGCTTGCCAGGCAGTCAGAAAGACCAGCGGCGCGCCCGCCGTCTCTTCGAGGGACCAGCCGGGAGGAACTCGAATCACGCCGTCCATAGGAACCACGACTTTCTCCGCCAGGGTTCCCCACCTGTCTACCCCCGCGTTGCAGCGCAGGATGCCCACCGTTTCGCCCACTTGAACATTGTCCACGCCTGGCCCCACAGCCAGCACATCACCCACGCCGTCGCGACCGAGAATATGTGGCAGCGGCGGGTCGGCCGGATACATTCCGCGAGCCAAAAAGGCGTCCGCCGGATTCAGCGCTGCCACTCGCATCCTCAGCAGCACGTGCGCCATGCCTGGCCGGGGATCGGCCACCTCCCCGAGCCGCAGCGTTTCAACGCCCTCCACTGAATCCATCAGCCAGGCGCGCATAAGGTTCCCCGGCTTCAGCAATGGAAGATTTACGAGGTTAGTCAGAAACTACTTACAACAACTTTGACACACCTTCACACGGCCAATCTTTTTGGCGTCCTT
>DAOLIU010000028.1:0-24247 GCA_035328385.1 Nitrospira sp. | reverse complement strand
CGTTCTATCCCTTCTTCCTCCGCAACGTCACGAGTCAGTGCTACCAGGCAGCTTCAAGGACAGGAACGATCGGATCCATCTGGCGTGCAGGAGGTATCTAAACCGCAGGTCGCCCGGGTCTACCGTCCTGCTCCCAGTGCTGCCGTCCGCCCTTAAAACCGATATGCCAGGCCGATGGATGCGTTCGTGTTGAAAAAATCCCGAGACGCAACGCTGGATGCACGTTGAGTTCGCTGAAAACCCACGGTGACTCTGGCGGCGGCAGAGAGATCGTAGTGGAGTTCGGCCGTTCCCTGGTGCAGATCGTCGACGTTTCCCCTCAGGGGATCGCCCACAATATCACTCGTGAACTGTTTGTCACGAAACACGTAGATCAACTCCAGGGAAAGCGGAGCGAGGAGCTGGATCAACGCGCCGAAAGAGACAAACTGTTGCCGGTAGGAAACGTCGTCCTTGTACTGGGGTTGGTCTCGTCCGTCGGCGAAACCCTGTTCGTACAGGTAATCCAGCGTGAGCCTCAGCCAAGCCGTCGGATGAAAGCGGAGGCGGGGTCCGATCGTATAGAAGGTCGTGTCCCGCTCCGAGAACGACTGGTTGTAGAGTCGGAGGCCGTATCGTCCCACGAGCGTG
This sequence comes from Nitrospira sp., assembly GCA_035328385.1. Classification (GTDB taxonomy): domain Bacteria; phylum Nitrospirota; class Nitrospiria; order Nitrospirales; family Nitrospiraceae; genus Nitrospira_C. The sequence goes on along the minus strand of DAOLIU010000028.1, from coordinate 23,617 downwards.
ACGCTCCACTGGTCGTTCAGTTGCTGTTCGAGCTGCATGCGCCACGTATGGGACGTGACGCGCTCCTCCGCCTGCTGGAAACTTCCGCTCTGACGCTCGAGATTCGGCCCGAGAAATATATTCGGGACGTAGCGATACCGGAGCAATACAAACGTGCGTTGGGCCACCTGCTGATTGACTTGGAGCCGATAGTCTCCATGATCAAAGATGGGATTCAACGTGTACAGAAACCCGTGGGCTTTGAACGACAGCTCGGTCTTCCCAAGACTCGACCACGACGTTCTTTGCAGATCGACGGACGGATCCCACACGACGTCGGATGGTTGGTTGAGCGAAACGATGACGGGTTGGCTGGGATCCTCGCTGAGGGCAAGGCGGCGTGCCGCAGAGAGTTCGAAGACATTGTCCGTGAAGAGGGCCCGCGCCTCCGTGACGGCCGACCACTCTGCCGCAAACAGATCGGAGCGGCAGAAGACGACCGCTACCAGCCCGATCCACAGCAGCACCATTGTCGGGACCTGCAACTAGTCCGCGATGCCGGACGTGCGGTGACGCGCCCCCTCACCCTGTTATCGGCCGAATGAGCGGACGTAGAGCAGCACATGCCACGCTTCTTCTTCCGTGAGCACCAGAGGAACGAAGGAAGCCATGTCGGTTCCGGGACTGCCGTGCTTGAGAATCCATAACAGCTCTCCGTCGGTCCTGGCGGCCTGCCACAGTTTGTCGGTGAAATTGCGGGGAAGCTTTCCCACGAGTCCCGGAATATCGCCAAAGCCTTTCCCGTCGCGGCCATGACAGGTGACGCAGAAGGCCTTGCCATGGAACAACGCCTTTCCCTTTTCGATATTCTCTTCTGTGGCCTCGAAGGGATTCTTCCAGCCTCGAGCCTCGTCTATCTGATCGGCCGGCACTCGAGGTTTGAGGACCGCCTCATCCGTACCGAATACCGGCGTCGTCCAACCCACGCCCACGGCGAGGCCCATCGTGACCAGGGCGCTCTGTGCGAATCCCGTGCAATGGAAGACAGAACCGGCCATCCGATCTCCTTGTTTTCACCCGGTCGGGGGCCGGCTCGACCGCCGAATCGGCCAGCCGGCTCCGATGGCCGCTTACCTGGCCACCTACTTCTCGGAATGGCCCGGAAACTTGTGACCAACCGACTGCGGGAAAGACACGGTCCCGTCAGGAAATTCCAGGCCCGGCTGCCACAGATGATAGATGACGCCATCTGTTTCCATCGCGGCCTCCGCCACCTTCGCCGCCTGGTCGTCGGGCATGTCCAACACTTTGACCCGACCCGTCGCAATTTCGACTCGATGGTCGTGGAAATAGCGATGCCACTGAATGGCGGGAAGCTTTCTTGTCAGGTCCTTCGCGACGAAATACTCAATGCCGACCAACTTGGCCTTGGGATCCGTTGATTCAAAGAGCAGGCACTGGAGGACTTTGTCGGAAACCGGCTTACAGTAATGGTGATAAGGTCCCCCGGGCTCCCCGTTGGCCATGACATGGGGGGCGATGACATGAATGTCATACCCATCGGCCGGTGATTTTGGTTCGCCGGCTACCGCTTCCGTGAGAAGCAACCACCCCGATCCGATCACCGCTAACGCGAGAACAGTGAGGATTCGCTGTTTCATGACCATGCACCTCCTGTAATGAGTGATTGTGGGAGCCCCGAATGCCGAGCGCTCTTCCAGGGATGAACGCAACGGCATACCCTGAGAGTCATCCGGTCGACAAAGGATTCGATGGAGCTTTCGTCTCATTTTGGCCGGTTTCGGCAACCGCCAGCCCTCCGGTTAGCACAGTATGTCGTCATTAGGCGCTGAAAGCTGGCTAAGAACACCTTAAAAAGGAAAAATAATGTATCCGTAGCCCTATCTGAGGCCTCTAGGGGGCTTCCCAGTGGCTCGTTTTTATTTTAAGATTTACCCTAGGTCCATTTGCAGGGGTGCATTTAGGCCCATTCGTACATAAGGAATTATTTATGCCTAAGCGTCATAAGTCTATGTCGGAATTTGCGCATAGCACATTGTCCCTTACCGAATTCCTCGAGGAGGATCCGGATCTGGACATCGTTGAACAGATTTTCATTGAAAATCACATATATGTAGTCCGCTCAGCCTATGGGGCCTGGAAGAGGCGCCATCCGAGCGAGCGCAGCCACGCCGGTGAATCCTCCAAAAAGAGGAGTAGTTCCTGATCCGTCTTCATCGGGTTGACGTTCGCCTTCCCGGCAGCCGCGTATGCCCGCACATTGTTTTATGCGGGATCCCTGCGCCTGGTGACGGCGGAAATTCGCGTCTTCCGTATCCGACCTCTCCATTCCGAGCAAGGAGTATCTTCATACCCGGGAGAGACGTAACCGCCTGATATCAGAGGACAAGGTGGCATGACCGGCGGAATACCATTTGTGGTAGGCTGTCTGAGACCACAGGAGCCGATCCATGCGTATCCCGTCACGAGTGGTCCTTCCATTCGGTTATCGGATCTCGGTACGCCAACTGTCTGACTCTGAAATGGACCGACGCGATCCCAATGCCGACGGCATCTGGGATGACGAGCTCAAGGTCATCTACTTACGTAAGCGTCTGCCGGTCACCAGACGACGATACATCCTTGCACATGAGCTGGGCCATGCCTGGCTGGATTGGCAGCACCGTCATCTCGACAATGGAAAGGCCAAGAGTTAGGTGCGGTCTTTCTCTTTTTCTTCCCGGGCACCCGCCAACCGCAGAATGCAATTCCATTCCGATGGAGTCACGGGCTGGACGGATAATCGCGATCCTCTCCTCAACAGTTCCATCCGCTTGAGATCCGGCTCTCCTCTCAATTGATCCAGGGAAAGAGCCAGGGGGAGCTCCCCGCGATAGCGAATATCGACCATATCCCACCGGGGATTGGATTTCGAACTGTCCGGATCATAATGATGGCTGGATTTGTCGAACTGCGTATCATCGGGATAGGCCGTGCGCACCACCTCCGCAATACCGACGATGCAGGGAGGATCGGCGTTGCTATGATAAAACAGCACCTTGTCGCCAAGCGCCATCTGCCGCATGTAGTTCCTGGCCTGATAGTTACGCACTCCATCCCAAGAGGTGCGCTGTTTGGGAGACTTGGCCAAGTCCCGAATGGAAAAAACACTCGGTTCCGACTTGACCAACCAGTATCTTCGTGACGTGGTCATTCGACACTCCTCACGGGCGATGAGTCCCGTGTGTTCAGGTACATTCTCGTCATAGTCCTACGACATCGAGGTCATTCATGGAGCTGACGCCGTTACTCTTCGGACTGTACAAAGCGGCCAAATATATCCTGTATCCCCTGAGCTGGGTGATCATCCTCCTGGCCATAACGACGTGGCTGCTCCTGCTCCCGTCCACTCCGTCGAGATTGCGATGGGCCCGTGTCGGCTCATGCGCCTCTCTCTTCACCATGCTCCTCATCTCCAGCCCTCTCCTTTCCTCTCAACTCATCGGCATACTCGAAGCCGTCTATCCCGCAGCACTGACACCCGCAAATCCTCCCTATGACGCGATCGTCGTGTTGGGCGGAGGCGTCCTCGATCGAGGCACGCTGCGACCAAGCGTCGAACTCACCTCCTTGTCCCGCGATCGGACCACCTGCGGCGTCGATCTGTATCTCCGCGGCTACGCCACCAAATTGGTCGTCTCAGGAGGAGATGCCAGCGTCTTCGGATCCGGCCCCATCGAAGCGGCTGAAATGAAGCGATGGGCGCATCGGCTGGGCGTGCCGGATGATGCCATTGTGATCGACAGTACCGCCAGAAACACATACGAGAACGCGACGGCGACCCGTCGACTTTTACGGAACGCTTCGATCGTCCTCGTGAGTTCAGCGAGTCACCTTCCGCGCGCCGCCGCGCTGTTCAGGAAACAGGGCTTTCAGGTCACGCCGTCGCCATGCGGGTATTTCGCCAAGAACCAGCCGGGAGATGTCACGGGAGACTTGACCCTGTTCCAACTCCTGCCGGCCGATTCGGCTATCTTCCATACCAGGGAAGCGGTCGTGGAAACCCTAGGGGCTTTCTTTCATCGTCTGATAGGACAACTCTGAGCCACGACTCGCGGGCGGGATCTCGCATCCGCCTCATGCCATGTCCTCTACGTTCTGCCTTCCAGAAAATCCACCAGCGCCCGATAGGTGAGCTCGCGAATGCGAGCCTTGGATTGAGCCGATTCACTGCTGTTGAGCTCCAGCCACACCCGCTGACTGACCCAGCTGCGCCCCTCATTGCACTGGGTCCACATGTCGTGCAGAAAATCAGCCGGCAGTCCGACCTGCATGCCTTCGGACTCGATGCGATCGTCCAGGATCGCCAAGAGATCCGAGATCGCCTGGTCGGATCGGTACGGAACGGGCGCAAAACCGAAAGACGCCTCGGCACTGGACTCTTGCCGAGCCTGCTCGACGAGATCGTGCATATACTCTTTTAATAGACCGATCACGTGCCCCGACCAGGCCATACCCGCTCCTTGTCCGGCATTATGAGGATTGCCGGATGACGGAGCAAGACGGCCGTCCGAGCACCCCGGTAGTGGATCAGTTGCATCAGAAGCACTGAAGTATGTCAGTCCCCACGGAAGCGGGAATCCAGTAAGGCCCCAGCCTTGAATCTTGATCGAGGAGTGGATGCCCGCCTTCGCGGGCATGACGCAAGAGGAAACTGACCGTACCCCAGGTCGGTTGACCCTCTCGACGGCGGTTACTTATGATGCTTGTGAACGGCTGCCCACCAGGCGAAATGGTCGGCAGGTGCGGATGTGCGGCAGCCGGGGCTCGGAGAAGCAGTGCATGACGGAGCGATTTGAAGTCACGTTGAACACCCCGGCCGGCCGTTTGACGACCGCACTCGACGTTCCGACGGAATTCATCCCGATCACCGCTGTCGTGCCGATTGCCCGTCGATTAGGCGAAGAGGCCGGTCATCTTGAGGAACATCAGGCACGAGAACGGGGGCAGACGGTCTCCTGCCGAATGGGCTGCGCCGCCTGTTGCCGTATGCTCGTCCCGGTCTCGCCTCCGGAGGCATTCGCCCTCAGGCACTACGTCGAACAACTTCCCCCCGAACGGCGGACCTTCGTGGTCAAGCGCCTCGCGGAAAGTCGGGTGACATTAGAGGCTCATGGGCTGTGGGACCGGCTATGGGCGATCGCCGATGCCGACAGGGCCGTCTCCGATGAAGAATTGGACCCGCTCAACCGCGCCTATTACGGACTGCGCCATCCCTGCCCCTTCCTCGAAAATGAGATCTGCAGCATATATGAAGCCCGTCCCGCAGCCTGCCGAGAGCTCCAAGTGACCTCCCCGGCGGAGTATTGCGCGGACATCGAGAACAACCCGGTGGTTGCACTGCCTGTTTCGATGAGGGTCGGAACCATCCTGGGCTTGTTGTGGGGGAGCTTGACCAAAACACCTCCCAGACTCATTCCTCTACCCGTTGCACTCAGCTGGGCGGACAAACATAAGGAAACAGCCGGACGAACGTGGCCCGGATCACAGCTGATCGATGAACTGCTTGATAAAATGTGGCGTTTTCTCAGCCAAGAATTCGAGGCCAGAAAGGCCAAGCCGTGAGGTTCGTTAGAGATTCGTTAGAGAAAGGAGCAGCATGCAGAAGCCTGTCATCGCCTGTTTAGACCTGGAAGGCGTCCTGGTACCGGAAATTTGGGTCAACGTCGCGCACACGACCGGCATCGAGGAGTTGAAGATCACCACCCGCGAAATGCCCGATTACGATAAATTGATGAAACGCCGGCTGGCGATTCTCGAGCAACACGGCATCACCATCGCGGAGATCCAGTCGGTGATTGAAAAAATGGGCCCCCTCGAAGGAGCTCCCGCCTTCGTCGCTTGGCTGCGCGAGCGCTGCCAGGTGATCATCCTTTCGGATACGTTCTATCAGTTTGCCTTGCCGCTCATGCGTCAGTTGGACTTTCCGACCCTCTTTTGCAATCAGTTGGAAATCGACGACCGCGGAAAGATTCTCGCCCATCACATGCGGATGCCGAATCAGAAAAAGCATTCGGTCGCGGCGTTCAAGTCCTTGAATTTCTTTACCATGGCGGCAGGGGACGCATACAACGACACCGCCATGCTCGGCGAAGCCGATGCGGGCTTTTTCTTCCGGCCGCCCGATCATCTTCCCAAGGAATTTCCCCAATTTCCCGTTACACAGACGTACGGGGAATTGCAGATACAATTCAGCAGGGCGGGGCATCTGCGCCCATAATCCATGATGCCCAGGCCGGCTTTACGGCTGACCGTCGAGTTGGCCGGGGCAGCTTCCAATTCAAAGGTCGGCATGCAGCTAGAAATTCATCCACAACTGCACGACACCCCAATCCTGGTCTCTGTTCGTCCCCAGGTTGTTCCTGACGTAGTCGCCGATGAAGAAGTGCCCATAGATGACGGACAGCGAGACTTTGCCATCCGCGAACATGCGGGTCCAAGCAAAGTCGACTTCATCGCCGGCATGGTTGGACGTATTGTCGGGCCGCGAAAAAACCAGCACGCCCTGAGACCCGCGATACCAGTTGTCCCGCGCGTTCGGCAGGTAGTGCATCTGCGCCCAGAATTCGACGTGGTCACGCCGACTCGGCCTCGCCTGGATATTGATCTGCGGCTGGATCGAATTCTTCCAGGCCGCATTGAGCATGAATCCGGTATGAATGAAGTTGGTGGGAAAAAAGTTTTCGAACGTATTGGCCGTCCGGCAGGCATAGCCGGCCTGCGCCGCCCCGCCGACCGAGCAATTTGCATTTCCGTCGCCGGAGGCGTAGTCGAAGCCGATGGCTACCCGAGGTTTCCATAGCGTTTCGTACCAGGTATACCCCAGCCAATTCCGCGTCGCCCAGGCGTTGATACTCACATTGCGCCGGTTGTCAATCCCCAACCCGTCCGCCATGTGCCCGAACTGCCAGGCGGTTTCGTTGATGGCGTCCCAGTTCCCTTTCCGCAGTTCCGTGCGGTTGCCGATCATATGCCGAATTTGTTGCGAATGCTTGGGAGTACCAAGACCTTGCGCCGCGTTGTCCGCCGAGTTGTAGTTGTTCTTGTAATACACATAAAACGGCTCGATCAGGAATCCCGAAATCGACTTCAACTGGTTATAGAAGATGATCATATCGGCATCGAGGTTGGCACTACCGTTATTGAGGGTCCCGCTCGGCCCATTGGCGAGATTGTTTTGGCCGCCTCCGACCGGGGTCGCCTGTCCAATGTCGGATTCTGAGTTGCGGAACCATCCCAGGTACGAATCGAATTTCTTGGTGCTGTAGCTCAGCATCGCGCCATCATGGGAATAGCCGGTGTTGGCCCAGTCGAAGTGTCCGAACAGCGAATTGTTACCGAACACCAAGTATTGCCGCCCCACCTTCACACTGAGGCCTTGAACGCCACTCAAATTGCGGATCAGCACGTAAGCGGCCCGGACGCCCAGACGGCCGTTATTTCCCGCACCACCGAAGACTGAGCCGTTGTGGTTCAAGGGATCGCCGCCGTCCCCGCCATTCAGATTGTCTCCATTGCCGCCCCAAGTCGCGCTGTCGATAACTTCCAGGTAGAAATTGACGTCGGGGGACAAGTCGTAGCCAATACCCAGGCGTGCCCACTGCTGGATATAGAAGTCGCTGGCGTTTTTCCCGGGGTTGGCCAGGCCGGCCTGGCCGTTCGTGCTCGTCGCGCTGGCGCCGCCGGCACCATTAAAGCCGCCGAAACTGTTGCAGGCGCCGCCGACCGGAGACGCGCCGCCGAAGCAGGTGCCGTTGCGCCATTCCGGGCGCACACGGAGATCCGCCCGCATCCAGAAATTCTTCAGATCGAAGTTCCGGCCGATCGCCGGATCGTACAGCTCGTAGGCTTCTTTTTGTGGAATGGCTCGTTGAATGCCGTCCAGGTCCGTGATGGTTTGTCCTTCGGGGATCTCGAAGGTCGCACCGGCCACGGTCGGCAGACCAATGCCGATACCCACACCCAGCAGTACGCCCAGGAGGCGGGACGCCAAAACCGGCACTCTGCTCGTCATTCAGCGAACATGGGACGGCGAGAGGTCCAACGGACCTTGCTCTTCGTTCCGAAGCTCAAAAATCCCCGCTGAGAATCATGCGATTCCCAGCGAGGATTCGGCCTGGAATGTGGACGAAGATGCAGGTCGTCAGAAGGAAAGGCTGGCCCGTTCCTCCATGTCGCGTAAGAACTCTTCCTCTTTATTCACTTCGGCTTCTCCCTTGGCCCTCACATGGCGATCGCGGGCATGATACTCGTCAGGAGTCACCCGGTAACAGAAGTTCCACAACGCCTCGGCGCTGTGCGCGTCCACCCCGCCGACACGGACCTCCAACATGGTCATAAACTGATTCACCCCGTCGTACGTAGCCCGCCGATCACCGGTACGATAATTGTTCCGTACCTTGATCATTTGATCGAGGTAGGGTTGAAAGTTCCCTTCGATTACCTGCTTTTCGGCCAACGTTTGATAGGTGAGCACCTGTCCTATCAATTCCTCGACCCAGGTCGTCGACTTCTGCTCGCCTATCCAAAGCACCGGCGTACCCGGACCGTTGAGGTCCTTGGAAGCAGCCGAAGCCGTCTGTGCGCCCATCACTGTCGCAGCACCGAGCACCGCTATGGCAAAATACCGTCCGCATCGTCCGAGTGTCATGTCTCCCTCCATCTTAGCTTTGATGTGTTTATTCAATATGCAATGCTGATTTACTAAGAGGTATCAGCAACGATGATGCCAAAACGAAAAAAATCATACGCCATTGAAAAATTAAGATATTTCAAAAATTATTGTGGATCGGAAAAAACAAGGCGTTGCATACAACGGTGCTTAACCGTTTATACAAACGGTTAACGGTCTCACTATTTTCAGAGTTGATACTGCTGGAAGGTGAAACTCACCGGACGGGACATCAGTGCGATGATATGCCGCTCGATGCGGTCGTCACGCCTGACGTTTTCGCGGAAGGACGGCGAATACCGAGTTTTCGGAGCCGGCTGCGCAGCGTCTCAGGATTCATTCCCAACAACTCAGCTGCGCCGCCCTCCCCGTAAATCCGCCATCCTGCCTTCTCCAAGACTTCCACGATATGGTTGCGCTCGACGACGCCCAGCTTGAGAGGATCCTCTTTGGAAACGGAAACCGGCGGCGCAAGAGGCTGTTTTGACAGTATGGCATCGCTGATTTCCACCAAGCCCGACTGCGTCAGAATGGCGGCCCGTTCGATCACGTTTTCAAGCTCTCGAACATTCCCCGGCCAGCCGTACGATAACAGCTTATCGAGCGATTGAGGATCAAACCGGAGGCCTGGTCGCTTCAGCTCTTTGCCCACCCGCGTCAAGAAGTGATGCGCGAGCAAGGGAATGTCTTCCTGCCGTTCGCGAAGGGGGGGAACCACAATCGGGAAAATGTTGAGCCGGTAATACAGGTCGGCTCGAAACGTGCCTTTCTGCACGGCGCTAGCCAGATCGGCGTTGGTGGCCGCCACCAACCGCACATCCACCTCCACCGGCCGCGTGCCGCCCACTCGGTCGACGATGCCGTCCTGGAGCACGCGCAGGAGCTTGGCTTGGATCTCAAGCGGCATTTCGCCGATCTCGTCCAGGAAAAGGGTGCCCGTACTGGCGAGTTCGAAGCGGCCGGGGCGGCGCTGATCAGCGCCGGTGAACGCGCCTCGTTCGTGCCCGAACAATTCACTCTCGACAAGGCCTGCGGGAAGGGCGGCACAGTTGACCCGGACGAAGGGCCGATTTCTGCGGGGGCTCAAATCATGGACCGCCCGGGCCAGAACTTCTTTTCCCGTTCCCGTTTCACCTGACAGCAGCACCGTCGCGGCCGTTCCGGCAACCGTCCGCACGAGATCCAGGACCTTTTGAAACACAGGAGCTTTTCCTATCAGCTGCTGGGGGATGCGGCTGGCCTTGACCTCCGCAGCCAGATACTCGTTTTCGCGCTGGAGCTGCTCGGTCAGCCGCTTGATGCGCTCGTAGGCCTGCACGTGGTCGATGGCATAGGCGATCTGCGTCGCTACTTGCTGCAAGAATTTGAGATCCGCCGGATCCGGCTCGCCGGATTGGATGCTGCCGATATTGAGGGTCCCGAGGCAGCGATCCCGCACCATCAGCGGAAGATTGATCATCCGCCCTAACCCTTCCTGCACGTAATACTCGTCTTCCAGGAATTCCTGCTTTTGCTGCAGATTGGGACGCACATGCACGCGCCGGTTCGTGTACACCCACCCCACAGCGCTTCCTTCAAAAGGAATGATTGCGTCGGAACGTAACGCAGGTTCCGCCATGTGCATCGCCACGGCGTAAAACCGGAACGTATTGGACCCGGGCTCATAGAGGGTGATTCCGGCGCGGTCCCACGGAATCACGGCGTGAATCTGCTCGGCAATGACCTGCCACAGGCTGTCCAGATCCCGTTGCGAATTTAGGACATTCGTAACTTCGAGCAAAGTCTCGAAGCTTAATTCGGCTCGTCTCATACAGAAATGCCCATACGTCAGGCTTGCGTGAACGCACGTCTCGCGCAGTACTTGTCGCGATCATGAAATCTGGACAGATGAGCACTATACCCGACCGGAGAGAAACGATGGAAGGGGTCGCCGTGGAGTCAGAATGGACGGCTGCCGCCGGACAGCGTCAGCCGCGCAGTCGGTTAGTAGGAGTGCGCCGCGCGCTCTTCCATATTGCGCCAGAACTCTTCCACCTTCTTGACTTCCGCTTCTCCCTTGGCCCGGACGTGGCGATCGCGGGCGTGGTACTCGTCAGGAGTCACCTGGTAGCAAAAGTCCCACAGCGCGTCGGCGCTGTTCGCGTCCACCCCACCCACACGGGCCTCCAACATGGTCATGAACTGATTCACTCCTTCACGCGTGGCCTGCCGGTCGCCCGCCCGATGGAAGTTCCGCACCTTGATCATTTGGTCAAGATACGGCTGAAAGTCGCCGTCGATTACTCGCTTTTCCGCCAACGTTTGATAGGTGACGATGTGCCTCATCAACTCGTCAAGCCATGTAGACCGCGATTGACCGTTCCAGAGCACTGGTTCGACCGTCACGCCCCAGCCGCTGGGAGCGGCTATGGCCGACTGCGCGACCATCACCGTGGCTGCGCTGAGTAATCCCACTGCGAGATACCATGTACACGTTTCATATGTACCGCATCGGTGTCTCATGATGTCCTTCTCCTTCATGGCCCAGTGACAAGGATTGTCACTCCTCACTTCCATGGTTGAGCAATGGACGTGCCATGTCACTCATGATCGATGCCCTTGAAAAACCGTCGACGAAGCGAATTGAGGGGGGAGGATGACGTGAATGTCAACGGTGCACACCGTTGAGTGAAACGGTGCGACGAGGACTAAAGATTCATCCATCTCGTACGTTCTTTTTCGGAAATGGATCAAGGAGTAATGGTGAAGTTGGTGATCGTTCGCCTTCGGAAAGCTCTCCGCGTGAAAATTAAAACCCCGCTAAGAATCGGATGATCCTCAGCGGGGTTCTTTCGTTTGCACGGGACGCGAAACTTTCTCCGCGTCCCGCCGTCTCACGACGATCGCTATGGCGCCACGTAGCTGCCGTACTTCGGCACCTTATCGCAAGGCGCATCGGTCTTGCTGGCCGCCTGGCAGAGATTGTACAACGCGCCCTGGGCTTTCAAACGGGCTTCCTTGTGCATGCTGCCCTTGCCGAAATCCACCGCCATCTCCAGCAAGTGAACGGCTCGGGCATTGCCGCCGGACTTGGCCTCGGTCAACGCCTGCTGCAACTTCTCCGTGGCGCTGGCGATGACCGACACATCCGATCCCCAGCGCTTGTTGAGGTCGACGGTCGTCCGTCGACCGAGACCAGGGGCGTCGGTCAGTTCGACGATAGCGTCGTTGGTCAGAGAAATGGCATCGGCTTGCACCACCGGTACCGAAACAAAGCTTAGCCCCGCGAGGGCCACTCCACCCAGTACGAACATCAATTCATGTTTCATAGACGATCTCCCTTTCACGGTTTCTAGAAGTTCATCCAGAGTTGGACATAGGCCCAATCCTGGCCAGTGCTGTTTCCAAGGTTCTCGGCGATGTACCCGCCGGCCCAGAGGTGGCCATAGGTTGCCTGGAACGCCACCTTGCCGTCGGCGAACATTCTGGTCCAGCTGATGTCCAATTCGTCGCCGATGTGCTTCTTGGTGTTGCCGTTCTTGGAGAAGACGTACACGCCCTGCGCACCGCGATACCAGTTGTCACGGGCATTCGCGAGGTTCAGGTTGGTGTACCACACTTCCACGTGGTCGCGGGTCGACGGCCGGAACTGGATGTTGGCCGAGGGGCTGAACATGTTTTTCCAAGCCTGAACGTCCATGTAGCCCATGTGGATGTGGTTTGTCGGGAAGAAGTTCTCGAAGGTATTGGCCGTGCTACACCCCGTGTTGCTGCCGGCCAAGGTACAGTTGGATCGGCCGTCACCCGATGCATAGTCAAGGTTAAACGCCAGGCGCGGCTTCCAGGCATGTTGATAATGCGTATAGCCGATCCAGTTTCTGGTCGCCCACGCGTTGATCGTGAGATTCTTGTTATTGCCCTGGGTAGCGAGGAGCGCGTTGGTATTGTCTCCCATCGAACCGAACTGCCAGGCGATTTCGTTGATGGCGTCGAAGTTGCCCTTCCGCATTTCGATCCGGTTCCCGATCATGTGACGGGTCTGGTTCGAATGCTTGGCGGTTCCGAGTCCCTGGGCTCGGTTATCCAGCGAGTTATAGTTGTTCTTGTAATACACGTAGAAGGGCTCGATCAGGAAGCCAGGAATCGACTTCAATTGGTTATAGAAAATGATCATGTCGGCGTCGCGGTTCCCGTCGCCGTTGTTGAGCGTTCCGCTGGCTGCACTGGCTAGGTTGTTCTGGCCGCTGCCCACCGGTGCCGCCTGCCCGATGTCCGATTCTGAATTGCGGAACCACCCGAGGTATGAATCGAAGCTCTTGGTGCTGTAGCTCAGCATGACACCGTCATGAGAGTAGCCGGTGTTGGCCCAGTCGAAGTGTCCGAACAGCGAATGGTTGCCGAAGATGACGTATTGACGACCGGCCTTGATGCTTAACCCCTGCACACCGCCAAGATTTCGAACCAACATGTAGGCGGCCCGGACACCGAGGCGGCCGTTGTTCCCGCCACCGCCCGCGACTCCTCCGTTGTGGTTCAACGGATCACCGCCGTTCCCGGCGTTGGTATTCAACCCATTGCCACCCCAGGTCGCGGAGTCGATGATTTCCATGTAGAAATTGACGTCCGGCGAGAGGTCGTATCCGATACCCAACCGCACCCACTGTTGCACGAAGAAGTCATTCGCTTTTCCGGGAGTACCATTGGCGGAATTTCCACCGAACGCGTTACACGCACCGTTGCCGGGGTTGCCCGGCATGGCATTACCGAAGCAGACGTTGTTTCTCATTTCCGGCCGGACACGCACATCGGCACGCATCCAGAAATTCTTGATGTCGAAGTTTCTGCCGATGGCGGGGTCGTAGATTTCGTAGGCTTCCTTTTGCGGCATCGAACGAGGGATGGCGGGAAGGTTCGTAATCCGTTCGCCTTCCGGTAGCTCGAAACCAGCCTGGGCTGGGACACTCACGAGAGACAGGCCCGCTGCCATGACGGCCGCGCTGAAGAAGGTGGCCACGCCGGCCCACCCTGTCCGACTTAGGATACGTCTCATAGCGTTCCTCCTGTGAATTGGATAGCAACCAACACCTGACCGACAGTGCCTGGCTGCCGACTTGACATCCAACTGCGTGTCATATCGACAAGTTTCCTTTTGGGTTACTCGCCCGGAAGGCCGTTGTGCCCACGCCTCCCGCTACTACAACTGCCACTTTTGAGTGCTACTTTCTCACCAACGCTCTACCCGAACCAGCAATTTCAAGTTTTCTGAATACGACGCCGTACTCAGCCCTGCCGTCGTCGGATCAGTTGAGCGGTGGGTCACCCCCTTCCCGTGATCCATGTCCCCTTGCGTGTCTCTTCATGCCGCGCAAGAGCAAGAAATGGTATTCGGACTGATTGGTTTTCGGCCGCTTTCGTCGTTGGGCCGCGTCATTCGCGTCTCAAGCCTGATTGCCGGTACCCGTGGTTCCGGCGGGCTTTTCGACCGGCGTCGTGGCCGCGTTGATTTCCTCTTCGGCTTCCTTCATCGAAGCCTGGAAATCCTGTTCGACCATCTTGACCTCCTGCTGAATCATGTTGAGTTCCGGCTCAACCGATTTTCTGAGGTCTTCCGCCGTTTCCTTGAAACCTTTGACTGCCTTGCCGACCTGCCGACCGACTTCAGGCAACTGTTTGGGGCCGAACAGTAAGAAGGCGATGACCAGAATAATGAGTATTTCGCCGGCACCCAGCCCGAACATGCTTGGTCATGCGGAAAACGCGGCGCGTCGTGCGAGAAGCAACAGAGGGAAGCGTCGGTTTCCTCTTGGCGCTTCGCGCTGCACGCTCACGCTTCGCATCTCCTCTTCGTTATCCTTGTTTCATGTGCTGCCCCTGCTGTGTCGGAGCATCGGCAGGGGGCGTCGTTTGATTTTGATTCTGTGTGACGTGTTGCTGTGGAGGCGGTGGGGCATCGGGGGGTGGCGTGACATCGATCGCATCCGCCTCATTCACGCTTTTCTTGAACCCTTTGATCGCTTTTCCAAGACCTTCGCCGAGTTGTGGAATCTTCCCTGCTCCGAAAATGATCAAGACGATGATCAAAATCAGGAGCAATTCCATCCATCCGAACGATCCAAACATCCTGGTACTCGCTTTCCTCTTCGCCTCACAGCTCCTAGGAAAAGCCGGAGACTCAAACGGGCACAAAAGGCAGGAACGATCGGCGAACGGCGAGGAGGCTATAGTAGAATTACAGATTAGTCAAGTTTAATTTGAGGGCTTCGTCTTTGGCGGGCGAAGGGACATGACGGCGGAGAGATCAGCGACTCATCAACAGGTGAAAGTAATCCACCGGACTCGGCGGGGCCGTGAGCGCGATGAGAAACGAGTGCGGGTCGTAACCGATTTCTTCGAGATTTCTTGAAGCGGCAGTCAGTTCTTCTTCAGTCAGGTAGGCGACCGTATCAGGCACACCGGTAGCCTTCAAGCCATCGACCAGTGCTTGCATACCATCACGCTCGACCGCGGGCGTGTCCACCCTGAGCGGAAATTCCATCTTTCTCTCATATGGACTCTGATAGACGTCATCCAAGGCTCGGACCGTCTTGAGCAGTAACAGATCCTGTTCCCAAGGTTCCATCTTCGTACCGGCGGACGGATGGGTCGCCAAGAGATCCATGAGGGTCAGGACATTGGTTCCCAGGCTGCGCCCGATGAACTCACGCTGACTCTCGACGGTGACCTGACCTGCGCCGAGTTGTTTGCCGACGGCTTCCGCGAGCGGGAAATTCACCATATAGCTTTGCTGGCCCCCAAACTGGCCAGAGCACGGCTTATCGGGATCGTTGAGCACCTTGAGGTCCGTACTCCCGGCGTCAAAGCTGCTGAATCCTATCGCATCGGGAGACAGGAGGCGCTTGGCCTCCTTCAAGGCCATGAAGGCGCCGATATTGACCGGGACGACCACTTGCTCGTCGATGCGACGGAGGAATTCCGTGATGGTCTTCCGGTAGGGAATCTCCTTCCAATCAATGGTCCGATATTCCCGTTCCCAGACGAGATCGTCGAAAAACAGAGGAAACCGCCTGAGCGTCTCCACATCCTTCGCATCAAACGCCCGCACGAATGCGGCCCAATCATCGATCTTGGCGTGAAGCGCGTCGCTCAGGTTGGGGCGGAGGAATTCTTCTTCGATGTCCCCCCCCTGTCGACACATCAGCTTGGTGGGCAAATCATTCCAGAGTTCGTTGCAGATGATTCGATCCACGGTTCCGTCGGCGATATCGGAGATCCGGTCGACGGTCGTACAGATGGGGGCAATCCGATCACGATGCTGGACCAAGGCCGGGGACGCGATAGCCCTGTCTAAGAGGGACTGTTCCCAATCCACCATCACATAGCGAATCCGCGGATAGACCCGTTCCTGCTTGTCGAGCGTCCGAAGATGCGACAGGAAACAGGCCGCCAAGTTCCCGTTACCGGGTCCCCATTCCATGACTGTCAGAGGGGACGAGTCCTTCACAGCGCGCGACGGCGAGGTGTCCCGCTTCAAGACCTTCTCAAAATAGTCAC
This sequence comes from Nitrospira sp., assembly GCA_035328385.1. Classification (GTDB taxonomy): domain Bacteria; phylum Nitrospirota; class Nitrospiria; order Nitrospirales; family Nitrospiraceae; genus Nitrospira_C. The sequence goes on along the minus strand of DAOLIU010000028.1, from coordinate 7,377 downwards.
TGGCAAGGGCGTGGGCCAGGCGATAGTCGGCTGATGCAAAGGTTTGATAGTAGTTCCGGATTTGGTCACTCCGAAACTTATAGAAGAGGCGATTAACGTGGACTTGCCATTGATCGACTGATTTATAATCGCCGATCAACTGAGGGAGCGCATCTGCGTCTTGCAACATCTGTACACCAAACAAGACATTTCTTCAGAACTCGCGGACCGCGACGCCCTAACCTCGTAGGACGATCATGGCGCTATGCAGCCAGAAATCATAACAGATGGCTTGAAACCGCCGCAATGGTGCATGCTCCTGCGTCAGATTCGGCAAGGATTCCGACCTCCCAGCACAACTTGACAGCCTCCACCGGCCGGTGTACGAAATCATCATGCGCGCGGCAGCTCGGTGTCTTTCTGTCTTGCCGAGGACGTTTTCAGTCGGGATCTTTCTATGTCTTCCAACTCTGTCGACCGCGTTCGCAGAAGACATCCCGTTCACAAAGAATTCACCGATTTCCGAGTTTCAGAACCGATCCGAGGACACCAAGCCGTACGATTTTAATGCTCCGCCGAAAGGCATGTTCAGGGACATCACCATGGCCGAAGGGTTCGACGAGGAAATTGGAATCCACCGGACCCATGAAATCGTGCCGGTCAAACCCACGGACCAGTTCCCCCCCGGTGCAACGGGCATTTTCATCGTTTTTCAGCTGCACCAGCACTATCAAGCCTTTCAGATCTTCGGTCGATGCTTTCCGGAGGCCGTCGCGGGTTTGAATCCCGACACGATGATCGGCCAGGACGCCATGTATATCGCGCTCGAAGATGAGTCAGGGTACCTTCGGCTCACGCCGCCAACCGACGGATGGAAGCCGGGGCGCTACAAGGTTGAGATTCACGCAGGGGAACAAGTCAACGAAATGTCCTTGATGGGAACAATGCGATTCACCGTCGTGGCGGACCTCAAGCAGTGACCTGCTCGTGCGTCGGCCGCATGTGTTCACGATGAAACTTCTCCCGGGCTCTCGTCCGCACTGATCTCGCGACCGGTACCTGCTCGCTCCGTCGGCCGATCCCTCTTGTCATCGACCATCTAATCTGAGTCGAATAAACGGCGTCGGAGCGCGGTTTGACGGTCGGTGGAGCATTCTGTAGAATAATGCCGTGATCGCGCCGTTCGTCATGTGTGCGCCGGTTTCCCATTCTGCATGAGTGCCCCTCCTCCATGGGCTTCGGTCCTGGTTCCGGTCAAGGACGAGGTTGAAAATCTCACGCCCTTGACGCAAGGCCTCCTCAAAGTCATGCATTCTCATCCCCGTTCACAGAGTCGACCCTTCGAGATTATCTTCGTCGATGACGGAAGTATGGACGGAAGCAGCGAGTTGATGGATCGGTTGGCTGCGGAACACCGTGAAGTTCGTACGTTTCATTTTGACCGGAACTACGGCAAGACGGCGGCACTGGATGCCGGCTTCAAACAATCCTCAGGAGACATCATCATTCATATCGACGCCGATCTGCAACAGGACAACGAAGATATCCTGTCGATGCTGCCGCTCACGGAACGCTATGATGTCATATGCGGATGGAGAAGAGACCGCCAGGACAATCTTGTGCGGAAGCTGTCTTCACGAATCGCCAACTTCATCAGAAACATTTTTACCCGCGACGGCATTCACGATACGGGATGTCCCTTAAAGATATTCCGCCGGTCCGTTATGGAGAAGCTGTACTTGTTTGAAGGCATGCACCGCTTCTTTCCGGCACTGGCTCTTATGCACGGATTTACTATTACGGAAGTCCCGGTCCGCCACTACCCGCGCATCCACGGGGTGTCGAAATTCGGCGTCGGCAATCGGCTCTTTAAAAGCCTCTACGACCTGATTGCGGTCCGATGGATGCACCACCGCGTGTTGCGATACCACTATCGATCGTCCCCTGTGACCAAGTAACCGAACGATCGCCATTGTAGGCATTTGCCATGTCCAACGCGGAGGCCATTTGGATTGCGATCGGATTCTTGGGCCAGGGCCTGTTCTTCGGCCGATGGGTCATTCAGTGGATCGCTTCGGAACGGACTGCCAAGAGCCAGGTCCCGATCGCATTTTGGTACATGAGTCTCATCGGGGGCATGATTACTTTGGCATATGCCATTTATCGCAAGGACCCTGTGTTTATCGCCGGGCAAGGAGTCGGAGCCGTGGTCTATGTCAGAAATCTCATGTTGATTCATCGATCCAATCACGATCAGACCGCACAACGCCCGTCCTCAGTCGGTAACTCCTGATCAACCGTGTCACCGTACTCGAACCCTTCAGCGGAACCGATACCGATGGCCAAGCACCTGGTGAACCTTGCGATCCTCCTGGCGCTTGCCGGAACGCTCCTCTTCGTCGGGCTAGGCTCGATCGGTCTCACCGATCGGGACGAGGGCCGCAATGCGGAAGCCGGTCGAGAGATGCTGGAAACCGGCGATTGGATTACGCCGACGTTCAACTACGAACCTCGCTTCTATAAACCTGCGCTGGTCTACTGGCTGATGAGCGGATCCTATTCTCTTTTTGGAGTCAACGAGTTCGCCGCCAGATTTCCCTCCGCGCTGTTTGGCACCCTACTCATCGTGGTCCAGTACTGGTTCTCCGTATGCTGGCAGGCCCCCAACATCGGACTGTTCAGCGCCCTCATGCTGCTGCTCAACATTGAGATGATCGGATTGAACCGCATGGCTCTGACGGACAGCGTATTGGTGTTCTTTACCACGACGGCGCAATTCGCATTCTGGGCTGGTCTTCACGGGACTGGGCGCCGATATTGGATGTGGTGGTTCTATGCCGCGATGGGCATTGCTACGCTGACCAAAGGGCCGGTCGGCTTTATCATTCCCCTCGTCACCATGATCCTCTATCTCTCGTTCACGCGGCGGTGGGGGCAATTCTGGCGCGAGGGCTATCCTCTGCTCGGCACCGGCCTGTTCGTCCTTGTCACCCTTCCTTGGTACGGCACAATGTTGGCCATTCACGGCTCAACTTACGTCACGATCGCCAAGGCCCAGACGGTGGGACGTTTCATGGCTCCCATGGAGGGCCATGGCTTCGGCTTGTTCTTCTACGTACCGGTGCTGCTGCTGGGTTTTTTCCCGTGGAGCGCGCTCTTGCCGATGTCGATGTACGGGTGCCTCAAGGCATGGGGGGCGGCGCGCAGGACGGGAGTGCCCGCTCCACATCCAGCGACTGCCGGCGTCGCGACCGTGCCCAACGAACTCGAGTTGTTCGCCAGCCTCTGGGTGATCGGGGCATTCGTGTTCTTCACGCTTTCCTCTACAAGGCTGCAACACTATATAGCGCCCCTCTTTCCGGCAGCGGCTCTACTCACTGCGACCTATTGGCACCGCAGCTTGGTCGATCCGACAACCAAAGGAGTGCGCGCGGCGATTCATTTGATGATGGGCTTGGGCTTTCTGCTGGCGCTGGGACTGTCCTCGATTCCGTGGATCTATTCCCGCTTCTCAGACAAGATGCTGAAAGAGTTCCCGTCCGCCGGGCTTCTTGATCCCAGTGCTTGGGATGCCGGTCCCTATGCTGCCGCGCTCGTCTTGCTGATCGGTATGGCGATGGTGGGCTATTGGGGTCTACACGAACAGCGTCGCGCTGGAGCATTCTGGGCGGCGGGCGCGACGCTGGCCCTCGTGGCATTGATCGCCATCAGGCTCAGCTTGCCCCTCGTGAACCACTACTTCATCGCTCCCCCGCAGGAACTCGCCTATGCCGCCGGGGTCAACCTGGAGCCGTCTGACCATTTTGTGGTCTACGGGGCCACCAGGCCGTCGACCATCTTCTATGCCAGGCGGCAGGCCGTCTTCGTTCCCTTCGGTGAGGAAGAGACGATCCGTCTCACCTTGACCAAGCCGGGCCGGACCATGGTCTTGCTGCCGGAACGCTTTCGATCGAACCTTCCCACAGAAGCCGATCAGCTGGTTCCCCTTCTACGTCGTCACGGCTATCTCTTGTTGGCCAATCAACCGATGGTGACCATTCCAGAAGGTATGGCGCCCCCTCCCTCCGGTCTTCCTCCTCATTAGGGCTACGGCAGGGGCAACAATCCTCTCATCTCCTGACTTGCCCACAGTCCAAAAAGGACGAGCAGACAAAAGACAGCCGCTTCAGCCGGGGCCCGATCACCGGCCATTCCACCATTCGCAGACACCGGTTCGACAATCCTGGGGCGGAGCCAAGCAGCCAAGCAGACACAAAGCGCCGCCGCCGTAATCCATGCGGATCCTGTCGCCATGGCCAGACCCATTCCTATCAGTTCTTTGAACGTCTGCTTCGAAAGAGGAGACTGTATCGACATCGGCCTGAGGACGAGCCATACATATCCGGCAAGCGCGAGTATCGCCATGAGAAACCCGCCGAGCACCAGTTGCGGTCCCGGCCATTGAACCGGCGAAGCATGGCCCATCACCCAGATCGCTGCCGAAGCCCCGACGCAGAACGGGGCGAGGGACGCTACCGCCGATCCGAGCGACGATCGCCAGAGACGCCATGGATGGCCTGCCACCACACCGACCAACCAACCAAGCGCCGCGCCACCCACCGTATCGGTGAGAAAATGCGCACCGCGGAGAATTCGGCTCGCGGCAATCGCTATAGCCGTTCCGATGAAGATCCAACGCCACTTGGGGAATCTGATCGCAAGGACCGCGGCGATCGCCACTGCCGACGTGGCATGTCCGGATGGAAACGAATCCCATCCACTGCCACCGAAGGGAGAGAGATCGACCGCCCCGGTGTGGATGAACTTCGGCCGGGGCCTGCCGACTGCATGTTTGATGAGGTTGCTCAGCGCCGCGACAATGCCATGAGCCACCAGAGTTTGCCATCCCGCAAGCTTCACGTTCGCACGTTTGAGCCAGACCCCGGCGAACAAGATGAGCAGGCTGATCGCCACCAGGGATTCCCCCCTGCCGAGCCGATCGCCGATGTCGCTGAAAGATGCCAGCCAGGGGTTTGGGAGATACCCGACGGGGTGGTACAAAGACCGCACAAACTTCGTCAGGGGAATGTCGAGTTCGAGCAAACCCAAAATGGCCAGCGCGACGGCCGCACATGAGCAGGCTACGGACGCGAGGAAGAATCCGGTCGAATCGGCAGCCGATGGTCTTGCCGACGTGTCCGCCGTCACGCAACGCCTCGTCGCTGACTCGTCAGGGCACCCATTCGGCCAGGTACACGTTGAATTCTCCGGGCTGCTTGGCGTGACGGTCGGATACCCATACCAAACGTTTTCCGTCTGGAGAGAACATCGGAAAACTGTTGAACTGCCCCTCGAACGTCAACCGCTCCAATCCTGTTCCGTCGTCCCCAATCAGGTATAGATGAAAACTCGGTCTGCCCCCCTCTCCTCTTGTCTCCACGTTAGAGGAAAAGATGATGCGTTTGCCGTCCGGATGGAAGAACGGGGAAAAGTTGGAGGCGCCGTTGGACGTCACCTGTCGTTTTCTGCTTCCGTCGGCATTTATCACCATGATCTCGAGCTGTCCGGGCTCGACTAACCGCTGATCGAGCAATTCCTTGTACCGAGCCACATCCGCCGGTTCCGTCGGGTGTGACGCGCGGTAGACGATTCGCTTGCTGTCCGGCGAAAAGAAGGCACCGCCGTCATATCCCACTTCATCAGTCAATCGGCGCGGTTTGGTGCCGTCGAGATTCATGGCGTACAGATCAAGATCCCCGTCCCTCATGGAGGTCCAGACGATCGTCTTACCGTCCGGGGACACGGTCGCCTCCGCATCGTAGCCAGGTGAGGTCGTAAGCCGCTGCATCTCCTGTCCATCAATACGGACTGCGTATAGATCGTAATCATCCAGCGCCCATCGATACGCTCCGTCGCGCTTCGGCTTGGCCGGACAATTTGGTCCGGAAGCATGTGTGGAAGCAAAGAGGACCCTTCGATCGCCCGGGAAAAAGTAGCCGCAGGTCGTGGCCCCGGTACCGGTGCTGACCAACCGGATCGTCTGACTCTCCAGGTCCATGACGTACATTTGGTAGCAGTTCAGCCCGGCTTCAGCGGGGCGCAATGTCGCGGCGAACGATTCCTGTGTCCAATTATTGGTGGACTGGAAAATCAGTTTCGTCCCGTCGAACGAAAAATAGGCTTCGGCATTTTGACGACCGAACGTTAACTGTCTGATATTTTTCAGGTGCCGTTCCGTTCCTGTCTGACCGTGTTTCACTGCGGGCGACTTCTGCCCCTGAGCCGCACTCGTCAGACCACAGAAGATGAGAACTATCAGGACTGCGACACCGCTACCGAATGACACGCTCCTCATCAACAACCACCTCCATTTGCTCGCCTGCATCGCGTTCGCCCGGCCATTCTCCACGCGAGACGACCGATCCGTTCTTGAAGACGACAACACTGTGCCAACCGTAAAAAAACAGTAACCGAGAGACGGGGGCAGCCGCCTCAGGAGTTGTCGAATATAGGAGAGAGAGGACACTGTCCGGTCGGTCGGCGCGATGACATGTGGCAATGACGGCCGTCCCCGGTCCATCATAGTTGTTCCCTTCTATCGCGACTCCCGATTCAGTCAGTCGGACTCGTTGTCCGCAATGCGTCGCCAACAACGGTTGAATGTCCTCTCGCCCCCCCTCTTGGCCCAATAGTAGCACCGACCCCTCGGACGGAAACAGTGCGGCAGTCGCGTTCGGAATGACCGCAGCATGATCCGAGCTTCCCTTGCGCTCCTCCTGGGCTGCAATGCGCCCAACCAACTCTTGATACGGGTGGGATGGCGGAACGGCACCGGCGAGCATGGCCGTCCTGCGCACGTCGGTGACATAGTGATTCAACATGGGCGGCAGGGATCGCCGCGGAATCTTCCGAATCAGCATGGACTCCGGATCGAGACGCACGTCCGCAGGACGGCTCGGCAGTCGGACAGTGACGGACTGGGCGGCCTGCGTCATTTGAATCGTAAGCGTGTGATCGCGCCCATCGTCCATTCGAATCCGAATCTGGACTGGAAACCGGAACAAAGGTTCAGCTTGGGTTATCCCTACGTCGAGGGCAAATGCAGCAGCGTTATCGACCGGGCGCGCAACCGCCCGATTAAGGGACGGGGCCGGCACACCGCCCCGTTCAATCCATTGCTGGAAAAACCAACCGAGGTCACGCCCGCTTGCTTCATTGAACACCAGCTGTACATCACGCCACTCCGCATGCCGCCCCAGATACCCGGCGATCAGGCGCTGTATCCCCTTCCAGAATGCCTGCTCTCCAATCTCTTGTCGTAAGAGATGGAATGCCATCGCGGTCTTTTGATATCCGATCGCGTTGTCGCGCTCGTCATGCTTCTGCATGAACTGGCCCACGGGATAGTCACGATCAGGC
>DAOLIU010000027.1:10299-31786 GCA_035328385.1 Nitrospira sp. | reverse complement strand
CTGCTCGGGGTTCCAATTCACGTACGCCCCGCGGGCAAACTCGGCGGAGATGGCCCCGGTGACGATCCCGAGCGTGAGCAGCGGAAATCCGAACACGATCGACTGCTGATTGAGTTGGTCGAGAAAATCCAAAGCAGGCAGCTTGCTGTAAAGCACGTTGAAGCGTTTGGACTTGAGAAGTCCGTCTTGGATCAGATACATGACACCCGCGACAAAGGCCACGGCGAAGCTGACCGTTCCCAGCATGCTCAGGGTGACGTGCACCCACAAGGTCCGGAACACCGGCTGGAGCGTGGGTGCGGTTTCAGGCAGGGCGGCGGCGGAAACCAAGGACACCAAGGCCAGGGGAAGAATGAAGGATCCCAAGACATGCAGCCGGTGCCGGAACTCGACGACGAGAAAGACCAGGATCAGCATCCAGGAAAAAAACGACAGCGCCTCCTGAAAACTGGGCGGCGACGCGGTCGTTCCTACCATCCTGGCAACCAGCGCCAGCGTATGGGTGGCAAACCCCGTGGCCGTGATACTGAGCGCCACCGTGGACAATGCTTCGGCACGCCGCAACAATAGGGCGAGAAACACCATCGTCGCCGTAAAGTACAGCGCCATGGTGACCATGAAAAACACGGCGGCCATAGCGGAGCTATCCTCGCAACTTGTAAGGGCAAAACTCTGACTTTTAAACGGAGAATTATATCGATGAGCGGAGAAGGGAGTCAACCAAAGAGCACACGGACCAGGCCTGCGCCGGCGACTCCGGGACCAGGAACTTTGTATATCGTCGGCACTCCCATCGGTGATCCCGACGATATCACCATTCGCGCGCTGCGTATCTTGAGGACCGCGCCGATCATTGCTGCAGAAGATCCCCGATCCACTCAGGCACTCTTGGCGTACCATGGAATCACGGGCGGGATCGCCCGTAACGTCACGAGCTATGGACCGGCAAATCTCGAAGAAAAAATCTCGTTGCTTCTTCGTCGGCTCGGGCGCGGAGAAGCCGTCGCGTTGGTTTCCGATTCCGGGATGCCCGTGATCCACGATCCCGGCTGCAGCCTGATTGCGGCAGCCCGGCGAGCCGGGATTCCCGTAACATGCGTCCCTGGACCGTCGGCGCTCACTGCGGCAGCCGCCCTGTCCGGTTTCTCCGCGGACCATATCGTCTTCGACGGACATCCGCCGACGGCCCGGCAGCGGCTCGCACCGTTCCTCCGTCAGCGGTGCGGCGGTCGAAGCACCTCGATCTTCTTCGTCGAGGACCGAGCCGTCACGCCCATGCTTGAGACGCTCGCCGCCATATTGCCAACCAGGATGATCCTCCTGGCGCAGAACCTGACTATGGAAGACGAATGGATCCGACGAGGGACGGCGCCCTCGCTGCTCAAACAGGAGGTCCGCTTGCGTCGAGGAAGAAAACGGGAGATGAAAACGACCGTCGTCGTGGAGGGCGCGATGACCGGGACGCGGCCGGCAGACCGGCGGAAGGTCGGGAGGTCCGCCTAATCGTCTGCGCCTTTGCGGATCACGACACGATGCATGTGCTCAATCTGTTCCTGAGATACGATCGTGTGGCCCTCATTGTGGAGGCTTTGAGGGACGTTTCGAATCGGCTCGCCGTCATCGAGCAGTATGGCCAACATCTGCCCTTCCTCCATCGTGTCCAGCTTCAGCTTGGTCTTGACGAAGTTAAAGGGGCAGCTCACCCCTCTGAGATCCAGTTCCGCATCCGGCAGTATCGTCATATTGGCCTCACTCCGCCAACTCGAATCATGACTCATTTCACGACACGTTGATCGAGCCAGCCCGAATAACGGCGGGCTTCACCGTGACCGTGACAATCATAATTTCTAAGGTGCCAAACTGGCGTCAACGTGCTCGTCGACCACTTCCATGAAATAAAAAGGGGCAGCTTGCGCTGCCCCTTCGACCTGCATACAGACCCGAACCGGCTTATTGGAGCCCCTTGATCAGGTTCGGCTTGGCGACATCTGACCCGTAATCGGACTTGTTCGGCATCTTGGTTTCGGGAGCCACGGTGTTGTAACCCCAGCCCGGTTGCGGCTCACAGTTCCAGCAGGGGGCGGCACCGGTAAACTCGCTGACACCGGTGGTGACGACACCGGTCGCGGTGCCGGGCAACACGCCTCCGACTGGTCCTCCGGACACGCTCCCGCTGTTCGTATTGATCCCGCGCTCCGTCATTGGATTCGGCCGCTGCCCGAGTCCACCGAAGCCGGCCAGCTTTTCGTTGCCGCGAAGCACGGTGACCTCACGCACAAGCTTGCGACCAGTGCCGAAAGGGTGGCTCGTATTGGTCTCCTCAACGGCCATTATCATGACGTCGTCCCCAGTCTCGATGGTTCGCATCTGATCCATGTTCGTCCGATCATCGAGATAGACCGTCCGGTACACCATGGATCCTGCGCCAGCGCGGCCCTCATCGTGAGAGCTGCCACCGCTTTCCAGATGCAGCTTCTTGCCCGGAATATCGATGCCCAGCACACGGCCGTACACTGTTTCGGGCTGCGATAGCCGATCAAGGAATTGCTGCCGGTCGAATGTGGTTACGCGTGTGCTGGACCCCGACACGTCTCCGACTCCTTCGCCGACGCCCATACCAGATGGGTTGGACTGCAAGCGTTCCTGGGCCATGGATACACTCACGGAGCCGACAAGAAGAACTGCCGCTCCTAGTGCCAACACGTTACGCATGTGCTGCCTCCTTGGTGAGTTAGAGATAAGTAATGAAGTAATGACGGACGCAAGGACAAAAACTCTCGAAACATGAAGATGTTGAAATACGTATGATCATAATCTCTAGCGGGCGGACTATAGGCTACATCCGGACACAAGTCAAGGGGGATTTCGTTCCTTGGAACACGAGATGTAGGGGATATGACTTCCATATTCCAGCTCATCTGGTGCCCGGAGGGAGGGTCGAACTCCCACTCTCTTGCGAGAACCGGATTTTGAGTCCGGCGCGTCTGCCAGTTCCGCCATCCGGGCATTCAGTACGCATACGGATCGAAGGGCGCCTCTTCTAACATGACGCCTTCCAAGGGTCAATCATCCTTCGTCCGTCCTTCGCGGCCGTCTCGTTCACCGCGTCCCTCTTTTCATCCAATCGACCGGGATGCTAGAATCCTTGCGAGATCAGTTTTCTTTCTTTGAGGAGGATATTGCGATCATGACCGAAGTGCAATGTGTGACGTGCGGCCAAACCGGAGAAGCCATCACCGATCCGCTGTTCATGGGCAAACTCGAAGTGGAAATCAAGTCCAAGGTGTGCAAGCCCTGTTGGAAAAAGTGGGAGTCCATGAGGGTAATGGTCATCAACGAATACCAGGTCAATCTCGGGGACGAGAGCGGCCGCGAGCTGGTCAAGAAGCAGATGAAGGCGTTCCTGAAGATCGGCGAGGAGCAGGCGGACACGAGCAAATTGGACCAGAATTATCGACCGCAATCGTGAAACGATGCATTCCCGACTCTCCTCCAAGATTGTACCGCAACGCTCGCCAGATTCCCCCGAGATCCGGCCGACTTCGTTGACAGGCCAAAAACGGAAATGATACAGTCCCCTGCTTCTTGTCCGTTTCCGGCATCGGAAACGGCAAGAGGTTCATTATGATCACGCAAATGCACCTCAAAGGATTGATGTTCGACCCATACAATAACGCCTACATCGTGGTGCTCCGCGATGAAGACGGTTCCGAGATGTTGCCGATCTGGGTCGGAAAGTCCGAGGCCAATTCCATCAGCATGGCCTTGGAGAACGTGGGCCCGCCCCGCCCGATGACTCATGATTTCATGAAATCGTTTCTCGATGCTTACGATGCCAAGGTCCTGAGCGTCGTCATTACCGATCTGGCCGACCACACGTATTTCGCCAAGATTCACCTGATGTACGGGGACTCCGAATATACGGTCGATGCGCGGCCGAGCGATGCCATCGCGCTGGCCCTCCGTTCACAGGCTCCGATTTTTGCAAAGGAATCCGTGCTGACGAAACAGAGTTCCGAGGAACTCGAACAGTGGCTGGAAAATCTAAAGCCGGAAGACTTCGGCAAACTGGACTCCGGAGAAGAGAAGTGAGATGAGCCAGAGCGACGTGCCGCAAAACCAGCCGCTCGTGGAGTACCAGATCGACCGCGTAGTCGACGAAACCAGTACCGAGACCAGGATCGTAGTCCTCTCCCGAAAAGACGGCGATCCCGACGCGTTTCCGATTTGGATCGGTGCGGCCGAGGGACATGCCATCAAGCTGGCATTGGACGCCACCGTCACCCCGCGCCCGATGAGCCATGACCTGATCAAGAGCTTCGCAGAGCACTTGGGCGTCACGGTCCGCCGCATCGTCATCTCCGACGTCCGAAACAGCACGTACTATGCCTCCGTCCACCTGGGGAACAACGGGGTGGAGCGGACCCTGGACGCGCGGCCGAGCGATGCACTGGCGCTGGCCGTGCGGGTGCAATGCCCCATTTATATCGCCCGGGATGTGCTGGCACGGCGAAGCACGGCCAACCTGGACGCCTGGCTCGCAAAGCTGGAGTCGAAGCGCATTGGCGCGCAGCCGGAAGTCCGCGAGATCTGAATCACTCTTCGACGTGAAGGAGCGAAAACGAACGATGTCGACTTATCTGCAGAATCCGATGGACGTACAGGAAAAATGGTATCTGGTCGATGCGGAAGGCAAGACCTTGGGACGATTGGCGGCCCGGGTCGCGGCGATCCTCCGCGGCAAGCACCGTCCCACGTTTACGCCCAACGTGGACATGGGTGACCATGTCGTGATCCTGAACGCGGAGAAAATCCATCTCACCGGCGACAAGCTGGAGACGAAGCTGTACCGCACGCACTCGGGCTATCCAGGCGGATTGAAGACCGCGACGGCCAAGCATGTGTTCCGCAAAGATCCCACGCGGTTGCTGACACTGGCGATCGAAGGCATGCTTCCGAAGACGCCGCTGGGCAAACACATGGCGAAAAAGCTCCGCGTGTATGTCGGCACGACGCATCCCCATCTGGCTCAGCAGCCGGAGACGATCACCCTGTGACCCACGTGGAGACCACCTCTGGTTCACATTGAATCATGACGATTTCGACAGGATGCTCAAACTGGCCGTGCGGCAGCCCCGCAGCAAACGCGGAGGCGGCGTATCGCACGTCGCGTTTCCGCCCCATGCGAGTGCACCGAGGACGGACGTTTCCGGTATCCTGCTAACTCAAGAAGGAGGCACGGCAGTATGGCAGCGGCAATGCAATATGCGACGGGACGGCGGAAATGCGCGATCGCGCGCGCTTGGGTGACCGGGACCGCCGGTGATATCATCGTCAACGATCAACCGCTGGAAAAGGCCTTTCCGCGGTTGACCCTCAGGCAGATCATCCAGTTGCCGCTCGAGCTCGCCGGCGTCTCGGGAAAGTTTTCGATCAAGGCGACCGTGCACGGCGGCGGACCGGCGGGACAGGCCGGCGCGCTTCGTCACGCCATCGCCAGAGCGCTCGTGGAGCTGAGCCAACCGCTTCGCGCGCCGCTCAAGAAAGAAGGACTGCTCACGCGCGACTCGCGCGTCAAGGAACGTAAGAAGTACGGCCAAAAAGGCGCGAGAAAACGGTTCCAGTATTCCAAGCGCTAATTGCCGGAGCCGGCATCGGAGAAAGGGAAGGCTCACGGCCTTCCCTTTTTTTATGTCCCGCCGCGATGAACGTGTGACGCACATGAAAAAAATCCGCATCGGTATCGCAGGGGCCAGCGGCTATGCAGGGGCGGAACTGCTGCGGCTCGTCGCGCTGCACCCGCAATTCGAATTGGCGACGGTCACGTCGGAAAAATCGGCGGGAACGGCCGTGGCCTCGGTCTTCCCGAGCCTGGCCGGTCTTGTCGCCCATTCCTTTCAGTCCCTGGCCCCGGAAACGCTGCTGGCGGACGCGGACGCCGTCTTCCTGGCCCTGCCGCATACGAAATCGCTGGACCCCGTCGCCGCCTGCATGACAGCCGGCAAGCCCGTCGTGGACCTCAGCGCCGACTATCGGCTGAAGGATCCCTCCGCCTACGAACAGTGGTATCAGACACCGCACCGCCATGCGCACCTCTTGAAAGAGGCGGTCTATGGTCTTCCGGAATTGCATCGCGACGCCATCGCCAAGACGCGGCTGGTCGCCTCTCCCGGGTGCTATCCGACTGCGGCGATCCTCCAGCTGGCTCCTCTGTTTGCGCATGATCTGGTGCAGCCGGACACGATCGTGATCGACGCCAAGTCCGGCATCTCCGGCGCCGGAAGAAGCCCGGCCCTGCCCTATCACTTTCCGGAGGCGCATGAATCGTTGGAGCCCTATAAGATCGGCCAGCATCGCCATATTCCGGAAATCGAGCAGGAACTGAACGCGTTGCTTCCCGGGAATCGGACTTCGGACGGACCCGCACCGATGGTCGCCTTTACGCCTCACCTCGTCCCGATGAACCGGGGAATCTTGAGCACGGCCTACTGCCGCCTGAAAAACCGCATGCCCCTGGCCGACCTTCGAGCTCTCTATCGCACGTATTACAAAGGCGCCCGCTTCGTGAGGCTGTCCGAAGACATTGTCCCCAATCCCCGCTATATCAAGGGATCGAACTACTGCGACATCGGCGTTTATGCCGACCAACGGGCCGGTTGGGTGGTCACGGTCGCCGCCGTCGACAACCTCGTCAAGGGCGCGGCCGGCCAGGCGATTCAAGCGATGAACCTCATGTTGAAGCTGCCAGAAGACACGGGACTCACCGCTCCCGCCGCCTATCCCTGATTCGGATTATCACGCCCATGTCCACGGATACCGCCAAATCCAGGCAGAGCCAGGGCATCACGGCGCCCAAGGGGTTCCACGCCGCCGGAATCCACTGCGGCATCAAGAAGCCGGGGCTGCTCGATCTGGCTCTCGTGGTGTCGGAGCGGCCTGGACCGATCGCCGGGGTATTCACAAACAATCGCGTGGTCGCCGCACCGGTTACGCTCGACCGTCATCATCTGCGCAAAGGTACGGGACGCGCGATTCTGGTCAACAGCGGCAACGCAAACGCTTGTACGGGATCGGAGGGTCTGGCCGCCGCCCGCAGTACCGCCGCGGAGCTGGCGAAGCGCTTGAACATTCCGTTGCACGAGGTGTTCATCGGCTCCACCGGGGTGATCGGACGCCGCTTGCCGGTCGAGCGGATCATCCGGAGCCTTCCCGAGCTCGTGCGGCGACTGAATCCTCGCGGCGGTTTGCCTGCCGCGAAGGCGATCATGACCACCGACCTCCGTCCCAAATCGGTGGCTCTCCGCACCGAGATCAACGGAGCCGTCGTCACGATCGGCGGGATGGCGAAGGGGTCCGGCATGATCCATCCCGACATGGCCACGATGCTCGGCTATCTCTCGACGGACGCGGCCATCGGTCGAACGGCCCTGCAACGAGCCGTCGCCGCGGCGGTCAATCAGTCGTTCAATTGCATCTCGGTCGATGGTGACACCAGCACCAACGATACGGTGCTCTGCCTGGCCAACGGGCTGGCCGGCAACCGTGTCATCCGGGAAGGCACGGCAGGATACCGCCGTTTTACCGATCTATTGACGGAAGCCTGCCGAACGCTGGCGCTGGCCATCTGCCGCGACGGTGAAGGCGTTACCAAGGTCGTCAAGATCGAGGTCGCGGGAGCCCGCACTGCAGAGCAGGCCCGGCGAGTCGCCCGCACGATCGGCACCTCCAATCTCGTGAAGACGGCTTTTTTTGGAGAAGATGCCAACTGGGGCCGCGTGATGGCCGCCGCGGGGCGCGCCGGAGTTGAAATAATCCCTTCGAGGATCGCCCTGTCCTTCGACGGAGTTCCCATGGTCAGGAAGGGCGTCGGACTCGGTCTGGCCGCCGAACGCCGCATTGCCCGCGTCTTTCGGCGCAAAGAGTTCACCGTCCGAGTGGAATTGGGCCAGGGGCGGCATGAGGCGCAGCTATGGACCACCGACCTGTCCTTTGATTATGTCCGTATCAACGCCAGCTATCGTTCATAAGCGGACCCGACCGTCCACGTTCATCTTGTAATACCTGGGGCAATCTGCTACTGTTCCAAGGCTTTGGGGTCGAAGAAGCAAGCCGCCGGCACGCGCATTTCTGCTGGCCGGACCACGAAACAAATTCACATCGACGCGAGGAAGCGTCGCTCGGCTTGAGAATAAGGGGGCTGGTCCCCCTCGCCGGCTTCGGTCGGCGCTCTGCAAGCCTTGAGGGGAGGTGAAGGCATGGGAGTGATCGCGATCAAGGAATTGTTGGAAGCCGGAGTCCATTTCGGTCATCAGACCAATCGGTGGAACCCGAAGATGAAGAAGTTTCTCTTCGGCGAGCGAAACGGCATCTACATCATCGACCTGCAGCAGACCGTCACGCGCATGGAAGAAGCCTATGCCTTCGTCCGTGACACCGTCGCGTCGGGCCAATCCATCCTGTTCGTCGGCACGAAGCGTCAGGCCGCGGAAATTCTCCAAGAGGAAGCCGTGCGCGCCAACATGTTCTACGTGAACCAGCGCTGGCTCGGCGGCATGCTCACCAATTTCCAGACCATTCGCCGCAGCATCGACAAGATGAAAAAGATCGAGGGCATGCTGGCCGATCCGGCCCAGCACGGCCTGACGAAAAAGGAAATTTCGCAGAAGCAGAAAGAGCTCGTCAAGCTGCAGAAGTTCCTCACCGGCATCAAGAACATGCGCGGCCTTCCCGGCGCCGTGTTCATTCTCGACACCAGGATCGAGCGGATCGCGGTGCAGGAAGCCACGCGCTTGGATATCCCGGTCATCGCGATTGTGGACAGCAACTGCGACCCCGACCATATCACCTACCCGATTCCGGGCAACGATGACGCCATCCGCTCCATCAAGCTGATCACCTCGAAGATCGCCGAAGCCTGCATCGAGGGCAACCATCTTCGGACCCAGCGCGAGGAAGCGGAGTTCCAGTCGAGCCCGGCTGGAGACGACAAGGTCGGTACCGCCACGTTGGCCGCGGCTCCGGCATCCTGAGATCGCGGCACCCTTCTCTGCGGGATATTCAGCAGCACGTTGCCGTGTCCGCTTTCCGATCCGGAATCGCCGGGGGCTTTGCCTCCCTCCGCGGCGGGACAGGGAACGGCCCGCGCCGTGCGCTGCCGGACGGGAACCGCAGGATCGGACAGGAGTTTCACTTCATTCACCGTCGAAGCAAAGGACTGTCAAGCATGGCTGGTTCAAGTCAACTCGTCAAAGAACTCAGGGAGAAAACCGGTGCCGGAATCCTCGACTGCCAGAAGGCGCTCCAGGAAAACGGCGACGACATTGAAAAGGCCGTGGACTACCTGCGGCAGAAAGGCCTCGCCGCCGCCCAGAAAAAGGCGGGGCGCGAGACCAACCAAGGTCTGATCCACGCCTACATCCACATGGGCGGCAAGATCGGCGTCCTGATCGAGGTCAATTGCGAAACCGACTTCGTCGCGCGCAATGAAGAGTTCAAGGCCTTCGTCAACGATCTCGCCCTGCAGGTGGCCGCGGCGAAGCCGCAATACGTTCGGCGCGAGGACGTGCCGGCCGCCACCATCGAGAAGGAGCGATCGATCTACGAAGGCCAGGCCAAGGAGATGGGCAAGCCGCCCGCCGCATGGCCCAAGATCGTGGAAGGCAAGCTCGAGAAGTTTTTTCAGGAGAGCTGCCTGATCGAGCAGGCCTTCATCAAGGATCCGGCGGTGACGGTGAAGGACCTGCTCTCGCAGAAAATCGCCAAGATCGGCGAGAACATGAACATCCGGCGCTTTACCCGCTATCAATTGGGCGAATCATGACCTCTGCCAACTATCGGCGCATCCTCCTGAAAGTCAGCGGAGAGATGCTGGCCGGTGAGCAGGGCTACGGCATCCAGCCTTCGGTTCTGGAGGGGCTTGCCTCCGAGATCGCGTCCGTCGTCGCGCTCGACATCGAAGTGGCGGTCGTCATCGGCGGAGGGAACATCTTTCGCGGCATCGCCGCCAGCGCCAGCGGCATGGAGCGGGCGTCGGCCGACTACATGGGCATGCTGGCCACGGTCCTCAACGCGCTGGCCCTGCAGAATGCGCTGGAACGCGCCGGCGTCATGACCCGCGTCCAATCCGCCATCGAAATGCGCCAATTGGCCGAGGGATACATCCGCCGGCGCGCGATCCGTCACCTTGAAAAGAAACGGGTCGTGATCTTCGCCGGCGGAACCGGCAACCCCTATTTTTCGACCGACACGGCCGCCGCGCTGCGCGCCATGGAAATCGGAGCCCAGGTCATCATGAAGGGCACCAAAGTCGATGGCATCTATGACGCGGATCCGGTGAAGAATCCCGACGCCAAGAAGTACCGGGAAATTTCCTTCCTCGCCATCCTGAACCAAAATCTGAAGGTCATGGACGCCACCGCGATCAGCCTGTGCATGGACAACAACCTGCCGCTGATCGTTTTCAGCCTCAAGCAACAGGGAAATTTCAAGCGCGTGGCCACGGGCGAGCCGCTCGGCACGCTCGTCACCGCCGAACGCCACTAACTATTGGAGCCGTTATGCCGAACGCCGCCGAGATACGACAGACCGTAACGGGAAAAATGGACGGGGCGCTGGAGCATCTGAAACGGGAGTTGGCCGGACTGCGGACGGGCCGCGCGTCCATCGCCTTGCTGGACAACATCCGGGTGGACTATTACGGCACCATGACGCCGCTCAGGCAGGTCGCCAACCTGTCCACACCCGAGGCGCGCCTGATCACCATCCAGCCGTGGGAACCGCAGCTCATCAAGGAAATTGAAAAGGCGCTCGCCATGTCGGGACTCGGCGTGACGCCCTCGAACGACGGAAAGATCATCCGCGTCCCGCTTCCCCCGTTGACGGAGGAGCGGCGAAAGGAACTCACCAAGATCTGCAAGAAGCACGGCGAGGACACCAAGGTTCACATCCGCGGCTTTCGACGGGATGCGAACGAAGAGTTGAAGAAACTGCAGAAAGATGCCAAATTGACCGAAGACGAACTCCGAAAGTCCGAAGCCGAGATTCAAAAGCTGACCGACCAATACACGCAGAAAATCGACGATGTCATCAAGAAAAAAGAGCAGGAGATTCTGGAAGTATGACGCGGCGGCATTGCTCGGCCGTTTGCCGCGTTAAGAACGACTTGGATCGTGCTCACCACCTACGCTCACATCGACCTCGCCTCCCTCGTCCATAACCTCACGCAGATCCGACGATACCTCTCCGGCAACGCCGCCGTCCTGGCCGTCGTCAAGGCCAATGCGTACGGACATGGCGCCGCCGAGACGGCCAAGACGCTGGTGCGCCACGGCGTGTCCGCGCTCGGTGTCGTCTCGGTCACCGAAGGTCTCGCCTTACGGGAGGCCGGCATCACGACGGACATCATCGTGCTCGGCCCGACGTTCGACGAGCAATTGCCCGACGCCCTGCACGGCCGGTTGACGCTCGTCATCGGCGATCAGCCGCGATTGGCCGCCTTGGCCCGTGCCGCGGACGCGAAACGGTCGTCCGTTCCCATTCATCTGAAAGTCGAGACCGGTATGGGCCGTCTGGGGTTCTCGGTGGACGAGATGCCCGTCGTGATCGACGCGCTCCAAAGGCACACGTCTCTCAAGGTTGAAGGGCTGATGACGCACCTTTCGGACGCCGACGGAAAAACTTCGGACTATACCGAACAACAACTGGCGACGTTTCACCAGGCGCTCGAACTGCTCACGGCGCGCGGACTTCGTCCCCCGCTGGTTCACACGGCGAACAGCGCGGCCATCGTCCGATATCCCCGGGCTCACTTCTCCTTGGTACGGCCGGGCATCATGCTGTACGGCTATCACACCCTTCCCGCCTCCCTCTCCGCTCCAGCGCTCAAACCGGTGATGACGTTGCGGACAACCATTGCCTGCTTGAGAACGGTCAAACCGGAGACCTCCATCAGCTACAATCGCACGTTCGTTGCGGCGCGTGCCAGCAGGATCGCCGTATTGCCGATCGGATACGCCGACGGGTACAGCCGCCGTCTCTCCAACCGCGGAGCTGTACTGATCCACGGCAAACGGGCGCCGATCGTGGGAATGGTCTGCATGGACATGACTATGGTTGACGTGACGGACATTCCGGCGGCACGGGTCGGTGACGAGGCCATGCTCATAGGGCAGCAGGGCCAGGAAACCATCGGAGCCGACGAGCTCGCCGAATGGAGCGGCACCATCCCCTACGAGATCCTCTGCGGCATCGGCCCCCGGGTGCCGAGAATATATAGGTCGTAATGCCGGCGCGTCGCCGCCGCGCTTGCGAGGTCGAGCGCCATTCGATAGGTCTTGGCGCGAGAGTCAGACACCTCAAGGTGATTCCTGGCTTCGTATCGGCGGTTGCAGTAGAAGTCATCGTGAATGGTGCGGGCTAGAACAGCAGCCGGAGGGAGAGTCCGCCGGTGTGCAACGTCGTCCTATACGTGCCGTTGACGGTCGGATTGCGGTTGCCGGCGATGGTGCGCGTCTCGTACAGCGACGCCTGGTAAGACAGATCGAGGCCGATGCCTCTTATCCTGACCGAACCCACGTCGCGTTCTCCGCAGCGGACCAATCCCAGGAGCGCGCCGCCGGCATGGCAGAGGAATCCCACGCCGCCTCCCACGATATTCACGTCGGCGGAAGGCACGCCCGGATCGAATGAGACGTCCGGCATCTGCGCCTGCTGGTTGGTATAGCCGGCGCGCAGCGCCACGTCCCACGAAGGCAACGCCTCGAGCGCACGCCACTTGTATTCGGTGCCGACCATGACGGCATAGGTATTCTGCCAGCTCAGCGGTTGAGGAATCGTCGCCCCGTTCGCCAGATGAACGTCGAGGTTCTTCACCGCATGCCAGCCGACCCGGTCGACGTTCAGTTCCACTTTCCATTCATGCTTTGCAGTGCGATACGGCCACAGGGCGACGGCGCCGGTCACGACCGAGGGCAGAACCAATGTTGCCGTGGCATCGGACACCTTGGTTCCGTTGGCCAGAAGGGCGCCTGAAAGGTGCAGCGTCGCCTGACTCCTATAGACGAACCCGATGTTGACGAGGGGCAGCCCATCTGAATTCCGCAGTGCCGTATACAATAGACCCACGTTGAAACCGGCCGCCGTATCGCCACCGGCCAGCTCGATTCGAGCACCCGCCGGGACGCCGAATCCTCCTGGCCAGATCGATTGGCGCTCGACTTGTCCCTCCCCCACTAACCCCGAAAAAGTGTAGATATCGGCCCCCACCCCCACGGACAGGTTACGCGTCAGTCCATAGGCTACCGTGGGTTTGATGTCCAGCAGCGGGAGCGTATTGAAGATCGTGGCGCTGCGAAAGGGGCCGTCGGCAGGCCACCGCATCAGGGACCCAAACGGAGACGTGACCCCGATCCCCGCCGAGAGCGGCCCCAAGGCGGTCAATCCGAGGTCCTGGAAATTCGCGGTCAGATAGAGGTGGGCAGGCGGCGGCCAGGCCACGCTGCCATTTCGGTCCCCCGTGGCCGTCACACCGGTGGGACCGGTAAACCGGGTCGTGCCGCCCGAAAGCAACAACCCTCCCATGAACTCCACCCCGTGCAGGTTGGTGAGTCCAGCGGGGTTGTAGTGAATGGCGGACGGATCGTCCGCTTGGGCGGCAAAGGCATTGCCCATGGCGGAAGCCGCGGTGCCCTGTCCTTGTATGCGAGGCACCTGAGCAGACGCCACGTGGGATGAAACAGTCAGGCCATACAACCATATCAGCGTGCACACCAGCGTGGCGACCGCGCCGCGCCGTCGACCTGCTCCGCCTCTTCTGCAATCCGATGTGCTTCGAATCCGGTCCAGCGGACGGCCATGAGCTTTCTCCACGATGGACTGCCTCATCCGGCGGCTCTCTAGCAGGATGTTGAAAAAGTCCTCCAGCGGCGTTCTCGCGTCGCTCAGAGGCTCAGCGTACGACCCGGGCAAGAGCGGCTCCGGCAGCTCGGGGCGGGCGGATGAGACGGCTACGCTTCGCCTCAAGACACTGGGCGCTCACCGACTCGCGCCCGTCCGCAACCGTAACGCTCATTATTCTTCGCATCGCGGACCTCCCTGCGGTCTTGCCGGACGGCCTTTTTGACCATCATGCATGACTCTATTTCTCGGGGTCCGAAACAGTTTTTCAACGGCCTGCTAGTGTGCAGATTCGGCGGTTCCAAACCAGGTGTTCACCACCTGTTCCAATTCACCGGCATGAAACGGCTTCAACAAATAGGCCTGGGCGCCCATCCCTATGGCCCGTACGGCCGTGTCCCTGGCGCCCGACGCCGTCACCATCACGATTGGAACCCGTTGATCCCTTTGACGGATGCGCTTCAACAGTTCCATACCGTCGATCGACGGAAGGCCGATGTCCAGGATCATCCCCGAGAACGTTTCCCGGCAAACCGCTTCCATCGCCTGAAGTCCGTCGCTTTCCGACCGAACCTCGTAGCCCTTGGCCCTCAGGCGGTCTTCCAGATACTGCCGAATGTCGGAGTCGTCATCGACGACCAAGACCGGCGCCGTCCGATTGATCGTTCCTTTCACCTGGGTGTCCGGCGGAGACCACAGGGGAAGCGTGACAGAAAATTCCGCCCCTTCGTCCTTGCCGGTTCGAGCCTCGATGGCGCCTCCGTGCAATTCGACCAGCGTGCGCACGATGGAGAGCCCCAGGCCCAATCCCTTGGTCTCGGTCCGCGCCCTCAGCTTGAAGAACGGATCGAAGACCTTGTCGATGAACTCCGGGGGAACCCCGGGCCCGGAATCTTGGACGGAAATCTTGGCGGCCCGCGGCTGCTCCATCGTCACCTTCACGGTGATGCGTCCGGACTCCGGCGTAAACTTCACCGCGTTCTGGACCAGGTTGGTGACGATCTGGAACAGCCGATCCCGATCGGCCCAGACGATCAATGGGACGGCGGGATACACCGCCTCCAGCCTGTGCCGCTTCGCTTGGGCCAGCGGTCTGAGCTGCTCCACGGCGTCGGACACGGCGTGAGCCAGATCGACTTCCGACGGGACCAGCTCCAGCCGTCCGGTCTGAATCCTCGTTTGATCGAGGAGATCGTCGATCATGCGGATGAGGCGTTCGGAATTCTCCAACACGCGGATCAGATATCGCTGCTGCTTCTCGTTCACCGGCCCGGTCAGTCCGTCCAGCATGTTCTGCAGGAAGCCCTTGATCGAGGTCAGCGGCGTTTTCAGCTCGTGAGACACATGGGAAAGAAACTGCGAACGCAGACGATCCGCCTGCTCCAATTCGGCCGTACGCTCGCGGACCTTGGCTTCCAACCCCACGTTGAGCTCTTCGATCTGGCGGTACGCGGCCGCGTTATCGAGCGCGCCGGCCACCTGGTGGGCGAAGGTGACCAGCAATTCGAGATCCTCGAGCGTCAGACAATGTTCCTGCATGCGGTCGACCATCAGACCACCCAGGATGCGATCTTTGGCCTTCAACGGCACGACGATGAACGCCTTGGTCCCGATCAGCATCGCCAGCTGCTTGGTCGAGGGGTGCAGTCGTCCCCACACCGTCCGGATATCGCCGATCAGCAGCGGGGTTCCGCGCAGCAACACCGTGCCCTCCGGACTTTCGGGGTCCGACACGGGAATGACGCTGGCGCGGGCTCGGGCCGTGACCTCGGGAGACACGCCGACGAGTCTTGCGTCTTTGGCGACCTGCTGTTCCGGGTCGTAGAACGAGATCATGGCCCTGTCGAAATGCAGATCCCTCGTCAAGGTCTCCAGTACCTGTTGCAGCAACACCTCGCGGTCGAGCATGGAGCTGAAGAGCAACCCCGCTCGATGCAGAACCATCAGATGACTGATCTTCCTCCGCAGCTCCACGCGAGTTTGTTCCTGCTCGAGATAGGCTTCCCGAAGCTCTTCATGGCGCGACTCCACGTCGGCCATCTGCTCTTTGATCAACGCTTCCCGCTGGCGGCTCTCCTGGTGCAACCGCCGATTGATCAGCGTACCGGACACGAACACCGGCACGAGCGCCGCAAGAGCGAGCTCACCGACGCTGACCCCCGGGACCAAGGATCGCATCGCCGCCGCCGTCAACGCGCCGGTCATCGCGCCCCACACGTGCCATGCGACATGGCGGTTCGATTGCGGTTGCCATTGCACCTCCCACTCGCAATGCTCGTCGCCGCGAACGATGCACGTTCGATCCGTCACGGTGGACGGCGGCAACCGATGCAGTTTGGCGGGAACCATGGCCAGCCGTCCCTTGACGGACTCGCAGATCTGCGCCGCGCAGGCTTTGCGGTAGGGTCCGAATTGCTCGTACACCCGCTGGGTCAGGCTCAAGCGCAGCACCGCCGACGAGTCCGTGACGGTCACGACCGAATATTCCAGCCCTTTCGCGAATTTTTTCGCGTAATAGGGATACATCCGATGGACTTGCGCCAAACTGAAGGGTCGGCCCAGCGCCTGAACCAAGGGGGAGATGTGCTTTTCACGTCCGACATTCCGATAGAACGCGGGATCTTCCGACAGTTCCCGACAAAACTCCCGCAGGTATGACGTGAATTCGTACGAATAGCTGTTCCAGACGTTACGCAGCTGGTCGAGTGTCACATGGTGCGAGGGATCACGCAGGCGCTCGTTGAGCAACCGGCACAGATCCTCGATCGCCTGCCGAGCCGCTTCCGTCCCTTTGGTCCGGGTCATCCACTCTTCCAGATAGTCGATGTTGTCGCGGATGACGATGCCGCTGACGTCCCGAATCGGTTCTCCCTGCACATCGACGCCGAACGGCACGAACTGCATGGTTCCCCGTTCCAGAATCGTATGATCCTGCGACAGCAAGTAGAGCGTCATGGTCGCCATATTATTCGGATTCCGAACTGTATCACAGACACGTCGCCCGTCGCGGCACTATCTGTGTGACGCCCAGCCCTTTTGGATCAGGGCCGTTCTACTCTGGTCGATCAGAGGCCTTTGCAGAATCGTTCGGCGAATATAGGACCAAAGACGGCCGGCGACTTTCGGCTTGCGGCTCTTTGCACTACGCAAAGGACGTACCTTTGCCGCGCACATCTGCCGCCCGGAGGAATCTCCTCAATCTCGCTCGATTCGCGGTGAGACAAAGAGAAAGGATCCAGCGAGGAGACTGGTTAGTATTGATTGAGATACAAAACGGGCAGGAAAAGATACGGAAGCCGAGTCCGACGAACGAACAATCGCGTCAGGTCCGCACTCGGCGCTTCAGCCGGCGTTCCACGCTCTTAACTTTGCCGGACAGTCGGCCGGAATGACCTTTGCGAAAATCGATCTTTACCGAACAGGAGATCCGGTTACAGTCCTTCTTCATGCGTTCATAGCACTTCTTCACCACCGCCATGACCTCGTCCCACTCGCCTTCCAACACGGTCCCCATCGGATTCAGGCGATAGTCGACGCCGCTCTTGTCGACGATATCCAACGATCGGGCGACGTACTTTCCCACACTCTCCCCCTTACCCAACGGAGACATGCTGAACTCCAACAACACCATGATCGTCACTCCTCTGCGATTCAGGATTGTGCCGGACTGCCGGCTTTCTGCTGGGACCGATGCTCGAGCCAGACCTTCGGATACTGGACCTTGCCCAGCAATCGGAATCCATCCAGCGCTTCGCGCAGCAGGGTCCGCCGCTTTTCCACGTCCGGCTCGTCCTTCTTCGCCTGTTCCCGCAACTCCCCCAGCCAATCCAGAAACGCCGCGAATTCGCCGTCGAGAATGCGCTCCATATCTTCTTTCATGAAACCGGAGAGCGCCGGAGCCTGGCCGCTGGTGCTGACCGCGATGCGCAGGTGTCCGATCGCCACGACCGCCGGCATGATCACGCTCGACGCTTCGGGAAAATCCACGGACCATAACAGCACCTTTTTCTCCCGGGCCTTGGCAAAGAGGGAGCGGGCGAAGTCCCGGTCGCCGCGCACCATATTCAAAATGAGAATGGTGCTTTCCAAATCAGATTCGCGGAAATGCCGCCCTCGATGAACCACCTTTGCCGATGCAGCCAGTTGTTTCAAATGATCGTGCAGCGTCGGAGCCACCACGGTCACTTTGGCTCCGGCATCCAACAATCGCTGCGTTTTTTCCGCCGCCTCCTCGTCGCCGCCGAGCACCACCACGGGATAACCTCTGACGTCGAGCGACAAGGGAAAACCCGGATTCGCAGGCATGTGATCCTCCAATTCGTTCTTGCGGAACGCTCAAAAACGGTCGTTCCAGCGAGCAGACTCTTTCTTGTACGCCGAGCGTCCGAATGATGCGGAAACGACGCCGGAAGTCGTTTTCAGCATTTCCGTCGCCATCATACAACAGACACTTTTCCACCGTAAACCTCGCCCTCCCCTTTTCCGATGGGCCTCGGTATAATGCGCGGCGCGCCGGACGAATCGTTTTCCCCGGCGCGTGATCAGAACCAGCAGGAAAGGCGATTCTCGTGGCGGCACTGACGTCGAAAGCAATCGGCATGGCGACCGGCATCATCGGACTGGCGGCCATCGCAGCATGGCTCGGTCTGGCCCATAGCTGCGATCCACAGACCGGCGAACCGGTGATCGCCGGCCAGGTGCAGATTTCGCCGGCGCTCGCCAACCAGGTGCGTCCGACCGACGTCCTGTTCGTGATCGTGCGCCGTCCCGGCGCGTCGCCCAGGCCGATTGCGGCGAAGCGGATCGACCAGCCGGCGTTTCCCGTCTCGTTCGAGATCACCAACGCCGACGTCATGGTTCAAGGCTCGGAACTGCGCGGGATGGTCGACGTGATTGCGAGGCTCGATCGGGACGGTCAAGCCGGCCCGGCGCAACCGGGAGACATCGAAGGACGATACGCGAAGAATCCTACGCTGCCAGGCGGGCGGAACCTGGAAATCGTCCTGGACTCGGTGAAGCAGTGAGAAAGGCCCCGCTGAGAGAGATTCCCGACTGTTCAAATGCATTCTGCGGCAAGGCCGCAGCGAGCGAAAGCCCGAAGAGGTATCTACCAAGCTTCGCTTGAACCGCTCGATTCGATCACCTGCGAGCGGATGGGTTTTTTGCCTTGGATATCTTGGGCTGTCGTTGAGGGTTTGAGCGAAGCGAGAACGCAGCCGGCAGCTGATTTCAACAGGCTGCTCAGGGACCGGAGGGATCGGCGTCCAACTCCATATTCCAATACAGATAGTCCCGCCAGCTTTCCGGTGTATTTCTGATTCCAATGGTAATCGTGACGATCGGACTCCAGCGCGGCTTGACCGGCCGCTTCATCAGCCGCATGCCCGCTTCCTCCGGCGTGCGGCCGCTCTTGCGGTTGTTACAGCGCCAGCAGGCGGTGACGATGTTTTCCCACGTCTTTCGGCCGCCCTTGGCGATGGGCACGACGTGATCGAAGGTGAGTTCTTCCGTCCGATACTTCGTCCGGCAATATTGGCAGGTGTAACCGTCTCTGGTAAAAATGTTGATGCGTGAAAACTTGACCGCCCGATGACTGTCCTTCAGACGAACCAGCTTGAGCAGCCGCATGACCGACGGCAGCTTGAAGGAGATCGAGACTCCGTGGATCTCGCGATCGTACACTTCCAGCACTTCGACTTTTCCTTGCCAGAGCAGTGCAATCGCTTTTTGCCAATGGACGACACGCAGGGGTTCATAGGTGGAGTTGAGCAGGAGGGTCATTTCCATTCGGAAACCTCATTCCCAACCGAGGCTCCTTCGTCGAGAAGGCCTTGTGCCGGTCTGGGTACGCTCACGTATGTCTATGCCATAAGGCGGCCGCCAAATCAAGCTAGTGGCCGTTCCGAGATGCCCGTTCCCTCCCGGTCGACTTGGAAGGATAGGCACGGAGAGGACGGAGAGGAACGATGTCGGATTTCGTGACGGTCGCCACGGTCGGTCAGATTCCGCCGGGAAGCGGACGAACCGTCGAAGTGCACGGCGTGCGGATCGCGCTGTTCAATGTCGACGGGACGTACTATGCGGTGGACAATACCTGTCCCCATGCGGGCGGACCGCTGGGCGAGGGATTCGTGAGCGGCGACGTGGTCGAATGTCCCTGGCACGGATGGGCATTCAATCTTCGCACCGGCGAACGGTCCGGCAATCCGAACATCACCGTCGCCTGCTGTCCGGTGCAGGTCACGGACGGCGAAATTCAGGTCGCCCTGCCGCCGGATTTCGATCCTTACGCAGCCTGACTCAGGCCGGTCCCCGCGCGCCTGGAAACTGCGGCACGGACGGCCCGGACGGATCCACGTGGTCCGGCTCCTTGGGCGTCACCCCGTCGGCCGGCAACGACGCCGCATTGACCTTCTTCAGCGACAGATTGGCGTGCCAAATGAATTCGCGTTCGAACCACTGTCCTCCCACCCCCTGATCGCGGAGCTGTACGCGAATTTCGTACATGTCCCCGTCGACTTGCTTCACCCGCCACTCGCCGAGCCTGGCGTTGAGCCCCCGCTCTTTCATGGACTTCACATGGTCGGTCATGGCCTGCAGGATGGTCGGATAGCCCAACGCGCGGTGTGTCTGCACCAAAGCCAGCGCGTCGGCGCTCCGCCGATCGATCATGGGATTGACGACGGGAGGCTTCGTCCAGATAAAGTAGGCCGCCCCCAGCAGAAGGACGACGACAGCGAGGTAATGGAGCGCTTTGACCATAGGAAATCATGCATCATAGGAAGCCGGCATTCGTGAAGTCAACCGACGAACACCATTTGGCAAGGGAAAACTCGAAATGCGAAACTAGCAGAGCTGAAATTCCAAAAACCAATTTCCAAATACCAAGTTGAAAAATCCGAATCCCGAATCTCGAAATCCGAAACGTTCGGATTTAAGGACTTCGGATTTCGAATTCTCCTCTTGAAATTTGTCGCTTGGGATTTGCAGCTTCGACCTCGTTGTTTGTTTCGGATTTCGAGCTTCTGATTTCGAGTTTCGACTTTCGTAGCCCAGCAGCTTGTACGTTCGAAAGGCGATATGTTACAAGTACCGGCTTGACGATATCGATCGCTGAAGTCATGCATCCGGCACAATTTGAGGCGTTGGACCATCCATGAAATTTTTT
This sequence comes from Nitrospira sp., assembly GCA_035328385.1. Taxonomy (GTDB): domain Bacteria; phylum Nitrospirota; class Nitrospiria; order Nitrospirales; family Nitrospiraceae; genus Nitrospira_C. The sequence goes on along the minus strand of DAOLIU010000027.1, from coordinate 10,725 downwards.
CTCTACGGCGACAATGTCAATCCAACCCAGCTCAAACGGCGGGCCCCCGAGCATCAGTTCGTGACGCTGGCCACGCTCCCGGAACATACGATCCAGTTCGGCCGCTGGTCGTCTCAGTGGCGATGCGGGCTGGCCAACGTCGTGCCCTCGCCGGGGGAAAAAGTCTGGGGCGCCGTCTTCGAAGTGACGGAAGAAGACATCAAGATTCTGGACCAGTTCGAGGAGGACGTGCCGCAGGGCGCCTACCGCCACGTGCAGGTGACCGTGCACGACCAAGCGGGCGAGAAAATGCTCGTGACCACCTATGCGGCCGAATCGATCGGCAAGTTCAAGCCCAAGGACCATTATCTCGATTGGGTGATCAAAGGGCTCAAACACTGGAAGTTCCCGGAGGAATGCATCGAACAGTGGGAGCTGTACAGACCG
>DAOLIU010000027.1:0-10199 GCA_035328385.1 Nitrospira sp. | reverse complement strand
TCATGCCGAAGCCGAAATATCACATCGTCGTCTGCACCAACGCCCGGCCTCCGGGGCACCCGAAGCCCTCCTGCGGCAGCCAGGGCTCGGCGCAGTTGCTCATGGCGTTCAACATGGGCCTGATGCAGCGGGGCGTGATGCCTGGTGAAGTCCTGGTCAGCGGCTCCTCCTGCCTTGGCCCCTGCGAGCAGGGCCCGACCGTCGTCGTGTATCCGGACGGAACCTGGTATTCCAAGGTCACGGAAGCGGACGTCGCCACGATCCTCGACGAACACATCAAGGGCGGGAAGCCGGCGGCGAAGCTCAATCCCGACGCCGTCTGGAAATAGGGCGCGGCGATGAGCAGCCACGCTCATCATGAGCACAAATCTCAAGCGCCGAGCCAGATCGGCTGCATGGTGATCACCTGCAGCGACACCCGCACCAAAGAAACCGACGCCAGCGGACGGCGCATCATGCACATGCTCAAGGGCGCCGGCCACAGTATCGTGGACTACTCCATCGTCAAGGACGAGCCGGCCAAGATCAAAGCCAAGATCAAGGCCGGCAGCGCCAACAAGCGGATCCATGCCATCATCATCAACGGTGGGACCGGCATCTCCAGGCGAGATTCCACCTTCGAGGCGGTGGATGGGATGTTGGAAAAGCGGTTGGACGGATTCGGCGAAGTCTTCCGTTACCTGACCTATCAAGAGATCGGCTCACCCGCGATCATGAGCCGCGCGACCGCCGGTATCATCAAGGGCCGCGTCCTCTTCTCGACGCCTGGATCGGAAAACGCCGTCCGTCTCGCGATGGAAAAACTGATTCTCCCCGAGCTCGGCCACATTCTCCAGCAGCTGCGCAAGTAAGATCTTCCCGCGGTAGCGTCTCAGTTTGAGTTTCGGCTCGCGACCCGTTACAGTCCGTCCACAAGCTAGGCAATGAACGGCTCCATTGAGCCGTACAGGACATAACCGGACTTGAAGTGATGGAAGCCAGCGTCAAGAACCTATTCGAACGATACGAGCGTTTTTTCAAACAGTCTCTCGGTGGCCATATCGACCCGCAGGAAGCACGTCGACCGAGGAGGTACATACCAAACTTCGTTCGAGCCGTTCGCTTTTCACAAAGTCTCAGCGAACGGATACACACCTCCCGTGATTTCGTCCTTAGTTATTGGCTGTACGTCGCAGGGAGCCGTGGGACCGAGAACGAAGTTACAGACCGTTTTCAGCGTCCGTCAGTCTTGGGCAATTTTCGGTTCCGAATACTCCTGCATCGGCGGAATCTTCGATTGCGCGTAGCGCTTGTAATGCATCAGCAGATCGCGCACCGAGACGATGCCGACGATGGCTCCGTCCTGCGTCACCCCGAGATGGCGCACGCCCAGATCACCCATCATGTCCTGCGCGTCATCCACCGACTGATGGCCTTCAAGGGTACAGACCGGGGAGGTCATGATTTTTTCGACGGTCAGTTTGCCGAGCGGCTTGCCGCTGGAGACCGCGCGCCGGACGACGTCGGTATCCGTCACGATGCCGACGAACTGCTTGCCTTTTTTGACCAAGAGCGCCCCGATGCGGGCCGACTTCATCGTTTTCGCCGCGCTGACAACCGAGGTCGTCGGACCGACGGTTTTGACCGGCTTCTTCATGATCTGCGCCACTGTAGCCATTCTTGTCCCCCCTAATTAATAAATAGGCATCGCCCCTGTCCAATTCGAAATCCGCGACACGACCACCACGCTGGAGACCATTTCAACAGCCGAGCACGATCTTACCGAAGACCTTGCGTGATAGCAGCTGTTCCTGTGCGGCCCGCGCCTCGCTGAGTGGATAGGTTCGGTCGATGACCGGCTTGAGCTTCCCCTGGCCCACGAGCTCGGACGCCTTGACCAGCTCGGCGCGGGTACCCATATACGAACCCTTGATCGTGAACTGCCGGCTGTAGACGTACCGCAGGTCCAATTTGACGTCCGCTCCGGTCGTGGCGCCGCAGGTGATCAAGCGGCCCCCCCTGGCCAACGACGCCAGGCACTGCTGCCACACTTCCGGCCCGATGTGCTCGATGACCACGTCGACGCCCCGGCCCTCCGTGAGCAGCTTCACGCGCTCCGCGACCTTTTCACGGCTATGGTCGATCACCGCATGGGCACCGAGCAAGACCGCTTTCGGAATCTTATCCTCCGCTCCGACGGTGGTGATGACCCGGGCGCCGGCCAGGTGGGCCATCTGGACGGCCAGACTTCCCACCCCGCTTCCCGCCCCCATGATCAGCACGGTCTCGCCAACCTGAAGCTGCGCCAGCGCAAACAGCATGTGCCACGCCGTGACCGATACGAGCGGAAAAGCCGCCGCCTGCTCGAACGTCAGGTTGCCGGGAATTGGCAGCACGTTGCGGAACGGCACCTTCACATACTCGGCGTACCCGCCATGGGTCATCGCACCGACCAGCGCGTAGGACCGGCAGAAGTTGTCGCGGCCGGCCAGGCATTCGTTGCACCGCCAGCAGCTGATCCCGGGCGAGACAAAGACCCGCTCTCCGACCTTGATGCTCTCGGCCCGGACCCCGTCGACCTGCGTACCGACCGCCTCCACTTCGCCGGCGACGTCCGAACCTGAGATATGCGGAAGCGGCATGGGATAAGCCGGGCTCCCCTGCCTGATCCAAATGTCCAAATGATTGAGGGCGCAGGCCCGGACCCGGATCAAGACCTCCTCAGGCCCGATCTGCGGCTTGGGCACGTCCTCGTAACTCAGCTTCTCCGTCCCGCCGTGCTCCCGAAAAATAACCGCCTTCATTCCTATCCCTCATCAAAGTTTTGGCAAAGTGGGTGGCAGTGAGGTGGGCGCCCGACCGCCCGGAGCGGGGTCCCTACACCGGGCGGGGTGCGAGGACGGTCGGGCTCCTCACTGACAGGACCCACTTTCTCAAAACGACAACGTTCCTTCTACCACCATGACGCACTCCCCCCCCACCTTCACCGTCTGAATCGCATCGTCGTCCGATTCCACCTGCACCAAGATCCGCGAGGGCCGTTCGATCTCATAGCCCTGCTCGATCGTAATCTCGGTCATGGGGCCGACGTCGACCACGCCGTGGTGCACCAGATAGGAACCCAGCGCCCCGGCGGCGCTGCCGGTCGCCGGATCTTCCGTGATCCCGATGGACGGCGCAAACATTCGCGCATGCACCGTCGCGAACGGTTCGACCGTGATCGTCGTGAACACCATCAGGCCGTTGGCGCCGAACCGGCGGCACAAGTCGATGATCGCCGACGAATCGGGCCGGATCGACCGCACGGCCGTCAAGGTCCGCACCGGTACGATCAGCACCGGAAGTCCCGTCGAGACGACCACGAGGGGCCATTTGGTATCCGCGATCGTCGGTTTGGCGATGCCCAGCGCATTGGCGACCTTATAGAGGTCCTCCGTGTCGTCGACGGTCTCCAGAAACTGGGGCGCCGGCTGCGTCATGACGACGCGGAGCACGCGCCCGTCTCGCACATGCAGATCGACGGGAAAGAGTCCGATGTTGCATTCCTGCACGACGCGCGTGACGGGCTCGGAAGTGGCGATCAGTCCCAACGTGCTCAGGACGAACATGGTGCCTACGACCGGATGGCCGGCGAAGGGAATCTCTTGCGTCGGGGTAAAGATGCGCAGCCGCACGACCGCGGCGGGATCGAGGGGCGGAAAGACGAACACGGTTTCGGACAGGTTCATCTCCCGCGCGATTTGCTGCAATTCGTCGTCCGACAGCCCCTTCGCATCGGGAAACACCGCCACCGGGTTTCCGCCGAAGGGTTGCTTCGTGAACACGTCGGCCTGGTAGAACTTCAGCGAGCGACGTCCGGAGTCCATGATTGCGGCACTGTAGGTCAGAGGCGATGGGCCTGTCAAACCGCCGCCTTCCAATCTTCTCGGGAAGAGAGCGGACGGATCTTGACGATGGACCGCCGGACCGCTACCAGAGCCATTTTTCGCTTTTGATCGGGCCTGCCGATGGACGCCATACGCGGTTCACCCCCGGCAACGGCGGCGGTACGGGCTCCTCAATGTTTTGTACCTACGTCATTTTCCGCGGTTGACTTGATGATCTCGCGTGCCTATTCTCCTCGGCTTATATCCGCAACACGCGTTAGGAACGCGTATGGCCCGCCAACTCGAATTGAGCGTTCGGCCTATCTTTTCGACACCGCTGCTGGTGTTCTCAGTGCCCGACTGTGCCTGCCTCAACCAAGAACTCAAGCAAGCCGTTCTCGATCACGAAACCTCTCAGCTCGCCTATCGGGACCGCGAGGTGGTGGGCTGGTCGTCGCCCCACGATATGTCCATGATGGAATGGGCCGGCAAACCGCTGAAACAGCTGTTCGAGCTCGTCACGCAAGTCGCCGAGCTGGCCACCGAGTTCTCCGTCCGTAGCGGTAAGACCGCGCAGCACCCCCACTGGCAGGTGGCGGAAATATGGTCGAACGTGCAACGCAATGGCGGCAGCAACGGCTATCACGCCCACCCCGGATCCTTCTGGTCCGGCGTCTACTATGTGGACGTGGGCGACATCGCCGATCAGCAGGATCAGGGGGGCGAGCTGCAGCTGTATGATCCGCGCGGCTGTCTGCCTCGCATGCTGGCGCCCTATCTGCGTTATTCAATGGATGAACTGCACGACGCGGGCAATACCATCTCGTTCACCCCCTCGACCGGACAGTGCGTCATGTTTCCCGGCTGGCAGCATCACGCCGTCGCCCCGTACAAGGGCGCCAACCCCCGCATCAGTATCGCGTTCAATTTAGAACCGATACTTAACAAATAAGCACCAACTCTCAAGCTGGAAATCTGAGTTTGGACTTCGAATTGTCTCCCTTGGAACTTCGAATTTGGTGCTTGAGATTTCAAATCTCCAGCGTTTCGAATTTCGATATTCGAATTTCGGATTTCTTAGCTTGGAACTTGTGATTTGAGTTTTGGGATTTTCCAGCTTCGGATTACGCAGTAATTGGGTAGTTTTCGTAGGACTGCACGAGCGGATTGGAGACGTAGTCTTCCACGTAGTTCTTCAGCAGGCAGTTTCGCCATAGGAGCCGGTTGGCGAATCTCGTGTCGATCTTGTGCAGCACCTTCACCTTGACTCCGGTTTTCCTCGTGAACTGCTCCGGCGTGACGCCGCCGATGTCCGTATAGAGGCCGCGGCCGGACTGCATCATGCACTTCGGGACGTGGATGCGCTTCTGCGTCGTGACGCGCCTGGCGATGTCGTCGAACGTGAGCAGGACGGAGCAGTCCGAATCCCCTCCCAAGGTCGCGTTCGGCACCATGAGAAATCTGGCGCGGTTCTTCCGGTACATGTTGAGGATCTTGTAGACGCTCTTCGCCATCACGACCGTGTCCTTCTTTTCCAATTCGAGCGAATCGAACGCGCTCACGATCCGCTTGCGGTTCATGAAGGCCGTGATCGGGGCCTCGGTTTGGATGGTCTGAACATTCGGAAGCCCCAAGTCGTAGAGGCGGCGCGCCTCGTCCGGCAGATACTTCCGGCCCTGCCGCATCAAGTCCGCCGTCGGCTCCTTGATGCCTTTTACCGGCGTGAGGCAGCCCATCCAGAGCACGCACTTCTGATTCACCGCCGAGATGGTCTGCGCGTCCTTCGACATGGTGTGGACGTCGAACGAATAGAAGTTCGCCGACGAGACGGCCGGGCCGTCCAACACTTTCATGAGATGTTTGACCGAGGGCGCATGGGGCATGAGCCGCTGGCGGTAGTCGCCGAGCGTGATGACCGACAGCTCGAAGTTGATGCGCCCCGGATACTTGGCGGCCAACTGATGGATCTTCGGCACCTGCACGTAGCCGACCGTGAAGAACGTGATGTTCTTGTCCGTCGAGGTGAGAAAATCTTCGACCCATTCCATGGCCTTGGGATGGAGGAACAGATCCGTCCACTCCATGTACTCGTTGCCGCCGAGACACCAGAACTGCATCGGGTCCGTCGGCTTCTTGTTGAGGTAATCGAGAATGAACTTCCAGTCCTCGTCGGTCGTCTTGGGCGGATCGAGCGTCTCGCGGTAGGAGTGGTCGATCTCGTAGCAGAACTCGCACTTCACCGGGCAGGTTTTGCCAAGGCTGATGGGGATCTTACCTCCCTCCAGCTCTCGGATGAGCACGTCGCGGTAGTCCTTGTTCTTGAAGACCGGCGGCGCTTTGAGAATGGGAAGTTGCATCGACATAGATTGATTGACACTCTGATTAGAAACTTGTCAGACTGCTCGCATGAACGAGGACGCGATCTATAAGGAAGTGGCCCACGCGCTGGAGATCCTGGGCCTCACGCTTCCGACTACTAAAGAAGAACTCGAACGGGCCCGCCAACTACAGCTCTCCACCTGGAACCCGGCCCGCTACGCCAATCTGACTAACCATCCCAAACAGTACATGAAGAACTACCAGAGAGCGGAAGAGATGACCAAGAAGATCGAAGCGGCCTATAGCCTCCTCAGCGCCGTCTTGGTTCCGGATGACGAATCGAGTTAGCCCCACTCTCCTTCTTCCGCTCTACCCCACCCTTCCCCAACGGGATCAGGAGTTCATTTCGCGTCCTAAGCCTTGCTGTTCTTCAAGAAACGGTGGCCTGACTAGTCTCCAACTGCGCGCGTCGAACGAGCACCTCCCTTAATCTAACCATACGATCAATTCTCGCGTGCCGCGTTCCGCGAGCAAAGGAGACAGCAGGCCACCTATCCCACTCCGTGACTCATCACCCGACTCATTCCCTCTTTGCCGTCCTCTCCCTCCCCCATAGAAACGGGCCAGGTGACCAACCCTGACACACTGTCCGACGAGCCGACCGTCTGCCGCTGCGCGTAGATCTGCGGCAGCTTGTTCGTCCCGAACTTGGAGATATACAGGAACACGTGCTCGCGGGCGTTCACACGGACGGCCCAGGGCTGGAAGTCGTTCTTGTAGAATTCCTCGCAGAGCTGCATCGCGTCCATGCAGGAAATCCCCACCGGCTCGTTCAGCGTGTAGTAGTAGTCCAGCGGCAGGTCGTATTCCTCCTGCTTGTGGATCGTGATGCCAAACTTCTCCGGATTGCGCACCATCGGCGTGTGCCGGTAGGCCACGAAATAGAACAGCTCCACCGAGTGGATCACCGGCTGGTTGTCGATCACGAACTGCCGGGTCTCCAGCGCCTCGTCCCTCGTTTCGCCGGGGAAGCCGTAGAAGGCCATCACGTGGTTCCAGATGCCGGCCTTCGCCGCCTGGTGGAGATTGTTCTGGATCACGCTCTTCTTGGCGTGCTTGTCCATCAAATTGAGCACGCGCTCGTTCGCCGACTCCATGCCGTAATAGAGGGTGCAGCAGCCGGCCTTCGCGGCGAGATCCCAGACGGCCTGATCTTGTAGCGTTTCCTCGAAGCGGATCAGCGTCGTCCACTTGATGCCGACGTTCTGATCGACCAGCATCTGCGAGACCCTCTTGAACAACGCCGGAGGATAGGACTCGTCCGAAAACAGGAAGTGCCGGCACTGATATTTGTCGCGCAGCGCCTTCACCTGCTCGACGACCAACTGCGCCGTCATGCCCCGGTACTGGTCGAAATATCCCTGCCCGTGATCGCAAAACGTGCAGCGGCCCCAGTAGCAGCCGCGCGTCGCGAGGTAGGGAATGATCCGCTCCGGGACGAAATAATGGTCCAACGGAAAGCCGTCGAAGTCCGGCAGCGGCAGCGCCGTCGTCTTCTCCGTATAGACTTCCTTGTTCTGCTGCACGCCCTTGGCATCGCGGTACATCAAGTTGGGCACCGAGGCGAGATCCCGTTGCCCGTTCAAGGCCTCGATCAGCCAAAGCAACGCGTGTTCGCCTTCGTAAAGTATTGCCGAATCAAATACTTCGGTAAAGAACCTCTCGTGATGCGGCAGCTCTTCCTGCAGTCTCGTGATCACGTTGCCGCCCACCACCACATGCACGTGCGGGAACGTCTCCTTGATCATCTTGCAGAAGGTCAATCCCGCGATCAGCTGCATCTGCGTCCCGATCGAGATGCCGACCACGGACGGCTTCTCCTTGCTCACGGAGGGGAGCACGAGTTGATTGCAGATGTCGCGGTAGACGTTCACCTGTTCGTCGTCGAGACAGGCGAAGAGCTCCTTGGAGACGCCGGGCCTGTAGCCGAGGTTGCTTTCCATCGGATAGAAGACCAATGAGGCCGGATAGTAGGCGGCGGAGATGAACTGCATGGCCTCACGGAAGGTATTGAGCGCCCACTCCAGCTTGTCCGCCTGGTAGAACCGTTCGCCGCGGACGACGGCCTTGGCGTCCTCGGCCCGGGCCGCCAGATCGAACACGTCGAGGGTCATCGCCTGCTCCAGCAGAGCCAGCTGCCCGGCCTCGTGGTCCGTCAGCTCTCCCCGCTTCTCTTTCATCTGGAGCGCCTTGAGTTGCATCGACTGCCGCGCGCGGACCCAGATCAGGAACTCGGTCGTAAAGAAGTGATCGTACATCTCGATGTTGATGTCGCGCTGGACGACAGTGTGCCCCGCTCCGCGGAGCACCGCCGTCAGCGACGGCAGCGCCAGATAGGGCGCCGTCGGCACCCACTCGGGCGGAAACAGCAGCATGACCTTCGACTGCTTGCGATCCGCTTTGGCCAGCGGGGTAAGACCGTCTATTTGGACGAGATCAGACATAGCTCACTGGAAAATTCCAAAACTCAAACTCCAAAACTCAAACTCCAAATCTCAAATTCGAAAACCGAAATTCGAAACCATTGAGCGTTTGCCCGGGATATTTACACCTTCAAGAGCGACCCACAGGATGCTCAAAATGGTCTTGTGGCCAGGCCGCAGCAAGCGAGAGGGCGAGTCGTACGCAGTTCGGTACGTTGAGCCCTTGAGCGATGCGAGAACGCAGCGACAACAGGTCTCACCCACCCGCCCCGGCGTGCCGAGACGCGCCTTTCACCAAGTTTCAACATCCTGCTCACATTTTACCTGCCAGCGTCGGCGTCACGCCGGCCGTCTTCATCGCCCGATACTGCAGATCCGGCAGCTTCGCGAGTCCGAACTTGCAAATGTACAAGAAGATATATTCCCGGATGTACAGGCGCAGATCCCAGCCTGCATAGTGATTGCGTTCGAACTCCTGGAACACCCGCTCCGCCTCTTCGATGCTCATCCCGTTCTTCACGGTGAAATAATAGTCCAGCGCCAGGTCCCACTCCGGGTTTTTGTAGGCCGTCACGCCCCACTTCTCCGGATGCTTCGCCACGGGATTGTGCCGCCCCAGATCGAACGTGCCGAAGCCGAGCGAATGGACGTAGTTCTTGTTCTGCTCGAGAAACTGCACGGACTGCCAGGCCTCATCTCTCGTTTCGCCGGGGAAGCCGAAGAAGCCCATGCAGTGGTTCCAGATGCCGGCCTCCGCCGTGTACTTCAGATGCTTGGTCATGATCTCGGTCGTCGTGGCCTTGTCCATTAACTGGAGCACCCGCTCGACCCCCGACTCATAGCCGAAGTGCAGATAGCGGCAGCCCGAGTCCTTCGCGTCCTGCCAGACGGCGTCCTCCAAGAGGCTCTTCTCGAACCGCATGTGCGTCGTCCAGTAGATGTCCATCTTGGATTCGACCAGCCCGCGCGCCAGCTTGCGGAAGAGCGCCGGCGGATAGGATTCGTCGGTGAAATGAAAATGCCTGGCGCCGTATTTGTCGCGCAGGTGCTTGATCTCCGCCAACACGTCCTGAATCTTCTTCGAGCGATAGCCGGCCGTGTAGCCCTCGCCATGGTCGCAGAACTCGCAGCGGCCCCAGTAACAGCCCCGCGTCGCCAGGTACGGAAGCGTCCTGGTCGGCACGAAATATTTCTCCAGCGGCAGTCCGTCGAAATCCGGCGGCGGAAGTTCCGCCATGTCCTCGGCATAGCTCAGGGCCGAGACATGAACGCCGCCCTTGTCGTCCTTATAGATGGTGTTGGGCACTTGCGAAAGGTCCCACTTGGCCCCCACCGCCTCGACTAACTGCACGAAGGCTGTCTCCCCTTCGTAGACCACCGCGCTGTCGAAGTACTGAAACAGCGGCGACTCGGGCAGCACGTCGCGCAGGCGGGTGACGGTGTTGCCGCCAAGCGTGATGTGGATATTGGGAAAGTGCTGCTTGATCAGGGCGCAGAAGGTCATGGTGGAGAAGATCTGTTGCTGCAGGACGATCGAGATCCCGATCACGTC
>DAOLIU010000026.1:0-33321 GCA_035328385.1 Nitrospira sp. | reverse complement strand
TTCATGCGCAGCGTGGCCCGGGTGGTGTTCCCTCCTTCGGACGGATCGATGGCGCCGAAGCGATCGAGTGACCCATCGTCGACGGCCCGCTGGGGAATCTCGCCCGAGGCGTTCCATTTGGCGTGTTGGTAGCTGCCGGTCAGCGAAAATTCGTCCCGGTTGGAAAAATTGGTCGTCATCTTCGCCAGCACATTGGCCCGAAAGTATCTGTTATCGTTGAGGAACGGCCCATTCGTGTAATACGCCTCTCCGGCTAACAGCGTACGGACCTTGTCCTTCGTCGGAGAAAACATCAAGATGTACCGTTGGGTGTCGAACTGTCCGCCCGCGGCCTGAACAATGCCTTCCTTGACGACCTCGCGCGTCCGAAAGTTGACTGCTGCGGCCGTATTGAAATCGCCGATCTCCGGTAAGTACGCCCCCTTGGTAGCGTCCACCCCTTCGATGGTCTCCGGAATGATGAAGTTCAAATCAGCGTACCCTTGGCCGTGGGCATGCGAGCGAAAATTGATCGGCATCCCGTCGGTAAAGAACGCCACGTCCGTGCCGTGGTCGGCGTCGAACCCGCGCACAAAATATTGGTCGGCCTTGCCAGCGCCGCCGGAATGTTCCACGGCGATGAACCCGGGAATGAGCCGCAGGACCTGGGCCGGCCGGCCCTGGGGCTGGAGAAGATATTCCTTGTCCGGGATGAATTGCTGCGAAGAGGCGGCGACGGGGCGATCGCTTACGACGGCCACCTCCGGAACTTCGAGCACTTCACTATCGGGATCATGAGCAAGAGATATCGACGGGGAGGTCGAGAACACGAAGAGGAACGCCGCAAGGGCGGAACGGATCTGAAGCAGCGATGCCGGCATTGGCCCACGTCTCCATCGGTCGCGTGGGCCAACGGCCCACGAAGGTCGAGAACACAGGGTCAGACCTTCGTGGCCTGAGAATGAACGGGACGATAACGGTCAGGACTCTGGAACGCCGCTCAACAGCGAGCGCACCCGCAAGAGGGAGGTGGCGATCAACTGCTCAAGCTTGTGCGACTCGGTTCCGGCCACCTCGACTCGAAACCGGTTGACGGGCAGCAGGATCTTCCTGCATCGCGCCTCGAGGATCGTCTGGACCATGGTCGAGGTGACTTCCCATTGATTTCGATCCGGGAACAGAACATTGAGCGGAGCCACAATCAGATCGGCGGTACGGACCGTTTCGGCGATCGCCTTCGGCCCCACGCAGATGCGGGCAGCACCCGCCTCCCCCATCGCCGTCGCCGCCGCCTGGGTCATGCCCAAGCCGATCAATTCGTGGCCGGGGCTCAGGCCGGTACGGAGCTCCCGCACCAGGCGCCTTCCCAATCCGCCCCCATGACCGTCGATCACGCAGACGCGCATCGGTCACGCCAAGCCCTTTCCGGTCGTCGTCATCGTCAATTTTCCGTGCTTGACTCCTTTGACGCTCACTAAGGCGTCGGCCACGGCTCGAATTTGTGTGCCGGTACCTTTGACTACCAGCACCTCGAGACAGTTGTCGTGGTCCAGGTGCACATGCATGCCAGCCATGATGTGCCCTTGGAAATCGTGCTGGATGCGCGTGAGCTTTCCACTGAGGTCACGGACGTGATGGTCGTAGACGAACGTGATGGTCGCCACCGATTCCTTGTCGGCTTGACCGGCCCATTCCTGGCTGACGAGTTGATCGCGGATCAGATCGCGCAAGGCTTCCGAGCGCGTGGCATACCGACGACGTCGGACGACCTCGTCGAAGTCATCGAGCAAATTGTGGTCCAGGGACACACCGAACCGGACGAGCTTTTTCATGATCGTGCTACGATTTGTATATTCGTGCCACCGGACTATAAGAGGCCGGGCAGACCCAAGTCAAGACACGGATGAGATGGAAGGCATCCGGAGGAAGGGACGGCGCTTAGGGCTATTCCGTTTGGACGGGAATGTAGAGCACCGTACCCTGCCGGTTGACCAGCAGGAGGGCCAGGTCGGTCGGCTTCATGGGATCCGCCAACCGCTGGAACGTGGTGAAGTTGGGAATCGGCTGTCTGTTGAGTTCAAGAATCACGTCGCCGGGCTGTAGACCCGAGGATTCCGCCAGACTGCCCTCTTCAATGTCGGTCACGACGACCCCGTTGTTGACGGGCAAATCCATCTGCCGGGCAAGCGGAGGCGTTACGTCGTCGAACACCACACCCGACAGCGGATGTTGCGAGACGGACGCTTCGGCCACGGCCGACTGACTCCGCTTCGGACGCTCCTTCGGCGCCTCCTGGACGACTAACTCCATCTGTAACGCCTTGCCGTCGCGAATCACGTCGAGCCGATGTTTGCTGCCGATGGAGGCGGCGGCCACGAGATTGCGCAGGTGGCCGCTGTCCATCACGTCGCGGCCGTCGAACCGCTCGATCACGTCCCCGCGCTTCAACCCGGCCTTCTCCGCCGAGCCCTTCGGCTGTAAATCCGTGACGATGGCCCCCTTGACGTCGGGCAAGTGAAAAATCTTTCCCAACGTCGGCGAGACGTCCTGGGTCGACGCGCCGAGAAAGCCTCGCACGACCCGTCCGGTCCTGATCAGGCTCTGCATCGCCGCCCTGGCCATGTTGCTGGGAATGGCGAATCCGACTCCCACGCTGCCTCCGGTGGGGCTGGCGATGGCCGTGTTGATGCCGATCAGCTCTCCACGGATATTCACCAACGCTCCGCCGGAATTGCCCGGATTGATCGGCGCGTCCGTTTGGATGAAATCTTCGAAGTCGGCCACACCCACATCGGCCCGTCCGACCGCGCTGACGATGCCGAAGGTGGCGGTACGGCTCAACCCAAGCGGGTTGCCGATGGCCAGAACAAAATCACCGACCGCCAGACGACCCGAATCGCCCCAGGGAACCGTCGGGAGACTCGTCGCGTGAATCTTCACCACCGCGACGTCGGTCCTCGGATCCGTGGCGACGACCTTGCCCTTATACTGGCGGCGGTCGGCCAGCACGACCTCCACGTCCACGGCGTCGGCCACGACGTGGTGATTCGTAATGATGTACCCGTCCTGGGAAACGATGACGCCGGAGCCTTGCCCGTATTGTCGCCGCGCTGGTGGGTCCTTGAACAGACCAAACGGCAGGGTTTCATCGGTGAACGCCTGGTCCTTCACCATGACGGTGGAGGCGATGCTGACGACGGCTGGAATCACCTTCGCCGCCGTGTCCTTGATTTGCTGCTGAAGGTCGGACGCGCCACTGAGGGCAACCAGGCGGCTGCCGGCCGAAACCGATTCTCCGGTCACCAACAGTATCGGCAGGCACAGCAGGACAATACCTCGTCGCAGAAGATCGAACCAGGTCACAGGGAAGCCTCTCGTAGATTCAGGTGTATGGCAGCCTCTGAAACGCCTGTAGCCTAGCATGCGTCGCGGAACGGCGCACTCATATTCCATATGACACAATACATAGCCTTGTCGGTTCCCCTCTGGAACTACTTCAACCGTGGCGACATTCCGTCCGCTGAGGTCGGTATCATGCTGCGCCGACAGCCGCTAATAGAACGCCACCTTGACGTTGGCCTGAAGATTCAGCCTCGTTCTTCATCGGTCCCGCGCCGCCGGCATCGCCCGCTTCCTGCCTTTGCCAGGCGCTTCGCCGCCTCGCCGTCGTCAACACGAGCACGAGACAGAAACGGTTGGCGACAAGTATCGTTCGAATCAAAGACGTTCAGACAGGTAAGGGTGCACAATCATTGCTGAATTAGTCACCCTATGCTAGGCTGCCTTTTCATGAGCCGTGGGAAAATGAGGCTAAGTTCTCGGCAGATGGTCCTGGTGTGGGCATCCTTATGGATGCTTGCGGCCCCTTTGTTTCACGTGCATCCGGACGTAGATCACAGACATGGGGAACCGGGGCATGTGCATGGCAGCACCGTTCACACAGTACTCTCGCGAGACCTCGACTGCGAATTTGACAGTCGTGGCCAGATTCGTGCCGATGCCCAAGCTGAAACGACTCTGGCTTCGCACCTCTCCCATGGTGGCGGACATCCTGAGTTCGGTTTGTTTCTTCTGCATGATTCGAGCGATAGAAAAACGTTCAAGCAGTTTTCCACGCCGGTACTTCCTGGTGCCCGCACCGTAATCATCGATCCTCGCCCGCAGGGGTGGGAAACCCATCTCGATTGTCTCACTCCTGCTGTTTCCGGCTTCATCCGTGAGATTCCTTCCCGGGCCCCGCCTGGTTTCCTCATCTAATCCCTTAGTCCTTCACCGATACAGAGCTGTTGCAGAGACGTCTTGAGTGGATGCCTCGTGTTTCGCCATGGGGGCCAAGATGCGTGCAGGAGGGAGGTGTCCGATGAGGTTTCATACTCTCATATCCATATTTCTAGCGACTCTGGGGGCGGGATCTGGTCAATCCGTTCTTATGGCTTGGGCGGATGAGCCACGATCCAGTCCTTATTCTCTCGAAGAAATCCTCGCCCTTGCCGTTGAGCGCAGCCCCATCCTGGCCGAAGCTCAAGGGGCGATGAAGGAAAGCCGGGGGCAACAGATCGCCGCAGGGGCCTATCCGAATCCGGTTCTCTCGGGCGGCGCTGGCAAAGGTTCGATTCGTGACCCCAGCACGGGGGTGTCCATCATCGAACACACCGTGGCGGTTGAACAACCGATTGAATGGTCGCCCAAACGGCAGGCTCGACAGGACGCTGCACAGGCGGGAGTTGCGGGGGCACGTGCAGGACTGGAAGCGGCCACGCTGAATCTCATGTCCGATATCAAAGTGGCCTTTTATCAGTTACTGCTGGCCCAGCGGGATGCTGAACTTGCGGCACAGAACGTGGCAACCGTTGAAGTAGTCTTGCGTACCGCAAGACTACGAGTCGCAGCAGGGGAAGCCACATCGTTTGACACCATGAAAGCCGGCGTCGAATTGCAAAAGGCCCAGAAGGAAGTGGCCAGGGCGCGCAACGGTCTGCTGGTCGCCAAGTCGCGGCTGAATACGCTGACGGCCGGAGGTCTGGGCAAACAGTTTGCGATTGAGGGAACTTTTCAATCCCTCAAGCAGGAGCTCAATGTGGATCAACTCGTGACCGAAGCGGTTGAGCGTCATCCAGCCTTACGGCGTCTGTCCAAACTGGCCGAGCAGGCCGGGCTTATGGTGGAGTTCGAGCGAGAATCCCGGATACCGAACATCAATGTGATGGGGCAATATCACCGGGAAGCCGGAGACGAGTCGATTATCGCCGGCCTCACCGTCCCGATTCCGGTGTGGTATCGACGCCAGGGGGAAATTGAGACGGCATTGGGCGCCAAACACCGCGCCGTGGCCGAGCGGGAACGCGCTCAGAACGAGTTGGAGCAGGCCGTCATCCAGCACGCTCAAGAAGTCCGCACGGCTCAAGACCAGCTTCGAGTCTTTGAAACGGGCTTACTCAAACAGGCCGAACAAATTCTCACCGTGGCACGGACTAGTTTTCGACAGGGTGCGGCCAGCCTGCTGGATCTGCTGGATGCGCAGCGGGTGTATCGACAAACCCTGTATGAGTACGCGCAGGTCAGCGCGGATCTGTCGATTGCGCTGGTGCGCCTGGAGCGCGATCTCGGCGCACCGCTGTGATCGGGCAGCGCTTACAGACTCCGGAAACGGGAGAAATCCATGGCTCAACCACCAACAGTCATCGCAGCGATCGGGCTTCTCGCGTTCCTGCTCGCCGGTTGCAGCGATCGAACGTCCGATCCGCCACCGCCTCCCAAAGCGCAGCCGAAACCGGACGCGGACCATGCACGAACCGTTCAACCGTCCACGGCCGTCCAGCAGCGCGTAAAGACCGTCGTCGTGGCATTGCGCGCCGTTCCTGAAATCGTAACCGCTCCGGGCGAGGTCGCGCTGGATCTCAAGCAGGTGGCCAAAATCACCTCGCGGATCGAAGGGCAGATTGAACAGATTCACGCTCAGTTGGGTGATCGGGTGAAGAAAGGACAGCCTTTGGTCGCCATCGGAAGCCTGCAACTCGATCAGCTCATTGAAGAATATCTCGTTGCGAAAGCCCAATGGGACGTTGCCGAAAATAATTTCCGGCGAACGCAGAAGCTGCGGGCGGGCGATATCGTGCCCCAACGTAAGCTCGTCGAAGACAAGGGCCGCTATCTCGAGACCAAGGCCCGCTATCAGCATATTCGGGAGAAACTGCTCAACATGGGCGTCTCGAATGCGGAACTGGTAGGGCTGGAACGAGGCCGCCATGAAGAGAGTCACCGCTATACGCTGACCTCGCCTATCCGCGGCACCGTCGTCGTACAAAATGCGGTTCGTGGCCAGGGAGTTGCTCCTGGAAGCGAATTATTTCAAGTGGTCGATACGAGCGAGGTGTGGGTGTTCGCGGGCCTCCCCATTGAACTAGCCAGGAAGTTCAAAGAAGGAGATCCGGGCACGATTGTTCCGAAAGGCGGAGAGGCGGTCACCGCGTCGCTCGCCTACATCTCTCCCGTGGCCGACGAAAAAACACGGACGGTGAGGATCCGCTTCGACGTGCCAAACGGCACCGGACGCCTCAAGCCGAACGAGTTCGTGGAGGTTTCATTTTCCGTCGACGGCGCGCCGGCACTTGCCGTCCCGACGTCCGCACTGACGATGGTGGACAAGACGAGGGGGGTATTCGTTCAGCGTCATGGCGGGTTTTCCTTCACCACGATCGAAACCGGCCGGGAGGCCGACGGGTGGATCGAAGTCAAAAACGGCCTTCAGGCCGGTGACGTGGTCGTATCCGACGGCGTGTTCGATCTCAAGAATGTTCTCTTGAAGGAGCATATCGAATCCGGCGAGGGCGCATAAGCATGGAGACCCTGCTGACTTTGTCGCTACGGTATCGATTCTTTACTCTCGTCGCGATCATTCTGACGATTGCCGGCGGCCTCTGGTCTCTCGACAATCTCTCCATCGACGCGGTCCCCGATTTGACGCCGGTGCAAGTGCAGGTCCTGACGCGGGCGCCGGCGCTCGGCCCGGTCGAGGTGGAACAATTGGTCACGTTCCCAATCGAGGCGGCATTGAGCGGATTGCCGGGCTTGCAGGAGTTACGCTCCGTCTCACGATACGGCCTTTCCGCCGTCACGGCGATCTTTGAAGACCGGGTCGAGATCTATCGCGCGCGACAGCTGGTCAGTGAACGGTTGGCCCGTGCTGTCGAGCGTATTCCGCCGGAATACGGACGTCCCATGCTGGGGCCTCTCACGACAGGCCTCGGAGAAGTGTACATGTTCACGTTGAAGAGCGAGCGCCTCGGCGCGATGGAGTTGCGAACGGCGCTCGAATGGGACATCGGGATGCGGTTGCGAGCCGTGCCCGGCGTCGTGGAGGTCAACATCTGGGGCGGCGAAGCCCAGCAGTATCAGGTCCTCGTGGATCCCGGAAAGCTCTTGTCATACAAATTGACCCTTCCTCGAGTGTTCGAGGCCCTGCAGCGGAACAACGCCGTGGCAGGCGGCGGCTACATAGAACATCTGCGTGAGCAAGTGCTGATTCGCGGGGAGGCACTGGCGACGAATCCGGAGAGCATCGCGAAGATCATCGTGGACCATGGGCCGGGGGGTGTGCCGATTCGAATCGGGGATATCGGGGAAGTGAAGGCGGCGCCGGCGCTTCGCATCGGCGCAGCCACAGCAGACGGGAAAGGCGAGACGGTCATCGGACTGGTGCAGATGCTGGCGGGTGAAAATGCCCATCGTGTCGTCCAGCGGGTCAAAGCGAGCGTGAACGACATTCAAGCCGCGCTTCCCGCCGGTGTGGTCATCGAACCCTATTACGATCGGACGCAATTCGTTTCGAAGGTCATTAGGACGGTGAGTGCCAATCTCCTGGAAGGCGGCTTGCTCGTCGTGGCCGTGTTGTTCCTGTTCTTGGGCAATCTCCGGGCCGGCCTGATCGTGGCGTCCGCGATCCCGCTTTCGATGCTGATCGCGTTGATCGGCATGGCGCAGGCCGGACTCTCCGGCAATTTGATGAGTCTGGGAGGCATCGACTTTGGGTTGCTCGTGGATGGGTCGGTGGTGACGATCGATAATATTCTTCGAAGGCTTTCCAAAGTTCAGGCCGCGACCTCGGAAGAACGAGTGGCCGCCATCCGATCTGCGGCAGGCGAGGTCCTGCGGCCGGTGAGCTTCGCTGTCGGGATCATCATTCTTGTGTATCTGCCGATTCTGACGCTGAGCGGGATTGAAGGAAAACTGTTTCGCCCGATGGCCGTGACAGTGATCCTCGCGCTCGTCGGTTCCCTGATCATCACGGTGACCGTCACTCCTGTGCTCGCTTCATGGTTCCTTCCCGCAGGCGCCGCGGAACGCGAACTTCCTCTGACCCGGATGATCCGGCTCGCCTATCTTTCCGCTGTTCGCCGGGCAATCAGCCACCCGCGGCGGATTGTTCTCCCCGCCGCGGCCCTCTTCGTCCTAAGTCTTCTCATCGGATGGACCATGGGACAGGAGTTCGTGCCCCGTCTGAATGAAGGGGATTTGGCGGTACAGGTCTGGCGGTTGCCAAGCGTCTCGCTGAGCGAATCGGTCGCGACGTCTCTTCAGATTGAGCGAATCCTCCGGCAATTCCCTGAAGTCGTCACGATCGTCACCCGGACCGGAAGCCCTGAAATTGCCACCGACGTGATGGGCATCGAATTGTCCGATGTGTTCGTGATTCTCAAGCCGCGGGACGAATGGTCGAGCGCAAGGACTCGAGAAGAACTGATTCACAAAATGAAGGCCGCCATCGAAGCCGATGTTCCCGGGGTCGGTCTCGGGTTCACCCAGCCGATCGAGATGCGGTTCAACGAATTGATCGCCGGCTCGCGGTCGGATCTTACGATCAAGATTTTCGGCGACGATTTGGACCGGCTCAAACAGACGGCGGAAGCGACAGCGCTGGCGATTGAGGCGGTCTCCGGTGCCGCCGATGTGAAGGTCGAGCAGATTGCCGGGTTGCCGATGCTTCGGGTCGTTGTCGATCGGGACCAAATCGCGCGATACGGATTGACGGCCGATGACGTCCTGGCCGTCGTCGAGACCGCGCAAGCCGGCCGTGTCGTCGGCATGGTCATTCAAGGCATGCGGCGATTCGACCTGGTGGTCAGGCTCCGAACCGGATCAACGATCGCCCCCAGCACCTTAGGCGCCGTATTGTTGCCCACTCCGGAGGGAGAACTCGTACCGCTGTCTCGGGTAGCGGAGATCAGCCTGGACAGCGGACCGGCTCAAGTCAGCCGTCAGGACGTGCGGCGCCGGATCCTGGTCGAAGCCAATATCAGAGGCCGAGACCTCAGCGGGTTTGTCGCAGAGGCCCAGCGGGCGGTAGCCGAACGAGTTTCTCTCCCGACCGGGTACTACCTGGTATGGGGCGGGCAGTTCGAGCATCTGCGGGAAGCGTCGCGACGATTGGCTGTCGTCGTCCCGATCACGCTGTTGCTGATTCTCAGCGTTCTTTCAGTGATCTTCGGTGCAATGCGGCCTGCCTTGTTGATTTTCTTGAATGTGCCGCTGGCACTCTCGGGTGGCGTGCTGGCGCTTTGGATACGGGGTCTTCCCCTGAGCATTTCCGCCGCCATCGGCTTCATTGCACTCTTCGGCATCGCGGTATTAAACGGCGTCGTGCTCGTCAGTCATATCCGTCAACTAGAGGCCGAAGGCCGTTCGACAGCTGAAGCGGTGGTTCAGGGCGCGATTGACCGACTGCGGCCCGTCCTGATGACGGCGTTGGTCGCCAGTCTGGGTTTTGTACCCATGGCGCTGGCGACGACGATGGGAGCCGAAGTCCAACGGCCCTTGGCCACAGTGGTAATCGGCGGGCTCATCACCTCCACGGTGCTGACGTTGCTCGTCATCCCCGCACTGTATTCATGGACCGCTCGGTCACGAGCGCCTGCGAATGTCCAGGCGCGGAGCTCCTAAGGCCGCACCACCACCGACGCTCACAATTTCACATGACGCAAGCGAAGCGCGTTGGAAATCACCGAGACGGAACTGAACGTCATGGCCGCGCTGGCGATCATCGGACTGAGCAGGAGTCCCCAGTGCGGGTAGAGAAGACCCGCGGCGATCGGCACCCCGATCAGGTTGTAGGCGAAGGCGAAGAACAGGTTCTGGCGGATATTGCGCATCGTCGCCTGACTCAATCGTCTGGCTCGGGCCAATCCCCGGAGATCGCCTTTGACCAGCGTCACGCCGGCGCTCTCCATGGCAATGTCCGTTCCGTTCCCCATGGCAATGCCCACATCGGCCAGCGCGAGCGCGGGCGCGTCGTTGACGCCGTCCCCCGCCATGGCGACCACCCGGCCCGTTGATCGCAGCTCGGCGATGAGTTGTCCCTTCTGGTTCGGCAGCACGCCGGCATGCACCGACTCGATTCCCAATTGCTCGGCCACCCGATTCGCCGTGGAACGATGGTCCCCCGTCACCATGACCAGCTTGACGCCTTCGTCCGTCAAAGCCCGCACGGCCTCCGCCGTCGTGGACTTGATCGGATCGGAGACGCCGAGCAGCCCTACGACCCGGCCGTCCACTGCGACGAACAGGACCGTTTGGCCTTCATGCCGCAACGAAGCGGCCTCCTCGCTCAGCGTGCGCAGATCGTCCGCCGATACACCCGCCTCCTCCTGCAGAAAGGTCGCCGTGCCTACGGAGACCCGGCGGCCCGACACGAGTCCGATCACGCCCTTTCCGGTCACCGACCGGAACTGTTGGACGGACGTCAGGGCGATGCCGCGACCCTCCGCGCCGGCCACCACCGCGGAAGCCAGCGGGTGCTCGCTGCTGCGTTCGAGACTCGCCGCCAGCTTCAACAACTCCTCGTCGGTCCAGGGAGGAGTAAACCGCACGGCGACCAGCTTCGGTTTTCCCTCGGTGAGCGTGCCGGTCTTGTCGACCACCAGCGTATCCACGCGGCCCAGGATTTCCAGGGCCTCCGCCTTCTTGATCAGCACCCCCGCCGTCGCGCCGCGTCCGGTCCCGACCATGATCGACATGGGCGTCGCCAATCCCAACGCGCATGGGCAGGCGATGATCAGCACCGCCACTGCGTTCACCAACGCATGGGCTAATCTCGGTTCCGGCCCCCAGATGGCCCAAGCCAACGCCGTAAGCACGGCCGCCGCCACGACCAGCGGGACGAAATACGCGGCAGCCACGTCCGCCACCCGTTGAATCGGCGCCCTCGTACGCTGCGCCTCGCCCACCATCTGAACGATGCGCGCCAACAAGGTGTCCCGGCCGACACGTCTGGCTTCCATGAGCATGCTGCCCGTTCCATTGATCGTGCCCCCCGTGACCTCCTTGCCCGCATGCTTCTCCACCGGCATCGGCTCGCCGGTAATCATGGACTCGTCCACGGAGGTTGCCCCCTCGAGGACCAGCCCATCCACCGGAACCCTCTCCCCTGGTCGCACCCGAAGCCGGTCTCCCGCCTTCACCGCCTCGAGCGGAACGTCCTGTTCGCTTCCGTCCATGCCGACCAGCCTGGCCGTCTTGGGAGCCAATCCGAGCAGCGCCTTCATCGCCGAGGTCGTCTGGCTCCGTGCGCGGAGCTCGAGAACTTGGCCGAGCAGGACCAGCACCGTAATCATCGCCGCCGCCTCGAAGTAGACCGCGACCGACCCGTCATGCAGGTGGAAGGACGGCGGCAGCAGCCCCGGCGCCATCGTCGCGACGGTACTGTACGCATAGGCCGCGCCGGTGCCGAGTGCGATAAGCGTGAACATGTTGGGCGCCCGGTTGACGACCGAGGCCCATCCGCGCTCAAAAAACGGCCAGCCGCCCCACAGGACCACAGGAGTCGCCAGCGCCCATTGCACCCAATTCAACAGGCTGCCGCGGCCGAGCGCTCCGAATGGATCTCCCGGAATCATATGAGCCATGGCGAGAACCATCACGAGCGCCGCCGGGACTAGACTGACCCAAAAACGTCGGGTCATGTCCCGAAGTTCAGGATTCGGCCCCTCCTCGAGCGAGACGACTTTCGGCTCCAGCGCCATGCCGCAGATGGGGCACGCACCCGGTTGGTACGCGAGCACTTCCGGATCCATGGGACAGATGTATTCGATCTTCGCACCGGCCGGCGCCGTGAGCGTTTGCGGCTTGCGCTGGGACGGAGGCACGAGATAAGAAGCCGGATCGGCTTGAAACTTGGCAAGGCATCCCGCTGAGCAGAAGAAATACGTCTTGCCTTCGTGGACGTGCGATCCGGCCGCGGTCGCAGGCTGCACCTTCATTCCGCAGACAGGATCGATTTCGGTGCCTTCCGCACCGGCATGAGCCGGCATCATCATCGGCAAGGGTTTCTTCTTTCCCAGCGAGATGAGACCGGCGGCCGGCGGCCGCAACGCTCCTTCGGGATCGGCCTTGAACTTCTCGAGACAGGAGGTCGCGCAGAAATAGTAGGTCACGCCCTTGTGGTCATACCGGCCCGCGGCGGTCGCGGGGTCGACGGTCATACCGCAAATGGGGTCGATTTCCGACCCGCCGCGCGCAGGAACGTGAGTCCGTGGAATTTTCTCGTCCATACCGTCACTCCCCAAATGCCGACTTCCGCAACAGCCACCGGCCGATTCGGTGATCATGGATCCGACTCCTTTCATCATATCCGGTTTGGTCGTTCAATGTCCCCGTTCACCCGTAGACGGACGAGGGGACCGGATATTACAGAAGGGATCGGCGCCGGAGAGGAGGCTGGTGAAACGGCCGGAATGTCACAGGAGCGGCGGAGACAACCGGGCTAGCCGCAGGCGCAGTCCAGGCACCCATGCCTGCTGCAGAGACCGCACGACGCCTCGAGGGAAGCGCGCAAGGCTTGACGAGCTCGATGCAAACGAACAGTCAGGTTGTTCCGGGATATCTTCAACTCTTTCGCGAGGCGCGCCGGCGATTCGCCCTCGAGATCGATGCGTCTGACGACCTCCGCATACGGTTCACGAAGATCCGGAAGGAGTCGATGAAGACAGGCGCACACGGCGGCCTTCACTTCGCCGAGTGGCGGTTCCCGATCGTCGCCCGAGACGATCAGTTCCCGGAGAAACGCGTCATTGCGACGGGCTTCAGCCGCCTGGGATCGATAGTAATCAATCAGCGCATGGCGGAGGATGCGGTAGAACCAGGCCACGACGCTCTCCTCTTTGCGTACGGCATGATGGCGCTCCACGGCCCGCATCAAGCTTTGCTGGAGGATATCGTCCGCGACCGCTTCGTTACCGACCCGGCGGCTCAAGAACGCTCGGAACGCCGGCTCATGCTCAATGAGCCGTTCCATGACGGTGCTGCCCCGCGTCTTGCCGTCCATCCTTCATCCCTCGCTGCTCGTTCTCCACCGATCATTCCTCACTTCTTCGCGTCTGCGTCCAGGATGCTCCGGATGACGGTAATGATATTGTCCGTCTTCATGTTGTCGCCTTCGATCTTGATATTGCCGTCGAGCAGCAAGGTGGGCGTGGACTGAACCTTGACCCGTTCTCCCCATTGCTTCCCGTCTTCGAAGGCCTTCGCCGGTTTCCCGCTCGCCATCCCCTCTTCGAACCCTTTGGGATCGAGGCCGACCTCCTTGATCAACCCTTCCCGCAGACTTCGGTCCAATACGCCCGTAATCTTGTCCGTGTGAATGGTGCGAAACAGCACCCGTTTCATCTCGTCGCCCTTGCCCATGATCTTCGCTTGCTCGTACATGTCGAACGGAGTCGGAAGCTTGTTGCGAAACACCGGGAAACCGACCATGGTCGTCTCGAGCTTGTTCCCGAACTCCTTCTGAAGGATCGGAAGACCGGCTTCATCGAAGTGATGGCAATGGGGGCAGTAAAAGTCGGCGAACTCGATCAGCTTGACCTTCCCCGGCTTGTGGGTGGACGCCTCGCTACTTAAGAGTTCGAACTGGCCTTTCAATTCGGGCGCCGCAGCCGTCGTGACGGTGCTCCAGGCAAGACCGGCCGTCACCACACATACCGACAGTACAATCGCCCAAGTCCTCCGAGACCTCGTGACCATATCGATCCGCTCCTTTCCTTGGCTTATGGAACTTTCATTATACATACTCGGCCGGGCGTCCCTCGATGTCCGGGCGACGAATGCCGTCCCCGGTTCTTGCAGGCTGACGGCGCGATGTCGGAGAGACGACCGGTGACGGACAGAGTCGTGTTCGAACGGCCGATCCGGTGCAGGAGCCGACGGATGAACATGGCTCGGCACCGGGGATACAGTCGGAATTCCGTCTCTTCTCGGGGGGACCGTGAAGCAGCCTGCGTCGCCGAGTGACCGAAGCACCGCGAAGCTTGATTTGATACGTGAGAATCGGGCGGCGTTCGAGCCCGGACGCCAGCCCGCCCCGGCAATGATCGGCCTGCCCACTGCTCCGTCTACCGCCCGCTCATACCGACGATCCGCTCGACCCGGTCGTCCCGTCCGCCGAGATTTCGATACTTATGGTACTGGGCCAGCGCCTTGGGAAGGTCCTTGCGGTGAAGCTCATAAAACACGCCGAGGTTGTAGTGGGCCTCCGTATACTCGGGTTTCAGCTCCACCGCCCGCTGGTACTCCCGTTCCGCTTCCTCCAACCGGTTCATGCTCGTATAGATGACCCCCAAATTCATGTGGGCCTCGGCATACTCCGGACGGTATCGGATGACCTCGAGGAACTCTCGCTCGGCCTCGGCGGGTTTGCCCTGACTCCGAAGAATAAATCCCAAATTGTAGTGGGCATCGACCAGGTCCGGCTTGGCCGCGATGGCCTGCCGGTAGGCATAGGCCGCCTCCAGCAGATCGTTGCTTCGTTCGGCCAGCCGGCCCGCCTGGTACCAGGCATCCGCATCCTTCGGATGAGCCTTCGTCAGGCGGGCGAGCGTGTCTTGGGCAGCCTTGTTTTCTCCTTGCCGCTCATAGAGCATCGCCAGTCCGAACAATCCGTCGGGCTGCGTGGGGGCAATTGCGAGCAGTTGTTTGTAGGCGGACATGGCCGCCGGGATATCGCGGCGGCCTTCATAGAGCTTGGCCAAGTCGAGGTACGAATCTTCGTGTTTGGGGTCGATCTCGATCGCCCGCTTCAACGTCTGTTCCGCTTCCGTACCTTTGCCCTGCGCCAGATAGACTTCCGCCAGATCGTTCAGCGCTTCCGGATAGGCCGGTTTGAGCTTGATGGCGTGCGTCAACGCCTCGATCGCTTCAGCCGGCTTCTTCTTTCCTTTGAAATAGATCTGGCCCAGCAGGTGATAGGCTTCGGCCGACTGGTTGGTTTCAAGCGTCTTGTTCACCGCCGCCAGCGCGCCATCGGCATCGCCCGACCTCAGGAGACCGGCCGCTCGTTCGAGCGCACGCTTGCCGGAATCAGCCGGAGCGGCCAGGTCAAGACTCGGAAACGACAGGAGGAGGAAGCACGCCAGAAGTAGATCGAATAGGAGTGCAAACATACGCGCTGATCTCAAGAGACAGGACTGGCGCTCGTCAGCCGACTCATTCGACTATACGGTGGGTCCGGCTTGAAATCAACACGGCAAAGGGGGCGAAAGGCGCGCCGCATGGCGTATTCCCGTTAGGAACTCTCCTTCATTTCCTTTTCCTGGCCGCTACGGCCTTCAACCGTACGGCGTTCCCGCGCTGCTTGGCAGGAGGAATACCGAATGAATCGGTTTGGTTCTCATCGATCAGGGCGCTCAGCGAAGCGCGAAAGATCCGCAGGCTGCCGCGGCCGATCTTCGTAGCCCGAAGACGCCCTTCTTCGATCCACCGGTAGACAGTCCACTTGCTGACTTTCAGCAACGCGGCGGCCTCATGAACCCGCAGGAGAGGAGTATCCATATACGGAAGTCCGTTCTTAGTCCCCGTGTTCATGAACGGGCCGGCTTGTCACCCCTCTATCCACCCAGGCTTTGCATCCGATTCCCATGGACAGGGCGCGCTCGACCGATTCAGCCAATTGAACGGGACGTACGCCCTCCGGCTGATACCGGACCAACACCGTTCCATGGTTGTTGAGAAAGTCGACCCGACGGACCGACTCGTACCGGCGCAGGGCTCTCTCCACATCGTCACGGTGGTATTCGCAATACCGCCCGCCGATTTGGACGATGATCTCGCTGGCATCCGCCGGAACAGGCTCCATGAGCTCAGAGGACAATGGGTCGGCGGCGGCAGACACCGGCACCGAGAGGTTCACCAAGAAGGTCACTCCGGCCCATAAGCAGAATGGTTTCATATTCTTCCCCAGCCATCGGGATGACGAACTCCATGAGGAGGTTTCGTGTAATGAGGGGCGGAATGTCCGCCCCTCTTGTCGGTCTTTCCGTTTCGGCGTCCGAAATCTTCCTCACCTCATTCCGTAGTCATCCAACCGTTCGGGCGACCGCGTCGGCGCAGCCGGCGCTCCTGGCACCACCGACGCGGTCGCCTGGTTTCCTGCCGCCGCTGCACCTGGGTAATAGATCATGACGGCTCCCGGCGTAGGTCCCACCGGAACAGTTTGCTTGACGGTGTTATCGGTGGCGTTGATGATCGAGATTGAGTTGTCCGTGCTATTCGACACCACCGCATAGGTCGCGGCGCCGGCTCCTTGAATGAGGAGATCCAGGCTATGCCCGCCGGTCGCCGCGAGCGGAATCTCTTTCAACAGCGTCAACGCGGGCGGCGTCGCCGTCAACGTCAAGGAATCGAAGGCGAAGAGACGATCTTTCTTCGCCGCCGCAGCCGTATTGCCCGCCAGAATATAGAAACGCTTGCCGTCAGGAGAAAACTTGAAGGATCCCGGAGCCGTCCCGTCCAGTTCGGGAATGGTGAAGTCCGTGCGGAGCGCCGGCGTCACGCTGAGATCGAGCACTCCCAATTTCATCGCCTGGGGAGCCGTTGTCTGTCCGCGCAGGAGCAGGAACCGGCCGTCCGGTGTGATCCCGAACCCGGTATACGGAGTTCCGGCGAGATCGAAGATATTCGTGATCGCCAGCGTGGTCGGATCGACCTCGGCGATCTGTCCATACCCCTCCTGAATGCTGTAGACCTTCTTGGTGAATTGAGACCAGCGGATCCCATGTGGATGCGCATTGTTGGGCGTAAACGGCGTCGCCGACGGTGTCGCCGATTCATCGTCGCAGGGCGCGGCTTCTTTGGCCGAATTGCACAAATCGACTCGATGGGTCATTTGCCAGTAGGTCGGAGACGCCGGGTCGTTGTCGATCACGGCAATCTCTCCGGTCACTTCGCTGGAGACAAACGCCCGCGCCGGCACCCCCGCTCCCGACGAAAACGCCGTCACGTGGTGGCCGCTTGCGAGAAGACAGACAGTCTTCTCGACCGTCGGCACATTGGCTCCCGGCCCAAGATGAGAGTTGTGCAGAATGGTGACGGAACTCCCGAACACGGCGCCCCCCGGTCTTGCGGGGTTATTGCAGTTGATCGTGTCTTCTCCCGGCGTGGCGGAGCCGGGCTGATTGTCGCCGTCGTTCATCGACCAGATCACCTCGCCATCGGTCGGATCGCGATAGATATGGACCGGCCTGGTGCCCGTCGCCAAGTTGGTCTCGTGAATCGGCGTCGCACCGGTCAACGGGTCGATCGCCGCGACCTTATTCGCCGCCCCCAAATTCACGAACAGCCACTCCCCTTCCGAGAATTGCATGTCGCCCAGGGCGACGTTCTCGAACTTCGCGGAGTCGATCGTGCCGATCACCGCATTGCCCGAGTCTCCCTTCAGCGAGACGCTGGTCAATGTCTTGTCTCCGGTATTGTTCACGAACACCAACGGACCCTGAAGCGCGGCGCTTCCGCCGGACGTCGCAGCCGCCGGAGCGCCGGAGTCGTCCGAACTGCAGTTGGTCAGAGCGATCATCGTCAATCCCAATAGCGCCGCGTGAGCCGCGGCTCTGAGCTGTCGCTGCCTACTCATCGGTTTCATGATTGGATCCTTTCAACTCGTTTTCTTCGTTTCTCGTGTAAGACAAAGCGATCCCACGATCAGAGCGTTGCGATGGCCCGGAGGGACTGGAGGCCCCCGCGAAACGACCCCGCGATAGAGATGACAGACGTTGAAGGCACCTCGGAAACTTTCCGATGGGCTCCCTAGCGGAGCCGCGGATGAACATTGGTCCTGCACGTCGACCGCCTGCGAATCGATCGCGTGGCAGTGCGAGGAACAATGGCCCGGCCCGTTCTGCGGATGACCTTGCGTCTGATGGCAATCGAACGTTTTCACCTGCTCCGTCAGGGCCGCGGAGACGACCGACAACGGTCCGGCGATCCACGCCAGCGCGCAGAGACTCACGATGACGCTCGCGGTGATCCCTGAAAAGCCGGCCGTTCCATCGGGGGCCGGCCGGACAGTCGACGCATTGCGGGGATCCTGAGTCGATCCGCCTCCGGCCTTGGGCAACCACATTGTCATGTTGCTCCCGAAAACAGCGGCGGAGTGACGAAGTATTTGGTCAACCCTCCGATGTAGCTGATCTCCAACTGCAGATTTCCGTTGAAGTCCCGATAAAAGGGAATCTGGGCCATGAAATAGCCCTGCGCAAAATCCCAGAGGTTGAGCAGAATTCCGGTCGAAAACGCCGCGTAGGTAAAATTCGTCGTGGGCACGGGGCGGCCGGTGATCGTTCCATCGATCAATACGGCGCGATTGACCGGGGGGCCGACCAGCTGATAGAGGGCGGCTTCGATATTGTCCTTGGTCTTGTAGCGGAAGTTGATCTGTTCCGTGAGCGTCAGCCACGGCACGGTCACGATGTTGAAACCCAAGTTGAGTGCGTACTCTTGTCCGAATTGATACCCGTCCGGATTGCGCAGCGTATAGCGCCAGCTTCCCTGCAAGAATTGATTCAACCGATGGGGGAGAATTTCATAGGTTTGGTAGAAGCTCGGCTGAAACCCGAAGGCTCCCCGGCCGAGCTGCAGTGTGGATTCCGCATACTGGCCGTTCGGACCCGCCTGCCGGTAAGTTCCCGTCGGAACATACACGCCCATTTCCAGGACAAGCATGCTCCGGAGGGTCGGGAGCAGGTTGTACTTGACCTTACCGAGGATATCTCCGAGACCCTGATCGTTGAAGCTGGATACGGTCCCCGGCCCGAACTGGCCGACCGACTGTACGGACTTATAGGGCAGCATGACCTGGAGCCCGAATCGCTCCGTCAGACCATAATTCAGGTCCAGCGCCGCGGTCTGAACGAGCGTTTCGAGATTGCGGACCGGGGTGTTGCCCAAGATCAATTGTTTCGTCTGCTGATTGGCGAAGGGAATCGTGTTGGCTCCATCGGGGGGAAGACCGTTCGGAGTGTAGTTGTACGTGAGGTTCGCCGTCAGGACGCCGGCCGGCGAAACCTGCTGCTGGGAGCCGATCACGACGAAGCAGCTTACGGAACCGCAGGACGCGCCCGCCGTCCGCGGCAGGATGAACACCGCCACGAGCACCGCCACCACGAATATTGAACGCGGGCGACTTCTCGGAACATGCGTGATCATGACGACTCTCTCGTAAAAGGAGCGGTGACAATTGCGCGGCCCTCATCGTGGAGAGGTGCCGTGCAAGGCTGTTGATTCGACGAGCTAGGTGGAGAAGTGAGGAGGCCCGCGAAACCAGGTACGAAGGGGGACGGAGGCCGTGAAAGCGTCGCGCGTGAGCCAATCGACCCGAACCGCCGATCTGTGGTGGACGTCCAGATGCACAAGACCGGCCTCTACCGCCTGCCCGGCGGCGCAGAGCCAGGCGCAGGGACCGGTCGCATGGGTGCTCGGATGATGGCTGGAGTGATGGCTGAGATGGCCGGCGCTGGATGCGCTCATGAGCCCGCTCGCGAGAACGAGACACACCAGCAGGGACCACACCAGCCACGATCTCTTGAAGAATGGTCGGCTCGTCATGACGAGGGTGAGGCCGAGGATGTTGCCGGCGCCGGCCTTTGGATACGGGCCACGATGTCGTAGATGCTCTGTTCGGTCAGGAGGCCGCCCTTGATATATTCCCTGACGACTCCCTTCTCGTCGATAAAGACACTGACCGGCAAACCGTATACGCCGAACTGGTTGGCGACTTTGTTGTCGCGGTCCATCAGCACCGGAAACGTGTGGCCGTACTGTTTGACATGCTCACGGACTTTCTCGTCTTCTTCCAGCTCGTTGACCGCGAGCACGACGAAGTCCTTGTCCCGCAATCTGTCGTAGCAGTTCTGCATGGCGGGCATTTCCGCCGTGCATGGCTTGCACCAGGTCGCCCAAAAATTCACCAGCACGACCTTGCCCCGATATTCGGCCAGGCTGTGCATGTCGCCCTGCAGATCGGCAAGTTGAAAGTCCTCGGCGACCGTTCCGGCTATCGGGACCCGAGACCCCATCGGCCACGCAACGGGCAACTCAAGAACAGCGGCGGCAAGCACCAGTCCCAGGATGATTCCAAGATTGGCCCTTCGAACCGGTCGTTTGCCCATCGTTCATTCCTTCGAGGATTCGTGCACGCTCTTCCGAAGACGTCCTCACGACGCCTGCGCCGAGGCGGGGTAAGCGTACGGGACGATTGACGGGACGTCTACCTACGGATGCCTATGCTTGCTACACTTTTGCAGCCCGCAGGCGGCACGTACGCTAGTTTACGAGGCGGATCTCCTGCTCGACGGACGTAAACAGGTACAATCATGCATGCCGCGGGAATTCCTCGGCTCATGGGCAGGAGAAGGAGACGGGCGGGAATGGCGCTATCGATGGCCTTCCATGCGGGATCTGCGGCCAGGCTCGCCAAGCGGGGGCATCGCTGCCGCCGACACGTTGGAAGGCGGTTCCGCTGCAGGATTGGAACTCCGCATCCAATCATCGGTCCGATTCTGCTGAATGAGGCCGTCGAGCGAGTCGCGAAACACTCTGATGCTTCCTTTGCCGATCTTGGTTCCCTTCAACTTCCCCTGCTCCAACCACCGATAAATGGTCCAGCGGCTGACGGAGAGAAAGTCTGCGGCTTCTCCGACACGGAACAGTGCCTTTTGCATACGGACCTTCATGGTATTCCGAGCGGAATGCCGGCTGCGGCATCCCGCTCGGGATCCGTTCAGAACAAGCCCAGCGTGACGCCGCCGTAAATCGCCCGCCCGTACCCGGCGAAGAACAACTGCTGCGCGGCCGCCTGCGCCGCGGTCTCGCCCGTGACGACCTGGCCGGACGCGGCATACTTCATATCGGCGATGTTGTCCACCTGGACATACAACTTGGCGAAGCGGAACCAGGAGCTCTTGACGTCGATGTTCTTGTGAACGTTCACCGTCCCGATGAAATAGGACGGAATCCCGATGGTGTTGTTGTTGTTCAGAAAGTAACTGTTGGCATAGTTGCCTTCGAGCCAGCCTCCCCACCCGCTCGGGTGATGGTCGTATTCCACTTTTAAGTTCAAGATGTCCGTCGGCACGTTGGGCACGTTCTTACCGTCCCGGGACAGGAAGCCCGCCGCCGTCCGGTCGGAAAAATTAATGTACTTCGCTTGGATGTGGGTATAGGCGCCGGAGAGGCGCAGCCCCGTCAACGGCCGCCAATCGTACGACGCTTCGATGCCGCGATACTGGGAGGAGTCGGCGTTGACCGACGCCGTGTTGCCGCCCGTGATGGTCTGCGTGATGATTTCGTCCTTGTAGAAGGTCCAGAAGCCCACCAGCTGGACGACCAGATCTTTTGCAATCCTCGATTCCGTGCCGATTTCATTGTTCCAGTTCTTCTGGGGCTGCAGGTCGAAGTTGGATCCGGGCAATCCGGTGATCGGGTCTCTGGTCAGCTGGCCGAACTGCGGAATCCCGTAACCCGTCGAGCTCCGGACCCAGTGACGGTAGCCCTCCGCCGGCTTCCAGGTCACCGACGCTTCCGGCGCCCAGTTCGTGAAGTTTCTGGTGACGCTCGGGCGGCTCGCGACGGCGCCGTTGTTGTAATTGATCGTGTCGACGCTCACCAGCGACTGCTCGAAGCCGAGCCCCATGGCCAGGGTCCATTTGGGCACGAATTCCAATTCTTCCCGCACGCGGCCGCCGACGTTGTTGATGCGTCCCCGGTTGTTCTGGAGCAACGCGCCTCTGGTTCCGTATCCGGTGGCAAGATTCTGGAACGTATTGCCTTCCTGCTCCATGTTGTTCAAGAAAAACCCGACGTAGCTCTTGAGCGGCATCTGCCCGAGACTGCCGTCATGCCGGAGATCCGCGTAGGTCTTATAGTTCGGATTCACGTTGTCGGTGATCTGCGTAAAATACTGGTTGATGTCCTTCACGTCGTAGTCCGCCTCGATCGTCAGGACCGTGCTGGCGTTCAGCTGCCGTTCGTACATGCCTCCCACGATCGTCCGCCGATCGACGCGCCCCTGATTGAGCGCGATGGCGTTGGCACATCCGGGATTGTAGGTTCCGGAAGCACAGGCGGTCTGCGAACCTCCGGCTTGGCGCTCGTCCGCGATGAACTGGGCCTGAGTCAGCCTGGTCGGCACTCTGGTGTCGAGCCAGTTCGTGATCGCTTTGAAGTAGAAACTTTGCCGGTCGTCCACGTTGAACCGGAAATTGAAGTTGAGCGTTTGGGTGTTGTAGTTGCTGTGCCGGATGAATCCGTCTTCCGCCGCGTTGCTGGCGAACATGGAGAGATCGAGCCGGTCCGTATGTTGGCCGACGGCCAGCGCCTGCTTGAAGAAGCCGAACGATCCGCCGGAGACGAACGCCTCGACGCCGTCGATATCGCTGCCGCGTCTCGTCCGGAAATGCACCATACCGCCGAGAGCGTAGTTGTCGTAGAGCGAGGAGGACGCCCCGCGCGTGACTTCCACCGATCGCATGAACCAGGGATCCTGGATATCGAGCCGGGACAGGCCGTCGGACTGGGTTTGACTGATGCCGTCCTCGTACACCTTGATGTCCCGAATCGCAAACGCGGTCTTGGCGCCCATTCCCCGGATCATGATGCTGAAGTCTCTCGGCCCGTTCGCTTGCCGCAGCATGATGCCGGGCAGCGACTGCAGGGACTCCTGCATCGTCCTGGTCGGCTGAGAATCCGTTTCCGCCGACACCGTCGACGATATCGATACTCCTTCCGGCCGTTTTTGCAGCCGGTTGCTGATGATGCTCATGTCGGCCAGCTCGAACTCGGGAATCGCCTCATGCGGCGATTCCGACTCGTCGGTGGACGCCGCTTCTTTTTCTTTCACGATGGTCGGGCGCTCCGATTCCGGACCGGCCTGCTCCTTCTTTTGCTGCAGCTCTTCGAGTTCCTGGAGGATCCCCTTGAGCTGTTGGCGCAATTCCTGTTCCCGCTGAGACGGCGGCTCGGAAACGGGCGTCTCCTGCGCCCACAAGCCGTTCCCGCAAACCGTGCCGACCGCGACCGCCACGGCGGCAGCCGCCGAGAGTCTTCGCACCACGACCCCAATTCGTATGGACATGACTGGACGCTCCTTGCATGAACGTATGCGGATCGAAGGCGGGACGCGCCGCGGTCAGACCTCGCCCCGCTGCGTCCCTACCTGCCTACATGACGATGGCGACGGACAGTCAACGGGGAGGGGCGCGGGAGGGGGAACCGGGAGAAGACAAGCGGGCATGGACGGTGAGGCTCAACAGCGGCGGCAACAGGAGGAACGTGAAAAAGACCTTCGCCGGCGCGACGAAGAGGCCGGCTACCGCGGGATTGGCCTGACAGGCCCAGACGCACAGGGCGGAATGGGAAACGTGCGAGGGACTATGATGGTGCGCGGTCGCGGAGGACGCGGCCGGCCCGGAGAGATACGCGGCCGCCCCGATGGTCAACGCCAGATAGAGAACCGTCATGGCGCCGGCGAAGGGCGCAAGCAGGCGTGTCATGGATGCTCTTCGAGGAGATGCCGTACGAGCATGATCGATTCGTCGCTGTCCCAGGCTCTCGGCCCCACGGCGCGTCCGGAGACCCGGCCGTCCGGCGCAATCAGCACGGTCGTGGGCAACCCCCGCACCATGAAGGTTCTGGAGACTTCCTGGTCCTCATCGAAGAGCACCGGGAGGCTGATACCGAGCTGACCGAAGAACTGGCGAATACCTTGCGGATGGCGGTCCGCCGTGACCGTCAGGATTTGGACCTGCGCGGGATCGAAGCGGGTTTGGAGCCGCGCCAACGACGGCATCTCTTCCTTGCAGGGACCGCACCAGGTGGCCCAGAAATTGAGCAGGACGACTTTCCCGGCCAAATCCTCTGAACGGAGCGACCGGCCGTCCAGTGTCGTGAGATCGAAGGGCATGATCGAGGTGCGCGTCGCCGAGGGAGTGACGCGGAGCGCCGCGAACGGATCGGCGGCCGCCGCGCCGGCCATGCCTGAAAGATCGGCGGCGGTGAGCGCGAGCGCACCGACGATCAGCGCCCGGCCGATCCACCGTACACGGTCATGGGACATGAGCGGACTCCGCCTTTCCGACCGTCGTCTGCACCGGCGCCAACTGCATGGTCTGCACGACCAACCGGTGGGCGGGCATCGCATGTTCTTTCCACCCGATGACGGCGGAGCCCCGGGCGTTCACCGCCACCGTCGGCGTCTGTCCGTTCTTTTCGTTGACCTTCACCGGCGCGCTGAACGATTCTCCGCGGTCGAGAGACCGGCTGACGACCACTTCACGGCGGACCGGCGATTGCTCTTCCCACGCCACCACGACGCGCCCTTCGTGATCCACGGCCATCTGCGGATGGTCCGGGAACGTTCCCTTGGATCGGTTCAGCTGTTTCTTGGCAGAAAAGGTCCGTCCTTGATCGTCGGA
This sequence comes from Nitrospira sp., assembly GCA_035328385.1. Taxonomy (GTDB): domain Bacteria; phylum Nitrospirota; class Nitrospiria; order Nitrospirales; family Nitrospiraceae; genus Nitrospira_C. The sequence continues at coordinate 8,617 of DAOLIU010000026.1, read as the reverse complement.
GTAGGCCAAATAGATTGCCGGCGTCTCGTCGGCGCCTTCCGTATACCACGCCGCATACAGGCGTCCGCGCCGGTCCACGCCGAGCGAAGCCGGACGATGCGGGCAGGCGGGATAGACCCATCGGTCCTGCCCGACGACGGTGGGAGCGGAAAATTCCCCCCCGCCGTCCACGGATCGGGACACGACGATCTCACGGACGTTGCCCTCGAAGATTTTCCGCCAGGCGAGATAGACGACGCCGTCGCTGGACGTCGCCAAGGCGGTCCGGCAGCAGACACAGGTGTTTTCATCCACCTTCAAATTCTTGGTAAAGGTGCGGCCCTGATCTCCCGATTTGGCGACGAACGTCCCCGGTTCCTTTTTTCCCTCGCGCCCGTCGATCCACGCGACATGCACCGCGCCGTCCGGCGCCACCTGCATGGCGTCGAAGGTATGATTGATCACCTGTCCGTCGTCGTTGACCAAGACCGAGGGAGCGAACGTCCGCCCTCCGTCCGCGGAGCGGCTCAATCGGAGTTCGCTGGAGAAGGGCTTGTCGGGGGTCATCTTGGGATGGGTCAGCGCCCAGGTCACGAACACGTCGCTTCCGCGAACGACCAACGCAGGCGCTTCCTGCCGGTAGTAGGGATTCTCGGACGGGTCGTTGATCCGCACCGGCGGGCCGAGCGGACCTCCCGGTTCTTCGGACCGCGCAAACCAGATGGTCCGGACTTCTTTATCCTCCTCGACCCACGCGGCGGAGACGATGCCCGACTCGTCGATCTGCACAGTCGGACCGACGACGTTCTTCACCTGATGAACCGTCACATGTTTGGGACCGAGGCCGGCCGGCAAACCGGATTCGCCGGCCCAGGCGATCGAAAGGAGCATGGAGAACGCCGCAAGCCATGCAGCCCCCCCCGTTGGAACCCGGCTTGAAATCCGGCCCGGCATCCAATCTGACACCCGGTTGCTGAGCTGAAACATCATGGACGATGGATCCTGAATCGCGAATCCGGCCTCATCAATTGGCCAAGCTATAGACGATCGGCAGGCTCACGACGATCTGCGGTTTTCCCAATTCATGTTTCATATGGAGGGGGCAGGCCAGCTTCACCGCCTCCATGGCCGCAGCGTCGAGTACGCTGTAGCCCGAACTCTTCTGCACCGTCACCTCGGCCAGGTGCCCGTCGGACCGGATGATCGCTTTCAGGACGACCTTGCCCTGCAAACCATTCATACGGGCGGAGTGCGGATAGCGCTTCAACTCCGCGACGCGTCGCCAGAGCGATTCGGCCAGCCACCGATGATCCGCTTTGGCCTCCGGCATTCCGGTCGCGGCCTTCGCGACGGCTTGCGGCGTCTCGACGGGGGCAGATGCAGGAGCGACATCCGCCTGCTCCGACGCGGCGGCCGGTGCACTTGGCTGGTGGGTCGCTTCGGCAGGCGCCGGCGGCGCGGGAGTATCCGCAACAGGCGCAGGCGATGGAGAGGCCACGGCAACCTCCTGGACGGACGGAGCCGGTGCGGGAGCTTCTACCGGAACGACCGGGCGATGCTCCGCCACTACCGTCTCGGCATGCGCTGGCTCCGAGGGCTTCGCCTCCGCCATGGCCTGAACCGGTTCCACAGCAGGGGTTTCCTCGATCTTCTGTACGACCGGCTCGGCCTTGTGCTGTACGGCCTCGACCTGGCGCTCGACCGGCTCCGGCTTCTGCTGAGGCAGCGGCTCGATCCTCTGCTCGACCGGCCGGGGCGTCTCAATCACGGGATGCACCATCTGGACGCTTTCCTTCGGCGCAACGCGTTGGACCGGCGTCTCCGGTGCCGGCTGAGTCTGAGTCGGCCGGGTCTTTGGCTGTACCGGTGGGACGACGGATTCCGCCCTGGCCGGAACGGGAGCCGGCACCGGGGCCGGGGCTTCGACGAGCGCGACCTCCCAATGGAACGTTTCTTTCTTCAACTCCGGGTCGATCCGCGCCAGGAACGCCAGCGTCAACCCGACCGCCGCCGCGTGCAATACGAGCGAAGCGCCCCACCCTGAAATGTGGAAGCGATTGTCATGTGTGGAGGTCATGGCCGAACCACCTTCAATAAGTCACGTTGCCGAACGAAATGGGACAGAGCCGGATAGCCTATAGAATCGCCCGCCGGCGCAACCGACTGTAGGTTGCGCTGAGCCGCACCGGCTGGACGTGATGAATCCTGGTGTTTACAGAGGGGGACCGCGGGAAGGGACGACGTATGCGAGGACGGACGGAAGATGATCCTGAGCGTGCTGGTCTATCCAAGCGATCGGTGACCGCTCGACCAAGGGAGGCGCAACGGCCGCGTCCAGCACGTGGCCGGCCGCGCACATCCAGGAGCAGAGCGCCGTGGCGTGAGTGGCCTTCTGATGGTGTGCATGCTGAGACTCGTGGGAAATCGACTTGGCCGATGCGAGCCCGCCCACCGTGAGGACACAGAAAACCAAAAGCCACGCGACCGATTGCGCGAGGACCTTGGATGGAGTTCGAAATGCCATCGGCCGTTCAATCCTGATGTGACTGGTCGAATGTTACGGGACCGGCCGGGGAGGAGTCAAGACAACATGGGCGGCGGGGCTCGAATCCCGATAGGATTCGGAAAATGTTTACTGTATACTGCGGGACAGCCTTCGACCGCAGTCGTCACGCCCCACGGACTGGGCCCGGAATCGAACATGCTGACACAACTCCTGAATCTCGTCTTCGGCAGCAAGAATGACCGCGAAATCAAGGCGTTGCTGCCGGTCGTCCAACGGATCAACGGACTGGAGAGCGAGCTGACCCCGCTGTCCGACCAGGCGTTGGCCGACAAGACTGAAGCCTTCAAGAAGCGGCTGGCCGCGGGCGAATCCCTGGACGACATCCTGCCTGAAGCGTTCGCCGTGTGCCGCGAGATGTCCCGGCGAACGCTCAACATGCGGCATTTCGACGTGCAGTTGATCGGCGGGATGATCCTGCATCGAGGGCGCATCGCGGAAATGAAAACCGGCGAGGGCAAGACCCTCGTCGCGACCCTGCCCATCTATCTGAACGCGCTGGAAGGCAAAGGGGCCCACCTCGTCACGGTCAACGACTATTTGGCCAAACGGGACGCCCAATGGATGGGACAGCTCTATCATGCCTTGGGCCTCTCGACCGGCGTCATTCAACACGACGCCTCGTTTCTCTTCGATCCGACGTACGAAGCCTCCGACAAACGGCTGCAGCACCTGCGGCCCTGCACCAGACCCGAGGCCTATCGCGCGGACATCACCTACGGAACCAACAACGAGTACGGGTTCGACTATCTGCGCGACAACCTCGTCGTCACCGATCTGAACCAGTGCGTCCAGCGGGAGCTGAACTTCGCGATCGTGGACGAGGTCGACAGCATTCTGATCGACGAGGCGCGGACGCCCTTGATCATTTCCGGCCCGACCGACCAGACCACCGACCTCTATTACCGCATCAACGCGATCATCCCGCAACTGAAGATCGAGCAGGATTACACGATCGAAGAAAAGACCAAGACCGCCTCGCTCACGGAGGACGGCAACGTACGGGTCGAAAAACTCCTTGGCGTGGACAATCTCTACGATCCCGCCCACATGGACCTGGTGCACCATGTGGTCAAGGCGCTCCAGGCGTACGCGCTCTACAAGCGGGACGTCGACTACGTGGTCAAGGACGGCGAGGTGATCATCGTCGACGAATTCACCGGACGCCTGATGCCCGGCCGCCGCTGGAGCGACGGGCTCCACCAGGCGGTCGAGGCCAAGGAAGGCGTGAAGATCGCCAACGAGAACCAGACCCTGGCCTCGGTGACCTTCCAGAACTATTTCCGGATGTACAAGAAGCTCGGCGGCATGACCGGCACGGCCGACACCGAAGCGGCGGAGTTCGCGAAGATCTACAATCTCGACGTCAACGTGGTTCCGACCAACCGCAAGATGATCCGGCTCGACTACGCCGACGTCGTCTACCGGACCGAGAAGGAGAAGTTCGCCGCCATCGTGGAGGAAATCAAGGAATGCCACGAACGGGGCCAGCCGGTGCTCGTCGGCACGATCTCGATCGAAAAATCCGAGAAGCTGGCGGGCATGTTGAGCCGGAACGGCATCAAGCACAACGTGCTCAACGCGAAGCAGCACGAGCGCGAAGCCGAAATCGTCGCGCAGGCCGGGCGAAAAGGCGCCGTCACGATCGCCACCAACATGGCGGGCCGCGGCACCGACATCCTGCTCGGCGGCAACGCCGACTTCATGTTCAAGCAGGTCCTTTACCGCGAAGAAGCCCTCCCGGAAGAGCGCAAGCTGGCCGTCTTCGAAGAGATCCGGGCGGATTGCGAAAAGAACAAACAGGACGTCGTCACGCTCGGCGGGCTCCACATCCTGGGCACGGAACGGCATGAGAGCCGCCGCATCGACAACCAGCTGCGGGGCCGCGCCGGCCGCCAGGGCGACCCGGGCTCTTCCCGGTTCTATCTGTCCCTCGAGGACGACTTGATGCGGATATTCGCCTCCGAGCGCGTGTCGCAGTTGATGCTCAAGCTCGGCATGGAAGAAGGCATCCCGATCGAGCACGGGATGGTCACCCGCGCCATCGCCAACGCGCAGAAGAAGGTCGAGGCCCACAACTTCGAGATCCGCAAACAATTGCTCGAATACGACGACGTCATGAACAAACAGCGCGAGGTGATCTACCAGCACCGCCGCGCCGTCCTCGCCGGCAGCCACCTGACCGAGGACATTCAGGACATGATGGACGGCGTCGTTGAATCAGCCCTCACGGTGTATTGCCCCCCCGAGCAGTACCCGGAGGAGTGGGACCTCAAAGGGCTGACCGACATGATGCAGGGACAGTTCGGCCTCGACATCACGCACGGCAAGGACGACGGCGGCGAAGCATTGCGCGACCTGGGCCGCGACGCGTTGTCGGAGGACCTGCGCGATCAGGTGCGCGAGACCTACAAGCGGAAGGAAGAGGAGTTGGGACCGGAGTTGCTGCGCTTCCTGGAAAAGACCTTCATGCTCCAGGTCATCGACCACCATTGGAAGGACCATCTGCTCGCGATGGACCACCTCCGCGACGGCATCGGACTGCGCGGCTACGGCCAGAAGGATCCGCTCATCGAGTACAAACGGGAAGGCTTCGACTTGTTCGCCGGCATGATGGAGCGGATCAAGTCCGATACGCTGGACCGCCTGTTTCACGTGCAAGCGGTCCGCAACGATCCGGAGCAAGCGGCGTCCCCTCCGCCGCCTCCCATCATCGCCCGTCCGCAGCCGAAGCTCACCCTCAACAGAGGCGAGGAGCCGGTGGGGTCTCAGACCGTCCAGCGCAACGACGACAAGGTCGGCCGCAACGATCCCTGTCCCTGCGGCAGCGGGAAGAAGTACAAGAAGTGCCATGGGGCGTAGGTGGAGGAGCGCTGCACCCCCTCTCTCCTAGCGTCAATTCGACCGTTCTAATCTCACAGCCGCTTGGTATCGAAACTTGTTCCGTTCAATGCAATGCATGAACGGATCTGCGGACATCGATACCACTCGCTTTCAGCGAGCCGCGCCTGTTCGATCGAACGGTACCCGAATTGCCGCAACGGTCGAGAATCGGCGCAACGCTCCGTTAGAGGAATTCAGAGAAATTCAAGCGACCGCCGGAGTTAACAAGTACGGTGCCCTCGCCTCCGCGATTCGCTACGGCGGACTAACAAGGCTGGTTGGGATGGAAGAAAGAAAGGGCTTATTAGACCTGCGAACATCGATGCCACTCGCAAGACACGAGATACAGATTCCTTAGAAGGCTTGAGAAGAAGCTGCGCCGCGGAGCGTCGCAACGCCGTCGTGCGTGGGCCTTCATGCCCGTTGCAGCGCAGCCGACGCCATGTCGAGCGCCTTCGGCCCACTTCCCGTCCGACCGAGCACGGGGAGGAAATAGAGGGGACAGACCCGGCCTCCGCGAATCGCGGAGGCCGAACCAATGAGACTGCCTCCCATTCCTTTGTTACCGTGCCTAAGAAGGATGAGAGAGGTTCGGGACGCGCAGCGAGAGAGAATCCCTCAGCCCAATGACGTCTTGCCGTCGAAATGGTGATGCTCGTCGGCGTCCGCTTCTTTTTTTGTCCTGTGGACCGTACCCGATTTATGTTCCGGTGGGCTGTAGATGCTGTATAGTTTGAGCACGGCCTGTTTGGATCGATTCACCACATTGTGCCTGGTTCCCGCAGGAATCACGACGGCGTGCCCGTCGGCCACCGCATGAGATTCCCCGTCTAGCACTACCGTGCCCTCACCGGCCTCGAAGCGGATGAACTGGTCCAGATCGTGGACCTCTTCTCCGATCTCTTCGCCAGGCTTCAAGCTCATCAGCACCAATTGGCTATGGCGGGCGGTGAAGAGGACCTGCCGGTAGTTCTCGTTCTTTCGCGTGGCGTCTTCGATCTGGACGAGATAGCCTTTCATGTCGGTCTCCTTTCTGTTCCACCAGACTGTACCTATTGCACAAGAGCGACGCAAGATTGCCTCACGACAGCCCGAAACGGCTGTCATAGGCAAGGAGGATCCGCGCTTTTGTCTTTATGCATCCGTAACATTCGGCTGATCCGGACGAGCTCATAGGGTCTGGCAAGCCGGAAAGCGGATTATCGAACCGGCTCAACGAACTGAGCGCCACCGCTCAAGGGAGACAACGCTTTCCCCCTGAAATCACCTTGACTTAGCGTAGTTCCAACGGCTACTCTAACCCCCTCTTTTCTCTTGGCGACGGGTGAGGTTTACCCGTCAGGTGTTGGTGTCTGCCGAGAACCATCACCAGCGTGCAGTTCTCGAAAAAAGGAGCGTCCGACCCCGTGACAATCACAGGCCATCCACAGCTCACGGCCGCCATCGTCTCGGAGATTGCGTCGTCGGGTCCGATGCCCTTCGTCCGATTCATGGAATTTGCCCTCTATCATCCCCAGTACGGCTATTACATGCGCCCGCCCGAAACCGGTACGGAGCGGATCGGCTGGTCCGGCGACTTCTATACCAGCTCGGACGTCCATCCCATTCTGGGCCAGGCGCTGGCCAGACAGGCTGAACAGATCGACGCGCTTCTCGGACATCCCGCTCCCTTCACCGTGGTGGAAATGGGACCGGGCAAGGGCCTGTTGGCCGCGCATTTCCTGTCCGCCTGTCTCACGGGCGGCGCCGGCACGTTGCCACAGCGTCTGCGCTACGTCATGGTCGAACGGAGCCCCGCGATGCGGGCCGTCCAGCAGCAGCATCTTCAACCCTGGTCGGGACGGGACGGGCTAGTCACCTGGCTGGAGGGCATCGAAAGTCTCCCGCACGACGGGACGGTGGGATTGATGTTCAGCAACGAGTTGATCGACGCGTTTCCCGTTCATCGCGTCCAAGTCTCCGGAGGGGTCCTCAAGGAACTCTTCGTGGACTACCGAGACGGCCGGTTCGTCGAATGCCTCCGGCCGCTGTCGGATCCGGCATTGGCCGCCTACATGGCGCGCCTCGACCTTGTCCTGCCTGAAGGCTATCGCACGGAAATCAACCTGCGCGCGCGCGACTGGATGGTCCGCGTGGCCGGCAGCCTCTCCCGCGGAGCGGTCCTCACCATCGACTACGGACATTCCGCCCAGGACCTGTACGGACCGGATCGCGCCCAAGGCACGTTGCTTTGCTATCGCTCCCAACTGACATCCGAAGATCCGTATACGTGGGTCGGGCTCCAAGACATGACCTCCCACGTCGACTTCACCAGTCTGGCCTTGGCGGGACAAGAAGCGGGATTGTCTTTGACGGGGTTCACCAACCAAATGAGTTTTCTCATGGGCCTCGGCGTCGAGGAGATGATCGGCCGGCTCGAACCGGAAAGCCCCGAGTTTTTCGCCGCCCTGCATCTGCTCCAACCCAACGGCATGGGCCGGACATTCAAGATCCTGGTGCAGCACAAGGCCATGGTGGAACCGCAATTCGACGGCTTGGCCTTCAAGCCGTTCTTCGGTTCGGCGCTGACGGCAACAGGCCATCATCGCCGCGAAGTCCCCGTCTGCGCGGAAACGATCGGGATGCGCCAATGACACAGGAGCGGTAACGAGGATACATGGGAAGCGAATCGGTCCCCGCAAACTATCTTCCGGTCCTGCTGTTCATCGGGATTGCCGTGGCGTTCGGCGCCGTTTCGCTGCTCGTCGGGCGGCTCGTGAGGCCGAGCCGGCCCTATCGCGCCAAGCTCAGCCCCTATGAAAGCGGCAGCCCCTTGTTTTCCGATGCCCGCATTCAGTTCCCGATGCGGTACTACATCATTGCCATGCTGTTCGTGATCTTCGACATCGAGGTCATCTTCATCCTGCCCTGGGCCGTGCGGTTTCAATCGTTGGGACTCCTGGGCCTGGTGGAAATGCTGGTGTTCATCGGGATCCTGTTGGTGGGACTCTGGTATGCATGGAAGAAGGGGGCGCTCGAATGGGATTAGGAATGGTGCATGTCGCTGACCGGAGTTCCCATTCGTCCTCGCTCGACACCCATCCCCCAGTGGGGCCCTTTCGCTCCGGGCGCTGGGTAAGGACCGCGTCCCGGCGCGGGACAGGGTGGGCGGGTGAGCATTGCGTCCCGGTCAGCGCCACTCGCTAAACCCAT
>DAOLIU010000025.1:0-33358 GCA_035328385.1 Nitrospira sp. | reverse complement strand
TGCGGCGGAGAGTCCGGCCGCGAATTCCGTCAAAGCGCGGTTGAACTGGTCCGGCTGTTCCATGTTGCTCATGTGCCCTGCATCGGGAATCGTGACCAGGCGAGCCCCCGGAATCCCCCGCGCGATCCGTTCGGCATCGGCCGGCGGGGTCAGTACGTCGTCCTTACCGACGATCACCAGCGTTGGCACGGCAATGGATCCGAGCAGGTCTGTTGAATCCGGCCTCTCGGCCATCGCCATGAGGTCGCCAACAATTCCCTGTACCGGCGCCGCTGCCTGAATGGATTTGACCAGTTCCACAAGGTCCGGCCGCCGTTGATAGGCCCCAGGGGACAATAATTTCGGCAGCATATCCTCAATGACTGCCGAGGGTCCGACGGCCGCCGCCCGCTGCGCCAGATCAAACCGCCATTTGACCTGTTCCGGCCGGTCCGCTTCCGCTCTCGTATCGGCGAAGACGAGTCCCAGTATCAGATCCGGACAATGTCGGTAGAGGGCGAATTCGAGATAGCCGCCCATGGACAGTCCGACGAACACCGCCCGTGATACGCCGAGCAGACCCAGGAGCGCTTGCACGTCGGCAGCATATTGGTCCAGGCTATAGCGCCAGGCCGGCGCATCGGACTCTCCATGGCCTCGAAGGTCGATGGTGATGATCCGGAACCGGGACGACAGCGGCTCCTGGCTGGCCCACATCGTCCGATTGAACGGGAAGGCATGCAGGAACACGAGCGGAAGCCCTGTTCCGCGGTCGGTGCAGCCCAATCGTATGCCGTTTACCTGATGAATCATGATTGCCTCCCGCGAACCCCGTCTCCTAGCAACTTCGGCTCGATGCCGTCAAGCGCTTCTGCCGACGCCAAGGCCTTCTCCTCGGCATGGAGTGAGCGAGGAGTGGATGCCTGCCTTCCCGGGCATGACGCAAGAGGAAACCGACCCGCTACCGGGATTTGCAGTCGTTTGAAGGGGCCGTATAGAATTCTCCATGCCGCGCGACAAACACGATCGATTGGACCTCTTTACGGAGCCCGGCCCGGATAAGAGTGCGGACACATCTCCGCTCGCCGAGCGGCTCCGTCCGCGCTCCTTCGACGATCTGGCGGGGCAGGAAGCCGTCGTCGGCGCCGATCGGCCCTTGCGCAAGGCCATTGAGTCGGACCGTCTGGCGTCGCTGATTTTCTGGGGGCCCCCCGGCTGCGGCAAAACGACGCTCGCCTCCTTGATCGCCCGGCACACGAAGGCGCACTTCGTCTCCTTCTCGGCGGTCACCGGCGGCATTCCCGAACTACGCGAGATCATCAAGACGGCGGAGCACCGGTTGGCGACGAGCGGCCGGCGGACGGTGCTTTTCGTCGACGAAATCCATCGCTTCAACAAGGCGCAGCAGGACGCGTTTCTTCCGCATGTCGAACGAGGGACGATCATCCTGGTCGGCGCGACGACGGAAAATCCCTCCTTCGAAGTCATCGCGCCGCTCTTGTCTCGGTCGTTGGTCGTCACCCTGCAGCCGCTGACGGAAGAGGCGCTCGAACGGATCCTGCTCCGTGCGCTCCGCGATGTCGAAGCGGGGCTGGGCGCGCTTCGCCTGGAACTGACCGACGAAGCGAAGCGGCGGCTCCTGAATTACGCGAACGGCGACGCCCGCTCGTTGTTGACCGCACTGGAATTCGTCGCGGGGCAGGTCGTCCAAGACGAGACGGGCGCCAGGCGCGTCGACGATCCGGCGATGGAGGCGGCGCTGCTCAGAAAGACGCTCCGCTACGACAAGGCGGGCGAAGAGCACTACAACCTCATTTCCGCCTACATCAAGAGCCTGAGGGACTCCGATCCGGACGGGGCGCTCTATTGGCTGGCGCGAATGCTGGAGGCGGGAGAAGATCCCAAGTTTATCGCCAGGCGGCTCGTGATCTTCGCTTCCGAAGACGTGGGGAATGCCGACCCCACCGGTCTGTTGATGGCCACGGCCGTGGCTCAGGCGGTCCAGTTCGTCGGATTACCGGAAGCGCAGATCAATCTCGCGCAGGGTACGACCTATTTGGCCACCAGGGCCAAGGACAATGCGTCCTACATCGGCCTGCTCGAAGCGATGAACGACGCCAAAGCCTTCGGAAATCTTGGCGTTCCGCTTCATCTGCGCAATGCGGCGACTTCGCTGATGCGGGATCAGGGGTATGGAAAAGGCTATCGGTACGTCCATGACGATCCCGATGCGGCGGAAAGCCAGATGCATCTGCCCGAGGCCCTCCGGGGTCGTCGTTACTTCCGCCCCAAAGACGGGTAGGGCCATATTCCCGATGGACAAAGAATTCCTATCGGTTATACTTATACGTAGTCGATGAAAAAGTCGGAATCTAAATCAGCTCCGGCCGCAACCACGGCGGGTGAGCGGCGTAAGCTCGTTCGTGCGACGTTGGTCGGCTCCGCTTTGGTGTCCCCCAAGAGCGGCTCCAAGGCCATCACGGCCGTCCTGGACAACGTCAACAAGGTCGGAGCCGGTCTCCATGCCAAGGAAAAACTGGGCATGGGCGAACAGGTCACGGTGTCCCTGGCGTTCCTCGACTCCGACCGCATGGAGCAGCAGGAGAAGCTGAGCGGTGCAGTCGCCTGGGTCAAGCCCTGGGAGAAGGGCTACCTGATCGGGGTCGTCTGGGACGAGGTCGTGACGAAAGAGAAGAACCGCTGGCTGTATTATTATTTGGAAGAGACGATGAAGTCCTCGTCCTAGGGCGTTGGATCCGTTCCCCTTCCGTGCATTTCCGACATCACGAACAGGATGCGATGAGAGGAGGCCGGCCGGCATAACCGGGGCCCGGTCCAGTATCCTTAGGTGAGGGTTTCGAGCTTTTGCTTCACGTCGCTGAGCTCGGCTGACAGCGATTCCCACCGGGCAGTGAGCCGCTCCAATTCCTTCTTCCATGACTCCTGCTCTTGATGCAGGTCGTTCCATTTGGCGAAATCCTGGTAGAGCGCCGGATCCGCGAGCACCTGATCGCGCTCCTTGATGCGCCCTTCCTGCGTCGCGATGTCGGACTCCGCCCGCGCGACTTGCTTCTCCAGGCGGGCTTGAGTCTTGTTCAGGTCTCGCCGGTCTCCCGCCGACGATTTGGGCTCTGACTGGGAGGTCATGGCTTTGGTCGGGGCCGACGACCCGGCTTGCCCGGCCTTCCTCCCGTTCCCGCCGGATTTGGCGTCTTCCAACTCTTCGCTGTTCTCCTTGATCGATTCCATCTCCTGCGCCTTCTTCCACAAGTAATATTCATAGTCGCCGAAGAAATTCCGCGCCTTTCCCTCCTCGATTTCGACGATGCGCGTCGAGATGCGGGTGAGGAACGTGGGGTCGTGCGAGATGAAGATGATCGTGCCCGGAAATTCGGTCAAGGCGTCGGTGAGCACGTCGACGGACGCCGGATCCAGGTGGTTCGTCGGCTCGTCCAAGAGGAGCGTATTGGCCGGCTCGACCAGCATCCGGGCCAGCGCCACCCGGTTGCGCTCGCCTCCGCTCAGCGCCTTGATCGGCTTTTTCTGGTCCGGACCGGAGAACAGGAAGGCGCCCGCGAGCCCACGGAGAAAATTGGTTTCCGCGGTGCTCGAGACTTCGCCCAAAGATTCCAGGATTGTATGCTCGGGATTGAGGGTTTCGGCCTGATGCTGGGCAAAATAATGGAGACTGACGCCGTGTCCGACGGTGCGCGTACCCTTGTCGGGGGGGAGTACGCCGGCCAGCATCTTCAGCAGCGTACTCTTGCCCGCACCGTTTTCCCCGACCAGCGCGATCCGCTGCCCCCGCTCGACGGAGAAATCCAGGGAGCCATAAACGACCTTCTCGCCGTAGCGTTTGGAGACTCCGGCCAGATCCAGCACGTGGCGGCCGCTGGTGGAGGGCAGCGGAAACTTGAACTTCACGCGCTTGGCGTCGCGCTGGAGCTCGATCAGCTTGACCTTCTCCAATTGCTTGATGCGCGACTGGACCTGGCGGGCCTTGTTGGCCTGATAGCGGAACCGATCGACGAACTGCTGTACCCGAGCCACCTCCTTGGCCTGCCGGTTGGCGGCTGCCTGCAGCTGAGCGTCGCGCTCGGCGCGCAACTCCCGGAACTTCGTATAGTTCCCGCGATATTCCTGGATGCTCCGGTCGCGCAATTCCCAAATGTGCGTCGCGGTGCGATCGAGAAAGGCCGTATCGTGACTGATCACCAGGAGCGTCAGCTTCGAATTCAGGAGGAAGTCCTCGAACCATCGTTGCGTGGGCTTGTCCAGATGGTTGGTGGGCTCGTCCAGCATGAGCACGTCCGGGTTGGACAGCAATAGATGAGCCAGTGCCACGCGCATTCGGTAGCCGCCGGAGAGATTTTCCACCGGGCGTGCGAAGTCGGCTTCGCTGAAGCCAAGGCCGGAAAGAATGCGTTTGGCCTCGTGCTCGGGATATTGGTCCCGGTGGGCGGCGTCCAGCGCCGTCTTGCCCGCGATCGTTTCGAGCTCTTGAGGCAGGTAGCCGATCTGCAGGCGGGGCCGTTTCCGAATCGCGCCCTCGTCCGGAGATTCCTCTCCGAGAATCATCTTGAATAGCGTGGTTTTCCCGGTTCCGTTCGGCCCGACGAGCCCGACTCGGCTGTGGGGACGCAGATGAGCCGATGCACCGTTGAACAGAACCTTGGTGGAGAATTGTTTATGGACAGACTCGATTTGCAGCATACTAGTGCTCGATTGGGAACCGTTGAAAAGGCGCTTGGATCAAATAAACAGCCTAATGGAGCGAAGGCGGGAGGCGCATGATGGGAAAAAGAGGCATCATATTGTTACTAAAGGCTTTGAAGAGCCGACGGCACGAGCAAGCAAGAAAAAGTCTACTTGAGGCAAAGTACCTATCCGCCGCGATTTGATCGAACGCGGCGGCACGAGCAAGCTTGGTTTGGTGGAGCTGGCGGGGATTGAACCACGCTCCTTCGTCGGTTCGAGTCTGAAACATCTCTCACCGACTCTTGCTGAGAGGGCCAGCCCCTCGCATGCTCCCCACGAAGTGGGCACACCCCCTTCGGAACCCCCGGTCGCGGATTCCATCCCTACGGACGACGACTTGGTTTGGTGGAGCTGGCGGGGATTGAACCCGCGACCTCGTGAATGCCATTCACGCGCGCTCCCAGCTGCGCCACAGCCCCACACGTCGGATTGGCAACAATGTTCAATCGAAATGCGGTGTTAAATCGAAAACGCATGCTAACACCGGAGGCGGCGGCCAGTCAACAAATCCCCCTCGCTTCTTGACAAACATTAGAGGGGTCCATACCATGCCCCGGTTCTGATCACTCGGGCTGCCGACTCAGTCGCAGTGGGAACGATCGGAGCGGGGACAGCCAGGCGCTGGTCGGCGCTGCCGCCGATAAAAGGGAAAACGCGTATCCAACGCAGGAAACCAATGAGCAATCTCGTCGTCATCGGTGCGCAATGGGGAGATGAGGGTAAGGGCAAGATCGTCGACATCCTGGCCCGCGATGCCGATGTGGTCGTCCGTTACCAGGGCGGCTCCAATGCCGGCCATACCGTCATCAACCAGAACGGCACGTTCATTTTCCATCTCATTCCCTCGGGCATCCTCTATCGGGGAACCTTGTGCGTCATCGGAAACGGCGTGGTGGTGGACCCGGCGGCCCTGATCGAAGAGATGGATCACTTGGCGGGACAGGGAGTCCACATCGGCAAGAATTTCATCATCAGCCAGCGTGCCCATCTCATTCTTCCGTACCACAAGGCCATCGACAAGGCTTCGGAGCAGTCGAAGGGGTCCCGCCGGATCGGCACGACCGGCCGCGGCATCGGTCCGTCTTATGCGGACAAGATGTCTCGGATCGGGATCCGCGTGGGCGACCTGCTCAATCCCAAGACGTTTCGCACCAAGCTCGAAGAAAATCTGATCGAGATCAATTGGTTCCTGGAACAGCTCTATAAGGTGGAACGCTTCGAGGTCGAAAAAGTATTCCAACAGTATATGGGCTATGCGGAACGACTGAAGAGTCACATCGCCGATGCGGTCACGCTGGTCAATAAGATGATCGACAATCGAAAGACTATCTTGTTTGAAGGCGCCCAAGGTACTCACCTGGATGTGGACCTTGGCACGTATCCGTACGTGACCTCATCGAGCGCGACGGCGGGCGGCGCCGCGACCGGCAGTGGAGTGGGGCCGACGAAGATCGATGCCGTTCTCGGTGTGGCGAAGGCCTATACGACTCGTGTGGGAAGCGGCCCGTTCCCGACAGAATTGTCCGATGAGATAGGAAGGGGCTTGCAGGAGCGGGGGAAGGAATACGGTTCCACGACCGGCCGTCCCAGGCGCTGCGGATGGTTCGACGCAGTGGTCATGCGGCACGCGACGAAAGTCAACGGACTCTCGTCCTTGGCTCTGACCAAGCTGGACGTGCTGGACGGCTGTAAGGAACTGAATGTCTGCACAGCCTACAGGTATCAGGGAGCAGTCTATAAGGACATGCCCGCCGACCTCCAAGCGCTGCAGGAGTCCGAGCCCGTCTACAAGCGGTTCAAAGGGTGGTCGGCCTCGACTACGGGATTGACGACATACGGCCGGCTCCCTGCCGAAGCCAAGCGTTACCTTGAATACATTGCGGATCAGGCCGAATGTCCGATCGACATCATCTCGACCGGCTCCAGGCGGGATGCCACGATCATCTTAAAGAATCCGCTCAAGACGTCCGCTCGCCGTAAACGGTGAAGAGCTTCTCCGTTCGATCCGGCAGTCTCCGGCAAATCGGTAGTGGGTCATTTTGCCATCAGACGCACTGAGGTTGTCATCCCGCGGAAGCAGGCAGCCCGTCAGTTGGAGCCTCGACGCCTGGCACTTGATCTCTGCCCGGGCCTGCTAACCTTCCAGCATACCCCCCGGTCATTAAAAGGTACGCGGGCCGCGATCTGAGAGCGCTCGCGACCAGCCGGAGACAGGCAGCGCTCCCACGTTGGACACCTCCTGGCAGATGAGCGGGTGATCAACAAGAAGAGCAAGTCAAGAAGGGAAAGCAGCCACGTTGGCTCCTTATCCTCGTCCTAGAAGGGTTGCTTAAAGCACAGAGCCGATAGATGCCTGAAGGCTGTTAACAGCCTTGTCCGCACGGAGGTATCCGGAATACGAATCCAACTCACTTTTGTTCTACATAAATATTGATGACCGGGATCCGTCCTGCAGGTGGTTTTCGTCAACGATGGAGGGAAATCTATACTGTAGCTCGTATCTTGAATACTATCCGTTGGGATAGCGCTAAAATCGAGGGAGACTTCTACCTGAGCCAATCGGCTTTCATTGCGATTCAACCCAAGATGATACACGGTATTTTCACTCAGCCAGCTCATCTTGCAACTATCGAATGTGACGTTTCGCACATGAAACGAATGTTCAGAAGTGTGTTCTGACGCTGAACTTTGCATCGCTTCGCCGATCCAAGTGATCGTTTCCTGGTAACTCGGAGGCTGGGCATTCGCGGTCACTGGAAGAGCAAATATGCAAAAGGCCATACACTGTAAACGAGCTCGGGCCCGACGGGCCGTTGGGAAGCGGGGCACTCTTGGGGTCATAGTTCGCCGATGTTTCTGCGTGGACTACCAGCGACAAAAGTAGACTTGCACGGATGATCAAAAAAGATTCTTGATGTACCCTCCTGAGTCACGGTCAATGTAGTCCTTCTCAACCCATAGGGTCAATCCTGACTGGCGGCGTAAAAAACTTAGCCACCGCCAGTAGGGTCCATCGTCGATGGCGGCTAGGGCCATCACTCGGGCTCAGGCTTATCGGACCAAACTACTATGACCAAAGGCAAAAGCACGAGGCAAAGGGGTAGGGGAGTCTGCATCAGCTCGGGCTGTGGCCCGTTCAGTCATCGGCACGCTGGTAGCGAGCTTACGGAACGAAAGACGCCGGTATCGCATTGAATACGATTCAGGACAGGGTGTCTCTCCATAAGACAACTTAGCCTCCGCGGCAGACTACTCCATAACAATACTCCCCATTTTCTCCTGGTCCCTCGATTGCAGAACCTCTGATTGCAGAACGATGCCCGTTGACGTCACACGTCCAAACATGGAGGAAGGATCATGAGCCGTGCTGACGAAAACGCCGACCGTAGTGCGAATGCTGAAAGAGGATCATAAGAAGCCTATTCAAGTCACCATACCACTCATCAAAAGGAGCAACGCTATGACGTTACGAATGAGCGCCATGATTGCCGCTGGTGCACTGCTGGCCCTGACCTCCGCGGGAGCCTCTCAAGCCATCGCAGAATCGGGTACGACTCAGACCGACAAATCGAAACAACCGGCGCAGCAATCCGGTAAGAAACCCTCTTCCTCTGGGACGGAGCGTAGCTCAGGGCAGAAATCAGATGTGCCCAAGGCGAGTGGCGGAAATCTGGGAGAGGACAAGACCAGCACCTCCGGTTCGACGGCTCCCCCAAAAGGGAATACGGGCGGCGCCCCCGGCCCTTCGGACGGTAGTCGTGGCGGGCACTGAGGCACTGATACTCATCGGGACACCTCGTCTTACCTCGAGGTCCCTGCCCGAGGTAAGACAACGCCGAGCTGGCCTGAGTACACACCTTCAGTGAGTCACTGACCCAGAGTCGAGTTCCACTGGGAAGACTCCATCGACATCCTAAGTGGTCGAGCAGGTTGAATCTGATTCTTGCACCGAATTTGTCGTCGCCGATCCAACCACCACGCGACGACGGGAATGAGCACGAATGAACCAGGAGCCAGCAGGGCCACGAGATACGGACTGAGGGCAAACAGGGTGCGAAGCTCGTGTACCAGCCGGCATCGCTCCACGGCGGTCCAGCGGTATCCATTGCCCTGCTTCATGAGCAAGGGCACCAAGCCGTGGATCCCAGCCATCTCCGCGCGAATGCGCTCCCGCTCTCGCTGCAACGGATCTTTGAAGAACGCACAGAGTGCCTCAAGCCAGTTTCCCCGCATTATTTGCCTCATGCCCCATGCTGGCGGTCGATCGCCTGCCGCGCGTGCTGCTCCAATTCGGACATAGAGACCTTGACCGTGGAGAGGAGGTCCACTCCAAAGGACTCGTCCGAAACCTCCGACACGCGAGCCTCCGCAATCCCCACCGGCTCCTCGGCTTGTGAAAGAAAGACCAACAGCGTCAGCGACATTCCGACACGCACCGGTTGCGTGCCGGTCAGATCCAGCCGCTGTGATCCGACACCCGTGAGCCTCGCGTCTCCCATTACCAAGGTGCCATGATCAACCCCGGAATACATCACCCGCACCTCGTCAGAATGAGAAAGTCCCGAGAGGGATTGCCCCGATGCATGCACCCATGAATGCTCGTTCATCTCGCCTCCTCGTTCAGGACGCTCCCACACAACCCTTCTCGAATCCACCTTGAATGATCGCCCGGTCGAGCATGTTTCGACCAGGAATCAGACGATCCGAAACGCCGCCCGTTGGCCTACAGAAGACGAGAGACTCACACGCCTCAAGACCATCTCTAGGACCCGTCGCCGATCGTCCGAGGTGAGGGGCGGGAATGTCACCCCCCACACATTGCCGTTTACGCGGCATACGGTTGCGCCCACTAAGCACAGCGGAGGCTTGCCGTCCGGAAGATAGAAGGTCAACGCCAGATGGGATCCGAGGAGCGGCGGGGTCACACTCACGATTTGGCACCCTGTTTTTGACAGATCGCAGATCCTTCCTTCAGTCGTGCACGCATCAAAGTCGTCCTCAGCACCGTAGGTCACCCGGTGACAGACCGACGCGCGTTCCGCATAGCGCCGGTCCAACAAGGCATGGGCGTTCTGGGCATCAATGCTGGGACTCATCGCATTCGCTTTCATGAAGTCTCCTTTCATGACCTATCGGTTGTCGTGTGGTAAGCCTATCGGCTCTCGTGCTCCCTGACATTACCTAGAAGCGGGGGACCATGACCCACGGAAGGCGGAAGAGAGCTGGCTATGCAGGCCTCGGGCGACACCTTTTGGTAGGGGTCTGTCACCCCTCTTCCTGGGAAAGCAGGCCGCGTGTCGCTCGAATGATTGTCGGATGGCGTATTCGGAGGGGGAAGCTCTAAAGGCCGGCTTCCGGCCCATGGCCGACCATGGACAGCTAGATTGCTAGTGGAAGAACGTCGAGCGCCTGTTCACTGATTCGACGATTTCATCGCGTAGTTGATCCACGGCCGCTTCCTTCGTGATGACGGTGGCGGCACCGGCAGCCCGCATGATCTGGCACGTGTCATCGGTCGCATAGACGGAAATGCCTATGATGACCACATGTGGAAAGGCCTGTTTGATCCTTGCCGTGGCCTTGATCCCATTCAGTCGTGGCATGTTGATATCCATCACTACGACCGACGGCTTGAGTTGGTGCACTCTGAGGATGGCTTCTTCCCCGTCACAGGCTTCGCCAATCACTTCCATGCCTGGATAGGCCACAAGGATACGGCGTAACGACTCCCGCATCTCCTTGACGTCATCGACGATGAGCACTCGAATCATCCTTTCCTTGGCCTTGTCCATACCTTTGCTCCTGTGATTGGCCGAGTGGCGGTACAGTCTGGCCTCCCGTTTATTATCATTAGGTATTGTCATGGACACCACTGGGGCCATTCCCAGTTTCGCGGCCATAGGTCCGTAATGCCTCAATTGCATTCCTCGCCAATGGTCTGCTAGCCTACGGCCATTCGTACGTAACCTCCTATGCAGCCATCCGGCATCAATGGCGTTGATGACATTCCCTGGGGTGCCCACCTTTGTGTGTTCTATCGCGATGCCCGGGAACTGCAGCATCTCTGCGTCTCCTTTCTGACAGCTGGACTGGAACAGAAGCAGTATTGCCTCTGGATTACCGCGCCACCCGTTGAAGCACATCAGGCCGTGAAGGCACTGACGGATGCCTTCCCCACCGCGCAACGGTATCTGGACTGCCAACAAATCGAGGTTGTGCCGTACACGGAATGGTACGTGCGTGATGGGCGGTTCGATCGCCAAGCGGTCATCCGCCGTTGGGAAGAAAAGGCGGTCGTCGCGGCACAGGCGGGGTATGACGGCATCCGCATTACCGGTAATCCGGTGTGGCTGCACACGGACGCCCAATGGTTGGAATTTGGTGTGTACGAGCGAGAGGTGAACCAAGCGTTGCGTCACCAGCGTATTGTTGCCCTCTGTACCTATCCCAAGCAGCAGTGCGATTCGGATCAAATGGTCCGCATCATGCAGAATCATAGTCATGCGATTTATCGGCAGTCCCTCAATGGCCTTGAATGGAAAAGCGTCACGGTTGATGATGCGCTCAGCCAAGAGAGCCCTTAACCCGCTGAGACCATCTCTCACCCTCTCTTCTGCACGTGATCCGGTGTCCGTCTTCAAGTCAGCAGCTCCCTTTCTCATGATAAGTCTAGGGGAAGGGCGACGTCACATGATGGCTCCCCGTTGTGCACGCGCATGTCCTTCACCGATACCGTGAGAGGCGATCGCCTATGATCGACGCCACGTTTTGTTTTCTCTCCGGCGTGGGGTTGGCCACGGAACGGCGCCTCTGGCGTGATGGGCTGACGGCCTGGTCCGATTTCCTCAAGCGAACGTCGATCCGTGGGATTGGCCCTGCCCGGAAGAGGATGTACGATGAATGTTTGTTGAGGGCCCGGGAACATCGCGCCCGCGACGACGCCCGGTACTTCGGAACTCTCCTGCACCATCGCGATCAGTGGCGGCTCTACGAATGGCTGCGTGCGCGAGCGGTCTACCTCGACATTGAGACCAATTCGTTTGGCCAAATCACGGTGGTGGGCCTCTACGGACGAGGACGATTGACCTCGTTGATCCGTGGTGAGTCGCTGACTCGTGGCCGGCTCCACGACGAACTGCGTCACTACGATCTGCTCGTGACGTTCTGCGGCGCCTCGTTTGATTTACCCATGCTGGTGGCGCAGTTCCCCGACCTTCCCCTCGATCGCCCGCATATCGACTTGTGCCTGTTGGGCCGACAGTTAGGCTATCGAGGGGGACTCAAGGCCATCGAAGGACAGCTGGGCGTCACCCGTGCGCTCGAGCTTCAGGGTCTGAAAGGGCGTGATGCGGTCCGTCTGTGGAATCGTTGGCGGCACCGTCGTGATGCGCCGTCGAAGGAACGACTCGTGGCATACAACGCCGCCGATTGCATGAACCTCGAACCGATAGCCGATACGTTGTATTGCGAGGCCGCTATCCGAACGCTCAATGGCGTTGCTTCTCCTTCGGCCGCGTCTTCTTCAAGTCCAGAATCTCCTCGTTGATCCGTGGCAGCCAACCCATGGTGAAGATCCGAAAGGGCAGAGGGTATGGACACTACCGGCCAAACAAGCTTGCTGGTATCCGTATGCTGGGAGCGCTTGAGCGACACGGCAACCGCAGGCTGGCGCTTCAGCCTTCAATCTGGTCCCGCACGCCTTGGCGCATGCCAGCCATAGGCCCCGCTCCTTCCCATAACCTCAAAGTTGAGGTTGGTCGCGCACTTGGCGTTCAACCAGTGCAGGAGAAGGTCTCGCTGACGGAGTCGTGGCGACCAATTGAGCGAGTTCCTTGGTATAGAACTCGACCATGTCCCGCTCAGTCTCCGTCAAACGCGGCTTGTCGCCAGATGCCATGGCGGACATGAGATGCTCCGTGGCGAGAAGATAGTCTTGAACTTCTTTGCGGACAGACGCGAGAACGGAGTGAAGAGACGCCATAGGGCACCGCCTTTCTCACAAGGCCGTCGGCAGGTTGTGTGCAGGAGTTGCGAATATCACCCTGCGCTTCGGAAGAAGCGATGTCAAGCAGGAATCCTCTCCGAAAGTCGCGCAGGTGCCACATTTCCCCAAAAGCTCAAAGAAGGGAAGCGATGCGGACCTAAAGGCAGCGACGAGCCGGCTGTCCGGGTACTTTTCGAAAGAAATGGGCATATCTCGGGCACAATCGACCGATTGACACGCTCAGCCGAAACCGGTACTGTCTCCAACTCCGCTGAATCCTTCGCATTCTCGCACGCGTGAGCCGCTAGCTCAGACGGTAGAGCATCGCCCTTTTAAGGCGAGGGCCCTGGGTTCGAGTCCCAGGCGGCTCACCACTAATTCTCCAAGTTTACGTCTTCTCCTTTTTCCCTGATCCAAAGACGAGCGACTGGTGCGCGAATTTTCCCGCTCTCACGCCATCCGCAACGGCGAACGCCACCGACGGCATCGTAAGCGCGGCATCGCCGCAGGCGAACACGCCCGCCACGGTCGTCTCTTTCGTCTCATCGGTCTTGTAGAGGGGACCGTGCTGCCCCGTCTCCAGTTCGCATCCAAGCTGCTCTGCGAAGGGACTGTTGAGTCGCGTGCTAGGGAGGAGAAAGAGCCCGTCTAACTGGCTGGAACGCCCATTGCCGAGACGCAGCTCCAAAGCAGGCTCCTCGCCAGCGACCGCGACGACGCTCTCGCGCTCGACCGCAATGTTGCGCGACGCCAGCGCGGCGAGCTGCTCCTTCTCCGGCTCGACGGTGCCATTGAGGAAGAACGTGGTCTTCCCGGCTCCTGCCCATTCGGAAATCAGGAGGGCGAAGCGCGTCGATGCCTCGCGCGTCGCCAACACGCCGAGGCGCCCCATCCCAAACTCGTAACCGTCACAGTACGGACAGTAGAAGATTTGTTTGCCCCAGCGCTCGGCCAGCCCGGGAATGGCAGGAAGCTCATCGACGACGCCGGTTGCGAGAATGAGGCGTTTGCCTCGATGCTCGTCGGAGCCCGCACGCACGACAAACCCATCTGAAACGGCGCGGGCCTCGGTCGCAAGCGCCTCCCGCCACGCGGCGGTGGGGTATGCGAGGACCTCGGATCGTCCCTTGGCCGCAATGGCCTCCGGCGGTTGTCCATCCTGCCCAAGAAACCCGTGTGAGTGGCGCGTGAAGCGATTCCGCCGCTCGCCTGCATCGACGATGAGCACCTGTCTACGTGCTCGCACCAACTGGAGTGCCGCTGCGAGGCCCGCGTAGCTCCCGCCGATGATGATGACGTCGTACATGGTTCGACTCCCTTCCTGAGCGTCGCGAGGTGTGAGGGGCAATAGCTCCAAGACGGCGGCTTGTCCGGTAGGCCGCTGTCGCATCTCCTGCAATTTCGAACCGAAGCACTGGATCCGAGACGGTTGGATCGGCTGCGATCTTCTATCACACTTTTACGTGGAGCCGGCTCACCATCTTTTCCATCTTCTCCAGGACTTTTCCTAGTTTTTCCCCTCTCAGGATCCTGCCAGCATAATTTCTTAGCCGCCCCGCCGCGCTTTCAAAGCGGTCGATGGCTCCGAGCCCGCAAGAAAGCTGAGGATGCGATGAAGGGCCAGCCCTTTGGGAATCCGCATGCAGTAGGTTACGTTTTGGGAAGCTGTCTCCTCTTGAGCTGCGCCACCGTCGAACAACTTCTGCCCATAACGATGTCGAATGGCGATGTCCTGGGGTTGCTCGACACCGTCGATCAGCTTGAAATAGCCGCGGCCAGGTTGGGGCAGCAGCATGCTTCCGCCCAGACCGTTAAAGCCTTCGCCACCCGTCTCGCCCAAGAACATGCGATCGCTCTGGAGGAGCGGCATGATCTTGCGGATCAGGTGAACGTTGAACCAAAGAAGCCCAAGCTCGCCTTGGCGCTGGAAGAAGAGTCTGCGAAAGCGCGCAACCGGCTCCAGAAGACGAGTGGGCATGAATTTGACCAGGCGTACATCGCCAATCAGATCATGGTCCACCAACGGTTGGTTCTACTCCTGGAGGATGTCGAGAAATCCATGCGTCAGCCAGCCTTAAGGCGCATGTCCGAGCAAATGGCCCGGATCTGTTGAGTCACTTGTCAGCAGCGAAGGCCGTCGAGCGCCAGTTACTTGTCCATCGGTGAGTCCAAAAGGATGAACACGTCTTCAAAAAAACAAGTACCGCCGGGAAATAGCCAATGAAAATGTGCCGTCCCGTTATGCACGCGCCATATTCCCTGAAGAACATGAACACGAACAGCTACGGTCATCCATAGGCGGGTTATGCGTAAACATTTCATCGATCAACCATACAGCAAGATAGCCTTGCCTGATCCGGACTGGCTCGCCATCGAATCCCTTGCGGACGTCGAAGTGACATCGGAGGATCCCACGAGACCAATAGAGAACGCGTTACTGCCGGATCGGCCCTCAGGATGGCGGGCAGGAATGCCTGGAGAACAAATAATCCGCCTGCTGTTCAGCCGGCCAACCACCATTAAGCGGATTCGGCTTCGGTTTACCGAGTCGGTCCTGCAACGGACGCAAGAATACACCTTGCGGTGGTCGGCAAGCGGACCGCAGTCCTTTCGAAACATCGTGCGACAGCAATGGAATTTTAGCCCCCAGGGGTCGACGACTGAGATCGAAGATCATTATGTCGAGCTGTTTGGGGCCACCATGCTCGAACTGGACATCATTCCGGACGTCACCGGTATTCCCGCCACTGCATCACTCGTCCAATGGCGGATCGGTTAAATTCGGCGTGTAAGGTGTCACGCCATGTAGTTCTGTGCCCTATCGGCTGCGGTTCGTCACCTTTAACACGGATGCCGACGGCTTCGTAGCGTCCCGCCGACACGTGAGAAAGCTTCTGGCTCTATGTCGGATCCTTATCCCGTCCCCATCTCCATTCTGTTCGTTGACCCCGACATCGAAGAACGAGCCTCCTGGGTGCGCCGCCTTGAACTCTCCTCTCCGGAATATGTCATTACCACCGTGGAGGAGGGACACTCTGCTCTCAGATTATGTCAGTCGTGGAAATTCGATTGCGTGGTCCTGGAAGTCGCGTTGCCCGATATCTCGGGGTTCGAAGTCTTGAGCAACCTCTGCCCCCTGGCGTCGAAGCCTGCAGTTGCAGTCGTGATCTTGACGAAGCTGGTTTTCCCGATTCTCCCCATGTTGGCCGAGGCAAAGGGCGCACAGGCCTATCTCATGAAGTCTCACGCGTCGAGTGATGAATTGGACCAGGCTATTCGGAAAGCGATCGCGACTGTAAGGCCGATCAAGGAGTCGCACGCGTGACCTCCTCCCGGTTGCGCGGGTTGGCGACATCCGGGCTGATTCTCGGAACTTTGCGGCATCGTGGATGCCTTCCGCAAGGGATCTTCCGAGTCCACGGACTCTTATTATTCGTATCACATCAAGCTCCACTTTCCCCGCATTGCCATCCTTGGGTTGTCGGTCAATGCGAATGAGTATCGGGACACCATGCTCGAGGTCGGGGCGACCGCAGTCATACAGAAAGACACGATGCACGAACTGCATGGTGCGATACGCGCTGCCGTACAAGAAGCCAAGCGCTTGCACGGCACGGCTCCGACCTGCGAACTCTGATCGAGACGCGAGCCGCCTGCGGCCACGCCGAACTGGTCGCTGATGCCTGCAAGGTGCCCGGCATATTCCACGCTGATTGCTGCCTCACGTTGCTGAGCGCGCTGGTACCAACCGGAGTGCCGCTGCTGGGCCCGCGTAGCTTCCGCCGATGATGACGCCGACATGGCTTCCTTCCTGAGCGTCGCCCGCTACACCAGTGAATACCCTAGTAGAGACATGACAGACCGTGAAGTATGGTGAGCGTAACCGACGGCTTGAGGCCATCTGGAATGGAACGAACAGCCAAAAATCTCTGGTACAAGGATGCAGTGATCTATGGGATTGACGTCGCCACGTTTCAGGATTCCAACGGCGATGGGGTGGGAGATTTTCCGGGAATCTGCCAGCGATTGGACTATTTGAGCGGGTTGGGGATCACCTGTCTATGGCTGCTGCCGTTCTTTCCGACACCCAATCGCGACAATGGGTATGACGTGACCAACTATTACGAAATCGATCCCAGGTTGGGCAGCTTCGACGACCTTCTCCAACTCGTTCACCGAGCCGGCGAACGAGGTATTCGGATCATTATCGATCTTGTGATGGACCATACGTCGGATCAACACCCGTGGTTTCGAGCCGCCCGCCACGACCGCCACTCGCGGTATCGCCGGTACTATGAATGGAGCGACGCACCGCCTCCTGCCGACCCTGACCACGCCAATATTTTCCCCGGTGAAGAAGCGTCGGTATGGTCCTATGACGACGTTGCGGGACAATACTATTACCATCGGTTCTACCATTTTGAACCAGACTTGAATGTGATGCGTCGGGAGGTTCAGGAAGAGGTCGAGCACGTGATCGATTACTGGCTCTCTTTTGGCATTTCCGGATTCCGTATGGATGCCGTTTCTCATATGATCGAATCTCCCCATCAGGCGAGTGAAAGTTCGCTGGCGCATGACCCACATGAAGTCATCCGGGAACTGCGAAGGTACACGAGCAACCGGCGGCCGGATGCGGTATTGCTCGGTGAAGCCGATGTCGAGCCGGCCCAACTCCAAGCTTTCTTTGGCGACGGCGACCAACTGCACATGTTGTATAACTTTTCCCTCACCAACTATCTGTTCCTCGCCCTGGCGCGGCAACGAGCCGAACCGATTGAACGAGCGCTTCGCCTTCTTCCGCCCGTCCCGACCTCGGGGCAGTGGGTGAACTTCTTGCGCAATTTCGATGAACTGGATCTTGAGCGGCTCAGTGATGAAGAGCGCCGGATGGTATATGAAGAGTTCGCGCCGGATGACGACATGCGAATCTTCGGCCGAGGCATCCGTCGACGGGTCGCTCCGATGTTGGGCGACGAGCGGCGTCTCCGGCTGGCCTACAGCCTCTTGTTTTCCCTGCCCGGTACCCCGCTCTTCATGTACGGCGACGAAATCGGTATGGGCGATGATCTTTCATTGCACGGACGAAATGCGGTCCGGACTCCCATGCAGTGGTCCACTGAGCCGAACGCCGGGTTTTCGTCGAGCTCGGCCAAAGGGTTGCCTGAGACCGTCGTCTCGAAGGGACCGTTTGCGTATCATGCCGTCAACGTCGCTGACCATGCCCGTGACAGCAAGTCGTTACTGACTTGGATGAAACGGCTCATCCACCTTCGTCGCCAGTGCCCGGAATGGGGATGGGGAAGGACGTCCGTTCTGGATAGCGGGGATCCGGGTGTGTTCGCCCACCGCGCGGACTGGCAAGGCCGGGTGCTCGTCGCCTGCCATAATCTCACGGACACGAGTTGTTCGGTACAGGTACCCTTGGAATCTGGCGGCGCGTATGAGCCGATCTGGAGTAGTCGACTTGCCGAGGCGAAAACATCGTCTGCGCAGCTTGAGATAGACCCCTATGGTTACGGCTGGTATCGGCTCGTCCGTCAGTAACGGCCAGTAACGGCGGACCGCTCTCCTCTGGCAGGATGTTGAGAGGCTCGGCGTGCGGCCCGCGTACGAGCGGCTTGGGCAGCTCGGGCGGGCGGGTGAGACAATGAGACTTACTCCGATGCAAATTCTGGGATTGGACATTGACTGACGCGACGTCCTTCCGCTGGTGGCAACAGGGCATCATCTATCAAATCTATCCGCGCTCGTTTTGTGATACGAACGCCGACGGCGTCGGTGATCTTCCCGGCATTCTGAAGAAACTGGATTACCTGAAATGGCTTGGCGTCCACGCGGTCTGGATTTCACCGGTCTATCCGTCCCCCATGGCGGACTTCGGCTATGACATCAGCGATTACACGAATATCGATTCGGTGTTTGGGACGCTACAGGACTTCGATCGTCTTCTGGACGCGGCCCATGACCGCGGCATCAAGGTGATCGTCGATCTGGTCCCAAACCATACGTCCCACCTGCATCCCTGGTTCGTCTCTTCACGTTCCTCTCGACGGAGTCCAAAGCGAAATTGGTATATCTGGCGAGACCCTGGACCGGACGGAGGACCGCCGAATAATTGGCTGAGTAATTTCGGCGGGAGCGCGTGGACCTTCGACGCTCTGACGGGGCAATACTACTATCACGCCTATTTGGCGGCGCAGCCGGACCTCAATTGGCGGCACAAAGACGTACAAGAGGCCATGCACAACGTGATGAGATTTTGGTTGGATCGCGGGGTTGATGGCTTTCGCGTTGATGTTATTTGGCATTTAGTCAAGGATGACCGGTTTCGTGACAACCCGCCGAATCGTGCCTACAAACCAGGCGAATGGCCCTATAAGAAGTTGCTCGCGACCTATACCACTGATCGGCCGGAGGTTCATGACATCATTGCGGGGATGCGGGCCGTAATTGACGAATACGAGGATCGGTTGATGATTGGCGAAATCTATCTCCCAATCGAACGCCTGGTCACGTATTACGGCGTGGCGGGAGACGGATGTCATTTGCCGTTCAATTTTCAATTGATCTCGATCTCTTGGAACGGCCTCGCCATCGGCTCGACGATCGATGCCTATGAAGCCGCGCTGCCTCCTCATGGCTGGCCGAACTGGGTATTGGGTAACCACGACAAGTCGCGCATCGCTACCAGGCTGGGAGCCAAGCAGGCCCGGGTGGCCGCGATGCTTCTCCTCACCTTACGCGGGACACCGACACTGTATTATGGCGACGAATTAGGTATGGAAGATGCGGCGATCCCTCCCGAGATGCTCAAGGACCCCTGGGAACGAAACGTCCCCGGTTTAGGTTTGGGCCGAGACCCCGTGCGTACGCCAATGCAATGGAATGATTCCCCGCATGCGGGATTCTCGCAGGTCTCGCCGTGGTTGCCTGTTGCATCCGATTACAGACAGCGAAACGTCGCGGGTGCGCAGACTGATCCATACTCGCTGCTGTCGCTCTATAGGGCGCTGATCGGTCTGCGTCAAACGGAACCGGCACTCAATGTCGGAACGTTCCGGCGGCTGGAAGCCACTACGGAGGTCTTTTCGTATATCCGTCAGGCCGGCCCCAGATGTTTTCTTATCGCCTTGAATCTGTCCGGCAAACCGGCGAAGGTGACCTATGCCGAATCGTCGATCAGGGGGATAATTTGCCTGTCTACCTGTCTCGATCGAGATGAGGAACGATTCGACAAGCAAATCGAGCTTCGTCCCGATGAAGGCATCATTGGGTTGCTGACGAATTGACATCGTAGACCGGCGATGGTGCCGGCCATTCAGTGAAGCTTCGCCGTCACGAGGTTGCGCGGAATACGTGCTCGTCTTCGTGCCGGCCCCGGTTGAGGACCGCAGTCTGACGGAATCTTTCCAGGTTTCGCGGGTCCGGCTTCGGGAGGACATCGTCTTCAGCGGCAGAGATCAGTAGCGACCCTGCCAGGCATAACGTCGGTCAAAATATGGTAATCTTGCCCTGATCGGCGCCAGGGTGCCGATTGTTCGATTGTATCGATGGGAAAATTCATAGTAGGGATCCCTATGCCATATTTTGCGGTGCTGATCGCAATGACGCTGTGCCTCAATTTCGACCTCGCGTATGGAGCATCCTCGATCCAGCGCGAGTCCTTGCGGGATCTTCCCGGAGTCGCCGTGATCGTTGAAGAAGTTCCGCCGGATGCCCAAGCTGATGGATTATCCCAGGAATTGATCCGCGGCGCAGCGGAACGTTCGCTGCAATCACGTGGCACGAGGATCCTTACGCCGGCGGAGCAGGCGACGACCCCGTCCAAGCCCTCTCTGTATGTGCGAGTCAGCACATACAGAATTCAGCCGAGCCAGTACGTGTACGTCGTCACAGTGGCTCTCAAGCAGTCGGTGGCGTTGGCACACCGGCCGCAGCGAAAGATGTTTGCGAGCACCTGGGAGCAGGGAGTGATCGGGACTCCCGGTACGAACAGTTTGCGCGACGCCACGAAAGTGGTGGAAGATCTGGTGGCGTCGTTTGCCAACGACTTTCAGGCCGTGAACAATCAAGACGCCGTGCGGGAAGAGAAATGAAGGAAGAGCCCGGCGCGGGTCTCAGAGGGATGGGGACCGGGTCCGCACCAGTCTTGGCTTGGATGCAGGCGGCCGATGAATGAGTTGCTTGTTGGTCGGCCATCGGTGCTTGGCCGGTAGATTGAGCTTAACGGGTTTCTTCCGTTGTGCCGACCGATAGAGGGCTTGAACGATCTGGACGTCGATCAGCCCCTCCATACCGGATGGCTCCGGTTCTTTGTTGTGGCGGATGCAATCGGAAAAATAAACGATCTCCGCCGCGAACTGATCCCCGGACGGAAACCGCTCGGTCTCCGTATCTCCATCAATCGTCAGACGCTGGGTGAGTGACCCGACGTATTCGAAGGCAGGGTCGACTTGCAACCGGCCCTTCGTTCCGACGATTTCGTAGGACGATACGTCCGCCGCCCCGAAACTGCAGATGAAGCTTGCCAGACGGCCGCCGGGAAACAGCATCAGCGCGCCCGACATTTCATCCACCTCACGAAAGCGCCGATCGGATTTTCTCACCGCAAAGCTGCTGACTTCGACCGGATTGTCCTGGAAGAGATAGCGAGCCGCGTTGATGCAGTACACGCCGATGTCGTACAGGGACCCGCCGCCGAGTTTTCGTTGAACTCGGATGTCTCCCCGGCGCACTTGCATCGTGAACACGGAGTTATACATTCGTAATGCGCCGAGCTTGCCGGACCGCGCGATCTGCACGGCTTTGACATTGGCTTTTTCCAGATGAAGTCTGTAGGCAATCATCAATTTCGTGCGCCGACGATCGGCCGCACGAATCATTTTCCGGCATTCTCCCGCAGTCACGGCCATGGGCTTTTCGCACAGCACATGAATTCCCGCGCGAGCGGCCCGTATGGCGAAATCACAATGCATGCTGTTGGGGAGCGCGATATAGACTGCGTCAATATGCCCCTCTTGCAGGCAACGTTCGTACTGCCCGTAGCTATAGGTATGGGGTACTCTGTAACGCCGGCTGAGTGTCCTGAGCTTCGTGGGGTCACCGGAGACGAGGGCCGCGAGCTGCGAATTGGAAGCCGCGTGGGCAAACGCCGGAAGCACGGCTGCTTGTGCGATGTGTCCAAGCCCGACTACGGCGTAACGGATACGTTTCATGGTTGGTTCGACCCCGGCTGCATGGGCCTTGTCAGTGGACGATCGGGCGCTCAGTACCGATTCTTTCTCACTGGTAGCACGTGGCTCCAAACATCCAAGACTAGGTGTGTCCCTGGTTCGTAAGTACCCACCCACAAACATGGGAATTGCCGCCAAAAGCCGCGCCGTCATGGACTCACCGGATATCGGCTTTTCCGCCGAGGGTTCGTCCTAGTTCATTCTTGGCGTCAGGTCTGGTGAATTTACATTATCATGAGTATTTTCGAAGATGACGGTTGGTCAATATGGTGGACAAGGCTGATTGCCGTGTTCTTCATCTTGCTGGTCGCATGGTTTGTGCTTCGTGATTGGTTTTCTGCGCCCTTCCAAACTTACGTTCCCCCACCGGCATCAATACCGTCCAATCCCGCTCCTTAGGCGTCGCGATACCGTATGGAGAGAAGTCTGCTGATGCACACGGCATGAGAGGAGAACCATGGCATCATCAAAACAGCGGATGGCAGCACGCCGCAATATCAAGAAAGCCGCCGCCGCGGCCAAACGAGCCCGCACGATTGCTCGCTTGCCGAAACGAACCAGGACAGCTCTGGGAAAACAGGCGTCAAAAATGGCAAGGAGAAAATCAAAAAGGTCGAAAGCCAAATAGTCGAAAGCCAAATAGAGGAACAGCCGATAGATCCGTATCGCCGGGTGATCCGTTGTTCATGCAGGCGCGACTCGCCGATGCACCCGTCGGCTGCCGACCGCGGTCTTAAGACAGCCTGACGGTCAGGAATTTTGGCTCTTCGCTCCCAAAAGAACGGGATGGCCGCACACGATGCAGGTATAGTTTCCCGTCAGATATCCGTTATCACTCCATTCCAATTCCAGATTGAGATGCTCGCATGCCGGTGCATCTGCATGCTGTTTCCATTTCACTCTGAGCTCAGCAGCTTGGCTGGTCGTCATATCGTTCCTCCTTCCCCACTTACCTCTCAAAAAATTCCACATTGCGCCACTAGGGCTTCTTCCGGCTTCATGGCCCCAGAATTTCGACTTTTGAGCCTATTCGTCGTCTCCCAGCCGGCGGGCAGGTCTCAAGTTTCTTATAAATCGGCGACGTTAAAGAGGAGCAGGCTGCATCGGGCGGAACTGGAAGGCTCGGGATGCTCCTAGTTTCTCGCCCCGGCGACCATCGGTATAGAAGGGCTGGAGCTTTTACCAGGGAGGTTCTGTATGGCCAGCACAACAATGGAAGGTGTTCCGCCGGGAGGATTCAAAACGCTGGGTGAGATCGACGCCACCAACGATTTGCGGTTCCACACCAAGAAAACCGGAATGGACGTCGCGCTCGAATTGCTTGCGACCCATGCCTCGGGGGCGCCGATCGTGGACGATCAGGGCAGGTTCATGGGATTCGTCAGCGAGTTCGACCTGCTCGGAGCGATCGAGTCGGGCAAGGACTTGAACAACGTGACCGCGGACCAGATCATGAGCACCAGCCATTTCGTCGCGAATGAATCGACGACGATCGGCGACGCAATCCGCATTATGAACGAAAAACATCTGATCAATATCCCGGTGATTAAGGAGGGGCAGGTCGCTTACTCGGTGACGCGTCACGACCTGTTGCGGGCCCGTATCGGATTGGGACCCGGCATCGAATCCTAGTCCGTCCCTTTCGTCACGCGAAAGGAGTCGTCCATGCTCAATTCGCTTCCATTTTGTGCGGGGAGGGGCCGCGTCCGTACGGTGACGGGCGGGTGTCTTCTGGTTGCTCTTACGGCGGCGTGCGTGCCTGGTCCCCCCACGCAGCCGGGGGATCCGTTCAGCGGGCCGGGGCAGTTTACGGGAGAACCACGGCCCGCGACGGTGGAGCAGATCCGTGTCATGGATGCGCAACTCGCGGCGACCGTCGTGCCGCATCCGCCGGGGCGGGATCTCGCCGGCTTGCGCGCGAAGATCGCCAAGGCGCGGAACCAGTCAGAACGGCAGACGTTGGTACACGATTACTTGCACGACGTGGCCGGGCTCGGAGCCGAGGAGAAAAACACGGCGATGCGGCAACTCGGCGACGCGTTGGTCCAGAGCCGTGCGTCCCTGGTCCGAGAACTCAAACGGACGCATTGAGCCACGTCCACCCGGGAGGAGACCTCCATGCGCAACTTGCGACGGCATATGCTGATCGGCATCATCGTGATGCTGCCGCTCTTCTTTTGCGTAACAGAGCAAGCGGCCGAGGCCCACGATTGGTTGGGCACCTGTTACGTGGATTGGGACAATCATTTTGCCTTGACCAACGTCTATGCCCAGGCGAGGACGACCTTTGCCGTGCCGACGGGGATCGGCCCGTCGGGCCAGCGGGAGCCCTGCAACGACGGCCACGCCGCCTGTTGGACGTATCGGCATCGTTGTTTCAACGACTATATCAACGTCGAGCCGATGAACTATGGACATTTTCACCTCAGCTTTGAGGACCCGGACGTGGATTGCTTTACGCCGGACCCGGGCGACGGGCTGGGAGGCGGGTTCGGACGAGGTACGCCCGCCTCCTGTCCGGTCGTGGATTGGTCGGAGGAGCGGCGGGTCATGAACTCCCACGTGCTGGACCATTGGATCAAGATCTGGCTCGAAGACCGGGTCTCCCATAACCCCCGGGTCTTCGATCTGCCGTGGATCTGGGTCGCCGGGGATCAGCCGATCCAGTTTTGGTTCAAGAAAACGGACGGGAGTTGGTGGTATTGGCCCGAGCTCAACCACAGCACGATCTGGAACGTCTCCAAGTGGGTTCATGACGTAGTGGAGGTGCGCATTCGCGGGGCCGGCTCAGGGTTCGGCCCGTACACGTTGAACGGATTCTACATTCAGGACTGATGCGAGGACGACGCGAGGCCTCGGGCTTGAAGCCGAACGCGAGGGCGAGAACCGGACGCTGTCACCGGGGTTTTACCCGTTGGCAGGTATGGAGTCGAAGCCGTACTTGAGCAGAAGCTTTTGAACGCGGGGACTCATGATGAAACCGAAGAACTGCTCCGCGACCTGCCGGGACGAATCCCGGCACGTCCAGACGACCGCGTGTCCGAGCTGAACGGGAAGATCCATGCCAGCCGGGGCCTCATCGATAATGCGGACTTGCCCGCTGTTGATCGCGTCAGCACGATAGACGAGCCCCACGTCGGCGCCGCCCGTGCTGACCAGATTCATCACATCGTCGCTGTGTTGTGCATGGAGCAGCCGGGAACGGTTTCGCGAAGCCGGGTCGAGCTTGGTCAATGCCTTGACTGTCACCTCTCCCATTGCCGATGTCTTGGGATCGACGAGGGCGACGCGGATGGCTTGGTTCGGAAGCGCATCGCGAAAGGAAACCGAGGCGGCTTGTGAGGTGGTGGACATCACGAGCACGAGCGAGGTCTGCGCGTAGATTTTGGCCCCGCCATTGAGCGTCAACCCCTTCTTCTGGAGCTTCCGAACTTCTTCGACTTCTTCGGGAAGAAACACGTCGATCGGCGCCCCCTTCTCAATTTGCTGGCGCAGCGTGTGTGAGGGCCCGTACAGAACCTGCACCGTCACGCCGTGTTCTGTCTCGAAAATGGGCAGAATCTCCTGAAAGAGCGGTTTCAAGCTGTGGGCCGCGGCGACGGTCAAGGACGCGGCAGCCGGCTGCTTTACGGCCGTGGCCGTATCGGCTTCATCCGGCGCTCCGGCTGTACAAATCCCCGCAAGTCCGATGGTCAACACCGTCGCCAGACCGCTCACTCTCATTATTTCCCTCATCATGATGCGTCCTCCGTCGAGTCCGATCGCCGCGTGACCGATCGTTTGCAACTAAGAGTCATGGCAAGATCAATACCAATTCAAAGGGTTCCGGCAACGCATGGGGGAAGTCCGTCAAACTCTGTTCATTTCAAGGGAATCGGTCGTGATGCTGGGCCACGATAGCCCGATCCAGCCCGATAGAAATGTGAGTTTTCGCACAATCCGCCCAGTGCGCTACTTCAATAGATACGGTTATCCGCACTGAGGCAGGAGCTGCGACTGTGACAGGCCCGGCCGCCGTATTGCGCTGATTCCTCGGAAATATCCCGCGATTTGTCTGGATCGGATGTGCAAAGAACTCGTTATCCAATCAATGAGGGTAGCCGGTAAGCTGCTTGCTATGTACCCCTAGGGGATTCCGGAACCTGAGGCTGGACAGACGGTATCCAAATGACAGAAAATCGACTCCTTTCAGGCAAACGTCACGCATGAACCAGATCGTTCTCATCGCCCTCCGAAGACCCTACACATTCGTCGTCATGTCCATTCTCATCGTGCTGTGGGGAACCAAGACGTTGCTCCACATGCCGACCGACGTCTTCCCGAACATCACGATTCCCGTCACCTCGGTGGTCTGGATCTACTCCGGCCTGCTGCCGCAGCAGGTGGAAGGACGCATCACATATCTGTTCGAGCGCTTCCTGACCTCCACTGTGGAAGGCATCAAGTACATTCATAGCCACTCGTATTACGGCAGCAGCATCACCAATATTTTCCTCCAGGACGGAGTCGACGTCGGGAGGGCCGAAGCGGATATCGTGGGCATCGCGCAGAATGTCGTGAAGGCGCTGCCGCCCGATATCTCTCCCCCCATGATCATGCGTCTTGCGCCGTCCTCGATTCCGGTGGCCATGCTCCAAATCAGCTCCGAGAGCTTGACGCCGGCGGAACTCTACAATCTGGCCTATATGCGGATCCGACCCCTCCTCGTGACGGTGCCCGGAATCGTCCTGCCTCACCCGTACGGAGGCCAGGACATGCAGGTGATGGTCAACCTCGATCAGCAGAAGTTGCTCGCCCGTAATCTCACGCCGTCGGATATTCATAACGTCCTCATGAAGCAGTACCTCGTGCTGCCGTCCGGCGACATCAAGATCAAGTCGACCGACTGGATCGTCCAGACGAATGCCTCGCCGATGCAGATCGAGCATTTTTCCGATATTCCGATCAAGCGGGACGGCAATGCGTTTATCTATTTGCGCGACGTGGCGACGGTACGGCTCATGGGCCGGGTACAGCAGAATGCGGTGCTGGTGAAGGGGAAACAGACCGTCATCATCGTCGCGATGAAGAGCACGGAAGCTTCCACCCTGGACGTGGTCAACGGGATCAAGAAGATGATCCCGCGTGCCGAGCAAATCTCCCCGGAAGGGGTCAAGATCCGGCTCCTCGACGACGCTTCGACCTTCGTCAAGGATTCGATCTTCGACGTCGTGCACGAAATGGCGACCGCCGGCGCGCTGGTCGGCCTCATCGTCCTCTTGCTGATCGGCTCCTGGAGGGCCACGGTCATCGTATGGACCTCGATCCCGCTGTCGATTCTGACCGCCATCATCGGCCTCCATTGGCTCGAAGAGACGATCAACGTGATGACGTTGGGCGGATTGGCGCTGGCCGTCGGCATCCTGGTCGACGATGCGACCGTGATGATCGAGAACATCGATCGCCACATCGAAATGGGAAAGCCGCTCGAACAGGCCATCATCGACGCCGCCAATCAGATCGTCGTCCCGACGCTCGTCGCCACCTTGTGCATCGCGATCGTCTGGATCCCGCTGTTCGAACTCGGCGGGGTCGCCGGCTACCTGTTCAAGCCCATGGCGGAAGCGGTCATCATCGCGATGCTCGCCTCCTTCATCCTCTCGCGCACGCTGGTGCCGACCATGGCGAAGTACCTGTTGAAGAGTCACCATGCCGAAGCCGCCTGAACAGGACGGACAACCCGTCGCGGAACCGTCGGGGAACCTCTTCGTCCGCTTTCAGAAGGGATTCGAGCGCCGGTTCGATCAATTTCGCGAAGGTTACGGCCATCGGCTCGAATGGGTGATCGCCCACCGCAATACGTTCGTCAAAATTGCGCTGCTGATTGCGCTGTGCTCGCTGTCTCTCTTCTTCTTTCTCGGGCGGGACTACTTCCCGGAAATTCGGTCGGGGGTCATTCAGATGCACATGCGGGCGCCTCTCGGGACCCGCATCGAGGTGGCGGGGCGTCTCGCCACACTGGTGTCCAACAGCATCGAGGAGCTGCTGCCCGGTCAGGTGGAAAACATCGTCAGCAATTGCGGCCTGCCGGTCGGACCGCACAATCTCGCCTTCATTCCGACGCCGACGATCGGCTCCCAGGATTGCGATCTGACGATCCTCTTGACGAATGAAAAGTCGCCCGTGTGGGATTTCCGCCGCATCCTGCGCAAAGGCCTGGCGGAGCGCTATCCGGGAACCGAGTTTACGTTCCAGCCGTCGGATCTCACCGCGAAAATTCTCAACTTCGGGGCGCCCGCGCCGATCGACGTGCAGGTCAACGGCCCCGACATGTATCCCAACTACGAATTCGCCAGAAAGCTGGTGGGAAAATTCCGCGACATTCCGGGCGCGGTGGACGTCGTCATCCAGCAGACGATGCGGACGCCGACCCTGATGGTGGAAGGCAATCGGACGTTCGGACTCGGCGTCAACCGGACCCTGAAAGACATGGCCGACAATCTGCTCATGACGACCGCCGGCAGCCAACAGGTCGACCAGATCTATTGGCTCGATCCCTCGACCGGCATGTCGTATCTGATCAACGTGTATACTCCGCAGCCGCAGATCAACAGCCTGAACAGTCTCAAGACCGTCCCGGTCGATTCCTCGAACAACACGTCGGGCGATCACGAAGTGCAGCTCCTCGGCAATCTGGCCGATATCTCGGCGGAAGGAACGCCCGGCGTGGTCACGCACGGGAACATCATGCCGCTGTTCAACGTCTACGTCTCCGCCGAAGGGCGTGATCTCGGCGGCGTGCTGTCCGATGTGGAGAAGGTCGTCAAGAGCATGGAGCACGAGAAACCCCGCAGCGCCGAAGTTGAAATCCACGGCCAGGCCTCGCTGATGCACGACGCGTATTTTCAGCTCATTTTCGGACTGCTTGCCGCAATCGCGCTGGTCTATTTGTTGATCGTCGTCAACTTCCAATCCTGGCTCGATCCCTTCATCATCATCACGGCTTTGCCCGGCGCCCTGGCCGGCATCGCCTGGTCGTTGTTCCTGACCCATACGCGCCTGTCGGAACCGGCGCTGACCGGTGCCATCATGACCATGGGTACGGCCACCGCGAACTCCATCCTGGTCGTCTCGTATGCCCGGGAACGACTTCAAGAGCATGGCGACGCCGTGTTGGCGGCGATCGAGGCGGGGAAAACCCGTTTCCGCCCGGTGCTGATGACCGCCTCGGCCATGATCATGGGGATGGTCCCCATGGCCACGGGCTATTCCACGAATGCGCCGCTGGGCCGGGCCGTCATCGGCGGCTTGTTGGTCGCCACGGTGTTCACGCTGTTCTTCGTGCCCTGCGTGTACGCCATGATCTATAGCCGGCGGGCACCTCAGCAAAAGGGGCACAGCTCATGATGAAGAGGCTCACGGGAAGGCATATTGCTGTGGCGCTGGGTCTGCTATTCGTCGTATACATCGGCTATCGAATTCACGAAAGCCGAAGCGACGCCGCGCTGCTGCGCGAGAAGACGGTCGAGGACGCCGTCCCCACCGTTGCCGTCGTCCATCCCAAGCCCGGGGACGCGAGCGAAACCATCACGCTGCCCGGCAACATCACCGCATGGTTCGAAGCTCCGATCTACGCGCAAGTCTCGGGTTACGTGAAGATGTGGTACAAGGACTACGGCGCGCTCGTGAAAAAGGGCGACATCCTCGCGGAAATCAACGCGCCGGCCCTCGACGCCCAATATGCGCAAGCCAAGGCGGACCTGGAGTCGGAACGGGCCAAATACGCGCTCGCGGACATTACCGCAAAGCGCTGGCTCGCGCTGCGCAAGAACCATGCGGTGTCCGAACAGTCGATCTCGGTGCAGGTCGCCCACGCGAAAGCCGAGGCGGCCAAGGTCAAGGCGGCGGAGCAGAACGTCAGGAATTTCGAAGCCTTGATCCGGTTCAAGACGATCGTGGCGCCGTATGACGGCGTGGTCACCGTGCGCAACATCAACGTCGGGGACTACGTCAACAAGGAAGGGACGATCAGCACGCCGGTCTCCATCAGCAACCTTTTTACCGTCGCGGACGTCAGCATGATGCGTCTCTTCGTCAGCGTGCCGGAGTCGTTCGGTCCGTTCCTGCAGCCGGGCCTCACGGCCGACGTCACCGTGCCGCAACTACCCAATCGCCATTTCGTCGGTAAGTTTCTGACCGTCGCGCGGGGATTCGACGTGAACACGCGTACGGCCGTCACCGTCTTCACGATCGACAACGAGGACCGGGCCTTGTGGCCGGGCTCCTATGCCAAAGTCGAGCTGACGGCGCCGGTCGATAGAAAGGTGTACACGATCCCCTCGACGGCGTTGGTCTTCCAGGAGCACGGGACGCAAGTCGCCGTGGTCAAGGACGACGACCGCGTGCACATGCAGCCGATTACCGTGAGCCGTCTGCTCGACAGCGCCGTCGAAGTGGCGGACGGGCTCTCCGCCAACGACCGCGTCGTGAACAATCCCAGCGCGGCGTTGCTGGACGGCGACAAGGTGCGCGTCGTGACGCCGGCGCCCGGGTACGACCTGCTCAGCGGCGAATCAGCGGCAAAGTGACCATGAGCTTGCGATCATTTTCACGGGGGCTTGTGCGGCCTTGCGGCCTATGGCTGCTGGCCTGCACGCTGACGGCGTGCAGCTTTCCGGCCGTCGACCTGGCCCCGACGTACGAACCGCCTGAATATGTCGTGCCGGCGTCCTGGCGCGGATCCAGTCCGTTTGCCGAGGCCAAACCGGCCGATGACGAGCTCCGGCAGGATTGGTGGAAGGTCTACGAGGATCCCACGCTGAACCGGTTGATGGACCAGGCCATGGCGGCCAATCCGGACTTGCAGGCCGCCGCCGAGCGGTTCGTTCAGGCCCGGGACATGATGATGAAGGCCCGCTCGCAATACCTGCCCCGCTTCGGTATCGGGTTCGACGCCTCCGACAATCGGGCATCGGCCAATCATCTGTTTCTGGCTCCCGGCATTCCGCTCGAACAGTCGAGCGTCG
Organism: Nitrospira sp.; assembly: GCA_035328385.1. Lineage (GTDB taxonomy): Bacteria > Nitrospirota > Nitrospiria > Nitrospirales > Nitrospiraceae > Nitrospira_C. Next base: position 2,396 of record DAOLIU010000025.1, on the reverse strand, counting down.
TCGCGGGAGGGCTGGCGTCCTGGGAGCCCGATTTCTGGTCGGTCCTCCGCAACGCCATGCGGGTGGAGTTATACCGCGCCGAAGAACGGGCCGCGGACTACGGGCTGGCACGCCTCAGCCTGCAGGCGGAAATCGCCGACAGCTATTTCACGCTGCGCGGTCTCGACGCGCAGGACGCGATCTACCGGCAGTCCATCGAGCTGTACAGGGAGTCGCTCGATATCGTCAACGCCCAGTTCGCCGGGCAGATTGCCTCCGCTCTCGACGTCGCCCGTGTCGAGTCCCTGCTGTTCACGACCGAAACGAGGAGGGCCCAGATTCAAGGTCATCGCCAGGTCGTCGAGCAGTCGATCGCGATCCTGCTCAACATGGCGCCCGCAAGTTTCTCCGTCAAGCCGGTCGATGAACTTCGCGTGGCCAAATTCAAGGTGCCGCAGACCATTCCCTCGACCCTGCTGGAGCGGCGGCCCGACATCGCCGCCATGGAGCGCCGGATGGCGCAAGCCAACCGTGCCATCGGGATGGCGCGAGGGGCATTTTATCCCAACGTGTCGTTCCGGCTCGGCGGCGGGTACGAAGATGCCGGCTTCAATCTCATCTCGCTCGCCAACAGTTTCTGGTCCTACGGGGCGACCGTATCCCTGCCGGCGTTTCAGGGAGGATACCGCCGCGCTCAATTGCAGCAATCCTGGTCGCTCTATCGGGAAACGGAAGACAAGTACCGGGCGACGGTGCTCAACGCGTTCCGCGAGGTGGAGAACAATCTGAGCCTGACCAACCGGTTGACCCTTGCGGCCAATCGGCAGGATGCGGCCGTCGGGGCCACGCACAAGACGCAGGATCTGACCACGGAACTCTATCAGGGCGGTCTGGCTTCGAGCCTCGAACTCATCTACGCCCAGGTGGCCACGCTGACCGCGCGCATCGATTCGGTCCAGATCAAGGCGGAGTTGCTCAGGTCCTCGGTCGGGCTGATCCGCGCGCTCGGCGGAGGCTGGAACCGCAGACAACTGCCCGCGGACGATCAAATCCAACCGTTCGGCGTATTTCAATACACGAATATCGACAAGCCGGCGCCGGCCGGCGGTATCGACGTCAATGCGGGCAACAATTGGATGAACAACGATCTCACCAAGCCCGCCATTCCCTAGCCATTCCCCGTACGCCGCTCTTCTTCGTCTTCGGGCGCCTAGTCGCCAGACGATTCCTTGCCCGCTCCAAGGGGCGTCCCCAGTAGCACATATCCTTCTCGCTCTCTAGGCTGAAAACATGAAGCCTGAGCGGACATCACAAGTCCAGGACAATGCCAAGTCGGCTCTCGATCACATGTTCCGACCTGCGTGATCGCGGGCCGGTTCCTCATGATGCGATTCATCGCGCAACCCCTAATCGATCCACATTGGAGGCCTCTATGGCACATGGCAACGGCATTACCGGTTTGCCGCCGGCCGGCGGCGCGATTCTCATCTTCGGCTTGGCCGTCGGCCTAGCCGCCTGCTCCTCCCCCAGCCACACTCGGACGGCCACCCCGGCCCCGGTCGAACAGCAAGTCGTAGTGGAACGCCCTGTCGTGCCGGGGGAACGGACTCCCGCCGTCGCCGAGCGACCGATGCCCCCGGACCGCGTCGTTCCGAAGGCCGCGACCGGCACGGCGCCGGCCGCGACCGTCTGCGCCACGCATCTCGACGCACAAGGAAATCGGATTTACGACGATCCGTTGTGTCCGACCAGGGACAGACAGGTGATCGAGACCACGCATGACGTGCAGGACCCGGCCTATTACGACCGCCACATCAACTCCGCCGTGGACCATGTTCGACGGGCCGAGGTGGCCGGAGACCAGGGGAATATTCCGGAGATGCTGCGCCAAACGGACCTGGCCCTGTCGCAGGCGACGGCCGCCCAGCGGGCGGTCAACGACGCCAGCCTGAACGACGGAATCATGGACCTTCGGGAAACGATGATTCTGGGATATCGGAATCAAATCGCCCCTGCCGCGCTCCGCGACGCCCGCGTCAAACTGACGCAGGCCGCGCAGGCGCACCCGGTCGGCGCGAAGACGTCCGCAATCCCGAGAGGGGGAACAGTGACCGGCGAACTGAGGCGCACGTCGACGCAGGTGACCGCCGACGGCGGCGAGTATTATGTGATTCGAGACCGCCAGCGCGGCGACACGCCGGTGATTCTCTCGCCCGACATGAGCCGCCAGGTACAGGATGGCGACATCGTGGAGATGCAACTCGACTCACAAGGGCGCGTGTTGGCCATTTCCAAGTATCCCTAGCTGGACTATAACGCGCGCCGACGACGGTTGAGGCTCCCGTCTCAACCGGTCGCCGGCGCCGGTACGGTGACCTCACCTCGATCCGTCCGCTTCCTGATCGGCCGAATTTCCT
>DAOLIU010000024.1:0-34736 GCA_035328385.1 Nitrospira sp. | reverse complement strand
CGGAGCGCCTGATGGCGCTCCGGGTCAGAAAGGATCGGGATGAGTTCCGAACTGGACCGACAGGCCCTCATCGATATTTTCGTCATGGAAGCCTCCGAAGCCGCAGTGGCTTTGTCGGCGGCCGTGAATCCTTCGGGCGACGCCCTTCCAACGGCACAAGAGCTTCAAAATCAGTACGTTTGGGCCCACAAGGTTCGAGGCGCCGCCGGGATCTACGGATTCACCGGACTTGCGACCCTCGGTGCGCTGCTCGAAGCGGTGCTCGAGCAGGCCACGGCGATTCCCGAATCATCCTGGCCGAACGCGGTCGGCGTGCTGCGCGGCATGCTAGAAACGTTTCAGGCGCAGTTGGACGTCGTAAAACATGGTGGGCAAGAGGATCTGAGCGCCAGCGAACGATGGAGATCCGAAGTGGAAAGCCTTATTCCGAAGTCAGCAGAGGATACGGTGGAGAGCGGGGACGCGCAGCCGCCGATGTCGCCTCAATATCTTGTACCTTCGATTGACGCCGACGTCCTCTCGTATTTTGCACCCGAGGCGGATGAGTATCTCCAAACCATGGACGCGCTCGTTCAACGCCTGGACGAATCTCCTCAGGATCCAGACGCGCTCCTTGCGTTGTATCGAACGGCCCACACATTGAAGGGATCAGCGCATACGATCGGTTTCAAAGTGGTCGGAGACGTGGCTCACCACGTCGAGGAGTGTCTGATCGCCGTGCGGGAAGGGAGGATTATCGCTTCCGTCTCGCTCATGGATATGATCGTGAGGGCGATGAATGTCGTTCGCGCGCTCATGCGACGCGATGAAGGGAGAATCACCGAGCTTCAACGTGATGTCCCTGCCGTTACCGAGGCACTGAGCCGCATTTCTGGAGGCGAACAATTAGCCGAAGCAGCGTCGGCCCCGGCTGCGGTCGCTCCTCAGATCCATACTGCGACGGCGGTCATGGATCCACCTGTGCAACAGACCGAGTCGGCGGATAAGAATTCAGAAGAGGCTCCGCAGCTGACCGATGAATATCTCCTCCCGCAATTGGATCCGGAGGTGCTGTCATATTTTGCGCCTGAAGCACAGGAGTATCTGGAATCCCTGGAGGCGCAGCTTCTTCGACTTGAAAAAGAGCCGACAAATCCGGAACTCATCAATCAATTGTTTCGCACGGCACATACCCTGAAAGGATCGGCCTATACGGTGGGGTTCCAGTCCATTGGAGACCTGACCCATTACGTCGAGGACTTCATGGGTGCGGTCCGCGAGGGACGGGTACGGGTCCTTCCCGGTCACGCGGACATGTTGTTGAAGGCGGTAGACGTTGTCCGGTTGCTGATGCGACGTGATCCAACACTGGCTGAAATGGTGCGCCAGCGGTTTACCCTTGCCATGCAAGGCTTGAAGCGGTTGGAGCAGCCCGTCGCGGCTGGTTCTGCAGCTTCAGTCCCTGTGATGCCCACAGTGCCGACGATGCCCTCTCCTGAGCCAAGTAACCAGACCGAAACTGAAACGGGACGTGTGGCTGAGGGCAAAAGCAAGGAGGGAGGATCAGAGGACCGAGAGGTCATTCGAGTCAGCCGGGATCGGTTGGAACGGCTGTTGAATCTCGTCGGTGAGTTAGTCATCGGTCGTGGAAGACTTGAACAGCGGCTTCGAGTTCTGGAGCAGCTGTCGCAGCAGGTGCTGGCTTTCAAAGGACGTTTGATGGATTCGGTCCGCTCGTTCGAAGAAAAACATACGTTCACGCTGCCTTCAGCGGGACCAGCCGGCATGGATCCTGGAACCGGACGGACCGGGACGTCGCTTTTCCCCGGCCTCAGTGACTTTGGAAGTCTTGAGTTCGATAAGTACGACGATTTCAACATTCTGGCCCGAAGGATCAGCGAGGTGACGGCGGATATCTCCGAATCGATGTCCCAATTGAGCGGATCTATCCGCCGGTCGCATGAGGATATGAGTCAACTTCAACAATTGACTCTGGCCATGCGGGATGAGATCGCTCGGGCGCGCATGGTACCGATCGGTACGCCGTTCACGCGGTTTCGTCGGGCAACGCGGGAGATGGCCAGAGCGACCGGTAAGGAAGTCACTCTCGTCACGTCGGGCGAACATACCGAAGTGGATACCGGCGTGGTCGAGCGGCTGGTCGATCCCTTGGTGCATTTGGTCAGGAACGCTGTTTTCCATGGTATCGAACCGGCTGCAGCGAGAGTCGCGAAAGGCAAGCCAGCCGCCGGATCGATCTATCTGCACGCCTCCCATCGAGGCAACGCGGTGTTGATCGAAGTCGAGGACGACGGGGCGGGATTGGACATCGACAAGATTCGCGCGAAGGCGGTGGAACGCGGATTGGTTCGTGCCGACGTGGCGAGAAGCCTGTCCGATGCCGAAGCGATCAAGTTCATTTTCATGCCGGGATTCTCGACGGCTGATCAGGTCGGAGACCAGGCCGGACGCGGCGTGGGAATGGATGTGGTCAAGCGGGTCATCGAAAGTATGAACGGACACATCGACGTGGAATCGGTGCGGGGAGTCGGAACCAAGTTCACGCTTCACCTCCCACTGACGTTGCTGATTGCCACGGCATTGATGGTGCGGACGGGAAGTGAGAGATACGGCATACCCCTGCCGAGCGTTCGAGAAGTGACGATGTTGACGGGAAACTTCCTTCAGCAGGTGGGGGATCGTGCGATGATTCAGATCGGAGAAGAGGCAATAGAGGTTCAGCCACTTCAACGCATGTTGGTCCGTGGTTCAGGTGGCTCGGTGGAAGCGGGCAAGCCAGTCGTCATAGTCCGGACCGGCGTGGGACCGGTCGGTCTGATGGTGGATGAATTGCTCGGCCGGCAAGAAATCGTCATTAAACCGATCGCCTCGCTGAGATCGCTGGCGCAGTCGACTTTTGGAGGAGCGACGATCGATCCGGAGGGCCGGGTCATTCTCGTTCTCGATCCGGCACGTCTGGTGTCAGGCGGAACCCAGCCGGGCGCCGTACTTGAGGATTCGACCGCAGAGTCCGGGATCCATGAACCGGAAATTCCATATGAAGAGACGGTCGAATCCCGAGCCGACAGCAAACACATTTTGCTGATCGACGATTCCCTCAGTATTCGAAAGTTCGTCGGCCGGATGTTGGAAACCGCTGGATATGAAGTCGAGACTGCCGTGGACGGAGAGGAAGGACTTCGGAAGGCGTCGGCCCAACAGTTCCGGTTGATCCTCACCGATCTCGAGATGCCCAAGCTCAACGGTTATGAAGTGATTCAAGCGCTGCGCAGCAGGCCTCAGACCCAGCAGACGCCAATCATCGTGATGACCACTCGCGCAGGTGATAAACACCGTCAGATGGCGATCAACATCGGCGCGAGTTCCTATATCGCCAAGCCCGTTGAAGAGCGGGCCTTGATCCAGGAATTGGAACGGTGGATCGGACAAGAGACCTCGCCACGAAAAGTCTGAATACAGACGGACTTCGCGGCACGACATCCTCCGCTCCTATCAGAAAGATGTTGCACGCATGGGTTTGAGGGGGCATTTCAAGGCGGTCGCCACCAACGTACAGGCCGTCAGTTTGTTGGTGGTGCGATACGGCACTCGTTACTGCGCGTTGCCGTCCGACGAAGTTCGTGGGGTTCTGACCAAGGAACAAGCCGGCCAAGGGGAAACCGTGAACTGGGTCGGCATCACGTATCAACATGTGGACTTGGCCGCTCAACTCTCGGCAATATTGGATGTTGCCAGTCCGGCTCTTCGAGTCGTACTGTTCTCCAACGGTCGCTCGCATGGTGCCATTTACGTCGACGAAGTGGTGGGATTGATCGACGTGGATCGGCAGGAGTGTACGCCGCTTCCCCCGCATTTTCGTTGCGAGGAACGATCATGGATCAAAGGGATGATTGCATATCGGAATGACCTGGCGATCGTATTGAACCCGGAGTGGGTGTTAGGCGAACTTGGAACCGAAGTGCCGCTGCCATCCCGCCCGGTGGAAGGACGCGGCCTCGCCGCCTGAGAGTCGGAGGGTCGTCGACTATGCTGAGAGCCGCGCGACAACAAGAACGGGCCGTCGCCACGAGGCAGTCCTGGAGCGTCGTCGTATTTTCCGTCGGTGGGATGAAACTTGCGGCGAAAGCGGAGGATGTAGGCGGCATCTCCGCATGGGGAATCGACGTGCCTGTTCCGAGTCGGACTCCATTTGTCGGTTCTCTGGTAAAACGGGACAAAGATGTGCTTCCGGTGTACGATTTGGCGGCACGGTTGGATCGACAGCCTGAGGCGGAATCTTCCCTGTGCCTGGTTGCTCGTCACGCCGAAGGTCCGATGGCTATTTGTATCGATGCGGAAATCCCCTCTCTATACACGGTGGATGCGTCTGAGGTCCGGCCGAGCCGCAGAAACGATATCGAAATGATCGGAAGCTTTACAAGGGACGGGGTGAACATCGACATCGTTGCCTTGACACGACTGGGACAATCGTGAGGGCAGCATTGAATCGTGGCTGATGGGCGAAAGGATGGGGACATGCCGAAAGTGTTGGTGGCCGATGACAGCATCGCGGTTCGGAAAGTAGCCGAACGCCTGCTCACAGAGGCTGGATTGGGTGTGGCTCTTGCGGCGAATGGGGAGGAGGCGTTGGCATTTCTTTCCAGGGAATGTCCCGACCTCATCGTTTCCGATGTCATCATGCCGGATAAGAGCGGGTATGAAGTATGCGCGTTTGTCCGGGCCCAGACGGCATTGGCCGGCACGCCGGTCCTTCTCATTTCTGGAATCGTCAATGACGAGGTCGCCAAGCAGGCGGAATCGTGCAAAGCGGACGGCGTGCTCAAGAAGCCATTTCAGGGAACGTCCTTGAAAGATCGCGTCCTTGAGTTGCTGGCGAAGCGGCAGGCTCCGGCTTCCGGTACGGCTAAACCTGCTGCCAAGCCGGCTTCTTCCCCCGAGGCTGATCAAGCAGCTCGAGTGAGCCAAGAGCAACTTGAAACATATCGCCGGATGGCGGTGCAACTGAAGCAGGCCGAAGACGATCTCCGGAAGGAGCGTGATCAGACAACCAAGCTTGGAGAAAAACTTGGACAACTGGAAGGCCAACTTGGGCGTCTCCGAGAGTTGGAGGCCCTGGCCGCCCACCGTGAGGAGCAAGAACGGCAAACCAGGCAGTTGGCAGAGGAAGCCAGAAGGTCAGCGGAAGAGGCGAAGCGGCTCCAGGCGCGTCTTCGGGAAGTGGAATCCAATCTGGCTGTCGAGCACGAGCGTGCTGCTCAGGCCGCAAACTTGACGAATGAGTTACAGCTCTCCAAAGGACGCGTCAGCGAATTGGAAGTGCAGTTGCGGGCCGAACATGAGCAGTCGACGGCATTGAAGCAGACGGTCGCGGAGCTGAAGGAAACGGCCAAGCGCGTTCATGAACTCGAGGGAGCTCTGCACGAGGAACGAGATCGTGCGGAGCAGCAGGTGCAACGCATCGCCGATCTACAGAGGACGGCAGAGCGAGCCCGGGAATTCGAGTCGGCTTTACAGGCGGAACGGCAGGCCGCAGCCCAACTCGTGGAACAAATGAATGGGATGGAAAAGTCGCTGGCTCGTTTACAAGAAACGACGCAACAACTTGCGCGGGAACAGCAGCGATCGGAAGAGCTCTCGCGGCAATTACACGAAATCGAGGGGGTCGTGACGAAGGCCAAAGAGCTGGAGGAACTGCTGCAAGCGGAACGGGAACGAAATGCGGTACTGACGAAGCATGTGTCGGAAACCGAGCAATCTGCTCAGCAGGCGACCAAGCGGTTTGAGGAGATGGCCAAGAAGCTGGGGGAGATCGCCGGGTTGGCCTCACAACTCGGGAGTGGCGCACAGCGGTCTTGAGCGCACGCAATCCTCATCGATGGTGACCGTTAATATGCGCGAGGGACTGGATTCATGGCGGGCGATACCTCGGACGATTTCCAGAAAGAACTCGTCGACCTGTTTGTTCAAGAGGCCCAGGAGTGGCTCCAGAACATCCATGTGGCTCTGGATGAACTGCAGCAGGGACCGGATCCGGACCGCCACGAGGTCCTGATCGGTATTCTCACCGGGGGCGTGACCAATCTGGGCGGATCCGCCGCGACGATTAATCTTCCCGAGGTCGAACAAGCCAGTTTTGCTGCGATCCCCTTTATCGAAGCCCTTAAGGATCCCCTTAAATCGTTCTCCGTTCAGGATTTTCTCTCTCTGTGCAAACAATTGGGACAAATTCATGTCGCGTTGACACACGCCACGGGTGTATCGTTCGAGGCTCAGGATACGTCTGAGAGCAGCGGAACGGCGCAACGCACCATATCGCCGGAAGAGTTTCTTCAAGCATTGCACCGAATCCAGTCCTCTCAAGAGGAAGGCGGCGCATTGGAACGGAATATCGTAAGGACGATGATCGATCAGATGGAGGCGCAGATCAAAGCCGGGGTGCGGCAGGTCGGGATTGACGCCGTCCGGGACTATCTGCAGCGCCTGTCTGATTCGGAGGATGCCTTCATACATGCCTTGGACAAATCGGTGCCACACCTAGCGGCACAGATCTCGTCAATGGCGGAATCGGCGCCAGCCACGGCGACGGAACCTTGTCTGAAGAGCGTGGTATCGTTGCGCACAGAGGCTCAGAATCTCAATGCCGTACAGGCAGCCTCCTTTTTTTCAGGCCTGCATAGCTTGCTGTCGGTGACCGCGCAGCACCACATCCGGTTGGCTGCCGCACGGGTCGATGCGATTGCGGCTCGGTTGGAAGCGGTCAGAGCGATGATGCATCAATGGGCGGATCAGAGACGAACGGAACGGACCGCCATAGGGCAAGCATTGCCGTGATTGTTCGGGGTTGACAGGAAGCGGCGGGAATCTTGCGGCTCTCTTCCGGTCCCTTCACGGCTCACGAGAGACAGGTGCGGCCACCCTCCGCTAAAATGGGAAGCATGGAAGCACGTCGCAGTGCAGATCTGTATCACCGCGCCGAACAACAATTGAGCGCCGTCGCGTCTGCGGTTCAGTGCGATGAAGCACTTGATCTCGCAAGGCTTTCCGATCTGGCGATCTCCATCGCCGAGGCCGTGAGCGACGACGAGCAGCTGGTCATTCATGCTCTGGGCGGTCCGGTTGGCCCGCCGCTGGTCACCAATCTCATCAACGTCAGCATCCTCAGCGCAAAAGTCGGGGCAGGACTCGGTTATTACGGGAAGGAATTGCAGCAATTGGTGCTCGCCGCCTTGGTCCACGACATCGGACTGTTCGCAGTCCCTCAATCGGTCGTAGCCAAATCGGGTCGCCTGACTAGCGATGAGCGGACATTGATCGAGCAGCATCCTGAACTGGGATATCAGTTGATCCGCAAAGTCGGTCCTGAATGGGAATGGCTTGCGTTGGTCGTGCGGCAGGCTCATGAGCGGTGGAATGGGAAGGGCTATCCCAACAAACTGAAGGGAAGAAACATCAGCGAACTGGCTCAAATCATCGGCGTGCTCGACGTATTCGATGCACTCGTGACGCCCCGGCCCTACCGTCGGCGATTCTTTCCACACGAGGCGGTTAGGGAGCTAATCGTGGCCGAGCGAACGGCATTTCCCCGTGAGGTCGTCAAAGCGTTGGTCGAGCAGCTATCGGCCTATCCGTTGGGGACATTGGTTCGACTGACCACGGGAGAGATCGGCACCGTTGTACAGATCAATGCGCATTTTCCGCTCCGTCCCGTCGTTGAGATTGGAAGGGGAGTGGCTCAAAACGGCGGGCTTGATCGTCGACTTCTGGATCTCAGCCGGCTCCCGCTGGTCTCCGTGATCGAAACCGTGGAACCGCCGGATGTGGCTCGTATCCAATTTCCGCCTGGCCGTACCGAAGAACGCCGGTCGCAATCTGTTCCTTCCGTCTCCGCTCAGTTTTCCTCGTTGTTGGAGAGTCTGGACGCCATCGCGAATGCCATTCAGGGTGTAGTAGCGACCCGTGCCGTTCCGGGTCAGGCCGGAACCATCGAGCGGCCCACGCAGGTATCGCCAGATGTTGTCCCGTCAATGGATGTCTCGCTTGATAACGAGGTGATCGGTCTCTTCGCGTTGGAAGCCCACGAATGGCTCGCGCAAATCCATACGGCATTCCGCCAGCTGGGCGACGGACCCAACCAGGAGATCAAGTCGAAGCTGTACGGGATTATCCTGCAGGCACTGACGAACCTAGCCAAGTCGGCAGCGACCGTTCATCAGCGCTCGATCGAGCGTATGGCGACGAACCTGCTTCCGATCCTTCATGAAGCCGGTAGGCGGGAACCCCGGTCGATGCGAGCGGCTCTTGTGTCGTTGCAAAAGGGTATTGATCGAATAGCCGATGCGGTACGTCAGGTTGCAGAAACGGGGCCGTCCGGAGTGCTTGAGGCTACGGCATCTCAGGATGAGACGGCCGGGACCTCTTTTCTCGAGGAAATTTCCGTACACGAAGAGGTGGAACCGCAGGAGAAGGAAGCCAGGGCGATCGGACAGATGTCCGAGGCGGTAGTCTCAGGCGATACTCTCCTGGCCGCACTGCGGGATCTTCAGCGTGTCCGATCGCGTTCGATTCAGCCGACAAGAGACGTATTGGAAGCCATCATCCATGATGCCGAGGGCAAGACGGGCGAATTGACAGTAAAGATCGTGCGCGAGATCTTGGCCGAGCAGGACCGTGCCGATGAAACGTTTCTGGAAGAAGTGCGGCGAAGCGTCCCCGTCATAAGCCGGACCCTGACGGATCTCCAACAGGCGGGTAAAGAAGAGTTTGTCACGGCTTCCCAACTCGACCCTGTGATCGAACAAATCGAGGCATTGCACGCCATCGCGGATCGTGTCCAGGCGGGGATGATGACGATGATCCTGCAAGGGTTGCGATCCTTTCTCTTAGTCGTCGCGTATCGCAAGACGGAAAGCATTCCCAAACGCTTGGCGGCCTTGGACGGGCGCATCCGCGCATTGGTGCCGATGGCGGAACAGTGGGTGACCATTGGACGCGTGGGGCGTGCGGCGATCGCGGACATCCTCCCCGGATGAGCAGCAGTGTTCCTCAATAAGCCTCCCCAAATTGTTCTGGCGGTTCCTGCCTTTAGCCGATGGAGTACCTCAATACATAGCGTTTGAGTCGGTGGACGTCTCTCATCGAGTTCATCCGCTCCAGGGCTCAGGTGAGTCGGTCGGATCATTGTCTGAGTAGACGCGACGCTCCCTCGTGATTCTGCACTGGGCGGCTAGATGAAAGCGGCAGGATCATGCATCGATTGGATGGGGAATGCTATGATGCGCTCTTCTTGGTCGGTCTCGTATCGCTCAGCAGTGTGTTGACAAGCTACGTGATAACCTCGGAATGGAGTCGTGCCTGAAGTCACGGATGCCATCAGCGTGCCCTGTAGGCTGTTCAGAAAGGCCGTCCAGCAAGGCCGCAGCGAGGTCCGCGACGCGAAGAATAATGAGCGTCACGGTTGCGGACGGGCGCGAGTCGGTGAGCGCCCAGTGTCTTGAGGCGAAGCGTCACCGTTCTCACCCGCCCGCCCCGAGCTGCCCAAGCAGCTCTTACCCGGGCCGTACGTTGAGCCTCTGAGCGATTCGAGAACGCCGCTGGAGGACTTTGTCAACAGCCTGTTAGAGAAAGGAGTATCTGCGCGTGCCAAAACTTGTGACGGTATGGCGCAAGGATGACATTCTATCCCAGGCCAAACACTATGTTCGGTCCTATATCCTTCTTCCCTCCGGAATTCTCGGGCTGGTCTGCATGCTCGGCGGGATCGGCGGACTTGGCTATCAGCTCGTCACCGGGGAATCCTATACCTGGAATACCTTCGTCGCCAGTTCCGGGCTCTTGATCCTTGGAGGTCTGTGCGGCGCCGCTCAGACCCTGTATCATCGCCATCTTTTCTCCACCGTTCCGGAGGTTTTTGCCGCACGTATGCGAGCCATTGTGAGCAGGCCAAGCAGGAAAGGGAAAAACGATCCTCAGCACGAGGAGATCCGGCACCCCGGACGAGGACTGGTTCCATTGGGGTACGTCATTGGTGCGGGATTGTTGCTGGCCGGTTCGATCTGGGCGTTTCAGAACGGGTCGGTTGACGTGATTCCGGCGGTGCTCATGCCGTGGGCCGGGTTCTATTGGGGAAAGCTATTGCTCTGGCGGGGAATTGTCCACTAGCCCATATCAACGGGTGGTTCGGCGGGCCGGTTTGCGCGGAGACGTGCCTTTGGTCCGAGCGTTCCCTGCTTTCGCGGCCTGTGCTTCCAGGAGCGCGACGCGTGCTTCAAGACCTCGCACCAGTTGACGCAGCTCCGGAAGGCGAGGGATCACGGCTTGGGCCTTCATCCAGGTTTCGTGAGGCATGACCGGAGCCCCCGATACGATCTGCTTGGATTCGAGATTGCGATTGACTCCCGCCCGAGCGGCGATCATCACTTGGTCGCCCACCTGAATATGATCTGCGAGACCGGCTTGGCCGCCGATCATGACATGCCGCCCGATCGTCGTGCTTCCAGCGATCCCTACCTGGGCGACGAGAATGGCATGTTCACCGATCGTCACGTTGTGAGCGATCTGCACCAAGTTGTCCACCTTGGTGCCTTTCCGAATGATCGTTTGGCCCAGCGACGCACGATCGATCGAGACGTTTGCGCCGAGTTCGACGTCGTCTTCGATGGTGACTCCTCCGAGTTGGGGAATTTTGTGATGCCGTCCCTCGTGCTGGACATAACCGAACCCGTCGGATCCGATGACCGTTCCGCCGTGAATGATCACTCGCTTGCCGATCGTGCAGCCTTCGCGAATCACCACATTTGGATAGACGAGGCTGTCGTCGCCGATGGTGCAGCCTGCGCCGACGAACACTCCGGGGTACAGCGTGACCCGTGCTCCCAGCGTGACCCCGTCTCCCAGGGTGACGAACGGCCAAATGGAGGGATCCGTGCCGATACGGACGTCCGCTCCACGAATCACTTCGGTCGCGATGCCCCTTGCCTTATACGGCCTGACGAAAAATCGCTGCGCGACATGGGCTAACGCCAGCATGGGGTTCGGCACGACGATGTGGGGAATCGGCAGCTCCGGAATATGCCGATGGGCCAGAAGCGCCCCCGCACGAATCTCTGGAGCGCTTTTCAGTGCTTTGTCATTGAGAACGAAAGACAATGCGTGCGGGGCGGCCTCATTCAGCGAGGCGAGGGCCGACAACGTGACGGTGCCATCGCCATGCAGGGTTCCGCCGACGACTTGGTGAACCTCTGAGAGAGAACATGGATTCGACACGATTGGGACAGTCATAGGCCTGCGTCAGCCTTTGCTCTTTTTCGTCTTGGCTTTTGCCGACGTGGATGCGACGGGTTTGGCGGGGGCCAAACGATGTTCCACGTACTCGGCAACGGAGCCGACCGTCGTCAACCCGACCAGATCTTCGTCGGGAATCTGCAGGTTGAATGTTTCTTCGATCTTGTACAGCAGTTCGATGACCGCCATGGAATCCAGGCCAAGATCGTCTCGGAGATGATAGTTTTCCTGGATAGTCGCGGGGTCTCGCCGCAGATACTCAGCCAATGCGGCAATGATTTTCTCCATTACGACACGGTCATTCATGTCCGTCACTCCATCAGTTCGACATCGCTGTTCCGCGCGCGATTCTCTCTGTTAGGCGGCGTAGCGTTTTAGCACCACGGCGGCATTGTTGCTGCCGAATCCGAAAGCATTGAGCAGTGCCGTCTTGACCTTCCGCTCTTGCGGGGCGCGGCTGATGCCAGGCAATGCGCAGGCCGGATCCGGGTCATCGTAGTTTGCGGTGGGATGGATCTGGCCTGTGTGAAGGGTCAGGACGGTTGCGATCCCTCCGATCGCACCGGCCGCGCCCAGCGTGTGGCCGACGAGCGACTTGGTGGCACTGATGGCGATCTTGTCGGCTCGCGACTTGAAAAGCTGGCGTATGGCCTTGGATTCTACGGCGTCGCCGATCGCAGTCGAAGTGGCGTGGGCGTTGACATAGTCGACTTGGGTCACGGTCGCCCCCGCGTCCGCCAGCGCGAGGCGCATGGTCGTGGCCACCTCCTCGCCGTCCTCCCGTGGAATCACCATATGATAGGCTTCACTGGTCGCGGCGTAGCCGGCGACTTCGGCGTAGATTCTGGCCTTGCGCTTTTTGGCATGGACCAGCGACTCCAAAATGAGGGCGCCGGCTCCCTCGCCCATGACGAACCCGTCCCGTCCCAGATCGAACGGACGTGAAGCCTTTTCCGGTCGATCATTGTATTTCGTCGAGAGAGCCCGTAGCGAACAGAATCCGGCGAACACGAGCGGGGTAATGCTCGCGTCGGCGCCGACGACGATGGCGACGTCGGCGCGGCCTTCACGGATACAATGCAACGCCTGTCCCAATGCGTGGGCGCTGGAGGAGCAGGCCGTTGAGATCGTCACATTCGGACCTTTTGCCCCGGTGCCCATGGCGACGATACCCGATGCGCTGTTGAGCGTGATCACTGGGATAAAATTTGGATGTACCCGGTGCGGGCGTTGGTGCTGGTACAGTTGGGTGATTTCCCGTTCTCCCATGACCATTCCGCCCATCCCAGCGCCAACGATGACTCCCACCCTATGGGGATTTTCCTTGCTCATGGTCATCCCCGAATCGGTCATGGCCTCCTTGGCGGCTATGAGCGCAAATTGCGCGTAGCGGTCGACCCGATCGGCATACTGCGGTTCGAGGTAGCGCTCAGGAGCGAACTCCCGCACTTGCCCCGCGACCCTCGAACGATAGCCGTCTATCGGAAACGGGTCAAACCCCGAAACAGCCGAGATGCCGGACCGGCCGTCGAGCGCGGATTTCCAGAATTCGCTGATTCCGATGCCGATCGGAGAGATGATTCCCAGTCCCGTCACAACTACGCGCGCCTTCATGGATGTCCCTTCATTCGAATCGTCGGCCGCCTCAGTTCTTACCGGAAGCGGTAGGATGAGTCAACATGCCTTGCTGGACGGGCGAGGGCAAAATTTTCAGGTTTTCCTAAGGAGAAGACAAGGGCAGGACAGACGAAAGAGGACACCGGTTCCATCGTCAATATCGCACCTTGAGCATGAGATAGAGCCCGTAACTGAGAAACAATGCGTTCGTCAGCCATCCCGCCACGATCGGGGGGATCGCACCCCCTCGTCCGAACGCGATGGAAATGGAATGTGTGGTCCAGTAGAGAAATCCGATGACCAACGCCTGTCCGATGCCGATCGCCATACTGCCCCCTCGCGTGCCGCTGCGACGGAGGCTCAGCGCGATGCCGACCAAGACCATGATAATGGTCACGAACGGGAACGCGATCCGTCCGTAATAGTCCGTCTTCAATCGAGTGGTCTGCGAGCCGCTGTGGTACAGCCGGGTGATGTGTTCGCGAATGTCTCGGAAGGTCATGGATTCGGAATCGCTGGCCAGCCAGGTGGTGAAATCCTCAGGAATCAGCGTCAACGGGACCGGCATGTGCTCGAACGGTTGCAGAACGATCGTGCCGTCCGGCTGGAAGATTCGACGGAAGCCCTGATGCAAGGTCCAGGCATGGTCGACATACCGGGCTTCCTGCGCTTCGGTCATGTCGATCAGGCGAAACTGAGGGTCAAAGTGAAATAGTCTGATGCCGCTGAGACTGCCGCCACCCACGGCAACACTTTTCACCTGCAGGATGGTATCGGCGCCCATCCGCGCCCATGGCTGGGGCAGCTTCAAGGCCGTCGACGGCGGCTTTTTCTCGATGCGGATCGCTCGGATTTCCTCGGCCTTGTTGGAGGCCAGCGGGATCACCGTCGAACTGAACAGCAACAGCACCATGGCCAGTCCGATGGCCAGCGTAAGAAAGGGTGAGGTGATTCGAGGCAGACTGATGCCGCAGCTCCGCATGGCCGTGATCTCATGGCTTCGTGACAGCAAGCCGAGCGTAAGCAGGGTGGCCATGAGGATGGCCAGCGGAGCGATCTGATAGGAAATCGCCGGGACCTTCAGGGCGAAGTATCCGAGCACGTCCAACCAACTCGCGTCATAGCGGAGGAACCGCCGGACCTTTTCAAAAAAATCGATGACGAGGTAGATGGTCATGAGACCGGCGAAGCACATGCCGAAAATCTTGGCATACTCGCGCAGCAGATAGCGAAACAGGATGGTCATCGTTATTCCCGACTCATCTTGTAGAACCACAGCACCGTCACGAGCGCAAAAATCCCGTTCGGGAGCCAGGCACCCGCGAAAGGAGACAGCGTGGCGGTCGTGACCAGAAATTCACAGCCGACGTTCAGCACGTAGTAAATGATGACGACGAGGACTCCCACCGCAAAGCCTCCGATGCGTCCGGAGCGCTTAGAGACGATGCCTACCGGCACTCCCAGGATGCAGAAGACCAGGGAGGCGGTCGGAAACGCCAGATCCTTGTAGTATTCCATGAGCCGGCGCCGTGCCGACGGATCGTGCCCCTGGGATTCGCGCAACTGTGCCATGATCGTTTCGTAGGACGGGCGTTCTTCGGTGGAGGTGTAGCCGCTTTGATTCAGGGACAGTTTCAAGTCGTAGCTGGAGAACCCCACCTGTTGGTATTCGTCGATGTTGTCCGGTTGGCTGTGAATCACCCCATCCTGTAGTTGGAGTGCCACCTGGCTGGTCGCCGCATCGACGAAGACACGGTATCCCCGCGCCACAATGACCCGTGGGTCGTCCGGATTGCGTTCGTCCGACACGAATATGCCGGTCGTGGCCGCGTCGCTTCCCAAGTCCGATACATAAATCATCATTTTGGGAATCGGCTCATTGAACGTCCCCCGCTCCAAGGCGAGCACCAGTTGGTCGCGCAAGAGATTGAGCGCGACCTTCTTGAGATTGGTGGAGCTCCAGGGTTGTCCCCATTGGGCGAGCCAGAGGGTCAGGACGAATACCAGAAATGCAAACAGGAAGACAGGCCGTGCCAACCGAAGCAAGCTGAGACCCGCAGCCCGCATGGCGACCAGTTCCTTATCGAACGACAATCGGCCGAAAGCCGTAATTGAGGCGATAATGCCCGCGATCGGAAGGGTGAGGACGAGAAAAGAGGGAAGGAGGTTGGCGAACACTTTCAAGACGGCGAACAAGCCGACGCCTTTGGAGACGAGCAATTCGACCAGCCGGAGCAATTCACGCGTCAACATGACGAAGCAGAGGGCGCCCAGGCTGATCAGAAAGGGAGACAGGAGTTCGGTGAAGATGTATCGATCGAGCAGCTTGGAAAGCAGCATGGGGCGCGAAGTTCCTAAAGTGGGAGGACACTATAGGCGACTCACCCGGGCTTGTCTATCAAAGGGCGTGGCGCAGGAGTAATCGGAATGGCGTGCCGTCGTCGGAGAGGACGACAAAGATTGTCTTGACAAGGTCAAAAATCCTGTGGTACACCGCTCCGCGGTTTGTAACCAAGATGGGTCTCGTGAGCGCTTCTTCTTTTCTCGGCAAAGACCCCGTCCCTTCCTCTTCATCCTATTTTTTATCATTCCTATTTAGCGCAGGGTATCAACCGGGTTGTGGCGCGGCAGCGTAAGTGTACGTTGCCGTTGAGGAAAGGAGGGTTTTGTGAAGACAAAAGGTACGGTGAAGTGGTTTAACGACCGAAAAGGCTTTGGATTTATCCGGCTTGATAGCGGGGAGGACGTGTTCGTCCATTACTCCGCTCTCCAAGGGGAAGGATTCAAGACCCTGAAGGAGGGAGAAAACGTCGAATTCGATATTGTGCAGGGCGCCAAGGGACCACAGGCCGCCAATGTCGCGAAGATGATCGCGGCGTCCTAACGCGGCGTCTTTTCTGAGATTAGAGGAACATGGTTGACGAAGGCCTGCCGGTTATTCCGGCAGGCTTTTTTTTGTGCGCGGTTCGCTTCTCTCCGGGTCAGCGGACGGTCGGATCGATTTGCAGCTGAGCACTGCCGCCTGAGGCGTACGCCAGGGTCACCTCGGCAATCTTGTAGTCGTATTGGGCTTCCGCCAAGCGCGTTTGCGCAGCCGTAAGCGCCACCTCCGCTTGCGTCACCTCCACGATTGATCCCAAGCCCAGCTTGTACCGTTGCTTGGACAGCTGTTGGGCCTCCTGTGCCGTCCTGACCTGCTCCTCCCCCAACTTGATCTGCTGGGAAAATGTCATCGTGTCCAAGTAGGAGTTCGTGACCTGTTGTGTCAGCGCCTGTTCTACGTTGATGCTGGCGGCTGCGGCGGCCTCCTTTTGAGCGGCGGCTTCCACGACCTGATTTTCGATCAGGAATCCGGTAAAAAGCGGCATGGAGATCAACGCTCCAGCCATCCACCAGCCGCCGGTCTGCTGGTTTTGTCTCGGATCAAAGGGTTCAAAGGCGCCTCCGCTGCCGATGGCGTTGATGGTCGGCAGGTACTGGCGTTTCGTCGCAACCAATTTCGCTTCGGCGGAGGCCGTCTGTTCTTTGAGCCGCTGGAGTTCCGGGTGCGTCAGACTATCGCTGACGAGGGATTCAAGCGGCCTCGGGGGCGTGACCGTCACGGCGAGATCCTCGAGAACATAGTCCTCGCGTCCCGCGACTCCCATCGCACGGTTCAAGTCGGCGAAGCTGGACTTGAGATCGTTTCGGCTGCGGACCAGCTGAGATTCCGCGTTGACGAGCTCGACCCGCATCAAATCGAGATCCAACTTGGATTTTAATTGTTGGCGATGGAGGATTTCGATCTGACCAGTAATGATTCCCCGTTCTCTGACGCGCTCTTCCGCGATGCGAACCAGCCGCTGCCGCTTCAGGCTGATGAGATAGGCACGCTGCACTTGTACGATGACCAGCGCCCGTCTGGCGTTGACGTCTTGGCCTTGAGCCCGTTCCGCCAGCTTCGCAGAGTCGACCAGATTGCTGGTGTAGCCGAAATCGTAGAGGCGCTGATTGGCGATCACACCGCCGGTAAAAATGCTCTGATTCTCCTGCAGCAGCGCGCCTCCGACCAAGAACCGGGGATTCGTCCTGCCGGCTCCCGCGACGGTATCCGCATTGGCAAAGACCTGCGGGAAATACATCGAGCGAGTCTGTTGCGTTCTAGCCTCGGAGGCTTTCAAATTGGCGGCGGCCTCCTGCACGATCGGGTGGTGCTTCAGGGCCAGTTCGATCGCCTGCTGAAGGGCGAGGAAACTGCCCTGTTCCGATGGATCGGTCGACGATTGCCCCCACGCGGCTGCGGACATGCCCAACATGAGCAGCACGGTCAACGGCCCGGCTCTTCTGACGGATGCTGTGCGCATGGTACCTCCTTTGACGCTCGTTCTACGGGCGGAGCTTATCGGGATCGACGGTGGCGGATACGGCCGGTGGTAGGCCGGCCGATTTGCGTTCGAATCGCTGTCGGGCCGGAACGGCTTCCGGCAAGCGGTAGGGGCTCGCGTGTACCGGCGATCCCTCCAGCAGCCGGCGTTTGCCGACAACGACGACATCGTCGTCGGCGTTCAGACCCTGAATAATCTCGATGAATTTTCCACTGGTAATGCCGGTGCGTACGGCAACCGATTTTGCCCGTCCCTGTTCGACGACGAAGACCGAGTGGCCATTCGGGCTGCTGGTGACGGCCAAGGGGGGCAGCACCAACGCATCCGGGATCTCTCTAAGATCAACGGTCATTTCCGCATACGTTCCCGGCTTGAGGGCATGGTCGCCGTTCGGCAAGTCCACCTCGATCAGCAGGCTGCGGGTCGAGGGATCGAGGGCCAGGGTGGAACGAGTCACGGTGCCGGAAAACGAACGGTCGGGAAGCTCCGTGACCGTGACCGTGGCCTTGGTTTTCCCGGCGACCACCCACGGTGACTCATCCTGGGGAACGTTCGCGTAGACACGGACGGTATTCAGATCCATGATCGTAAAGAGCGGAATGGCCGTCGTCGCCGACGACGTGGCGACCTGAATCAGCGCCCCGGGGTCGGCGAATCGGGCCGTGATGGTGCCGTCGTAGGGGGCACGGACTTTGGTGTAGTCGCGGAGCACCGCCCGCTGCTGCATGAGATTTCTCGCGCCCTCGTATGCCGCCTCGGCCACGTCGACGTCCTGCTTGGCGATGACGTCCGGAGACTCTTTCCAAACTTTCATGAGCCGATCGAACGTGATTTTCTTGATCTTGTAGTCGGCCATCGCCTGTTGATATTGCTCTTCGACTTCCGGTGCGTCGATCACGGCGACCACCTGATTCTTCTTGACCGGGTCGCCCTTGTCCGGTCCGATCCATTTCAGATAGCCGGACACCTTGGCGTACAGCGTCGTTTGGTACAGCGGCGCGATGTTCGCCGGCAGCGTAATCGAGTAGACCAGGAGTTGCTTGGACGGCTTCGTCACCTGCACATCCACAGGTTTGCTCTCATCGGCGTTCGGCGTTTCCGCCTCGTAGGCATTGCCGGAGGCCGGCGCGGGATTGTGTGTCGCTTCCTCGCGTCCGCAGGCGGCAACGATCAGGGACAGCGAAAACAGCACGCTCAGCGATAGAAGGCTCATGGCGTCAGATTTCCTCTCCCGTAGCGGCGGGCGTCGGCGACACGATCGGGTGTACGCGACGGCCGAGCACCACCGCGTGCATCACGGGAACGACCAGGAGTGTCATGACGGTGGAGACGGCCAGGCCGCCGACGACCGCGCGAGCCAACGGAACCATCGTTTCATTGCCCTCTCCGAATCCCAGGGCAAGCGGCAACAGGCCGAGAATCGTGGCGAGCGCAGTCATCAGAATCGGGCGAATCCGGCGTTTGCCCGCCTCCATGACGGCCTGCTCGGCGGTCGCTCCTGCCCGGACCATTTGGTTGGCAAAATCGACGAGCAGGATACTGTTTGACACCACGATTCCCATCATCATCAGCGTTCCAATCATGGACTCCACGTTCGCGGAGGTATTCGTCAGAAACAACATCATGACGGTGCCGATCCATCCCAAAGGTACCGCGACCAGGATGATCAGCGGGTCGATCATGGAGCGGAAGAGGCCGACCATCACCAGGTAGATCAGCAGAACGGCCAGCGGCAGGGCCAGCGCGAAGTTGCTGAAGGCGCCCCGCATGTTGGCCACTTCCCCTTTGATGTCGACCGTCACGTCCTTCGGCAACTTGACCGACGCGAGCACACGTTCGATGTCTGCGGCCACGCGTCCCAGGTCGTTGCCGACAGGGGTGACCAGGACATCGACCAGGCGCGACAAGTCGTAGTGATCGACGCTGTCGGGCCCCGTTCGTATCTCAAGTCCCGCGACGTCGCGCAGGAGCACCGGAGGGCCCCGCCGTTCATCCATCGAATAAAATCCGGCCGACAGATCGAGATTGCGCCCCGCGAAAGGCGTATTCTGCAAGGCGATGGTCGAGCCGCTGGAGCCGGCCGTGGTCAGGGCCGACGTCGGATTCAGCGGCGTGCGGGCGCCGATGATCGGAATATTCAGGATGTCTTCCGTCTCGGTCAGCGACTGTTCAGGATATTGCGCCAGCAGGTAATAGCCGTTGGACGTCTTGGGATCGAGCCAGTAGTTCGGGCTCAACGCCAGATTGGAGCTGATGCCGGTGATCACGTCGACGATCACGCGATCCTGGGTAAGGCCGTAGTAGGCAGACTTGGTACGGTCCACGTTGAGGTGCAGCTCCGGATAACTCTTGCCCTGCTTGATCCGGACATCGGTCGTATTGGGGATTTCGGCAATCCGCTCGCGGATCTCTTCCGCGACCGGGCGGATCACGTTTAGTTTCGGCCCCTTCACTTGAATGTCGATCGGCGCCCGCAGGCCGAAGTTGAGCACGTCGCTGATGATGCCTCCCGTCTGAAAACTGATCTCTACTCCGGGAAGGGACTGTCGGAGCTTGGCCCTCAAGGACGAAATGTACTCCTCGGTTGCTCCCTGATGGCCGGTGACGAGATTGACCAGGACGAAAGCCGTGTGGCTGCCCGTGTTGGGCGCGAAACGGGCCGCGTCCCCGAAGTAGAGGCCGATATTCGAAATGACCTCTTCCAGATCGTGTTGAGGGACGGTTTCCTGCACCAATCGTTCGATATCGGCCACGATCGCGGTCGTTTTCTCGATCCTCGATCCTTCCGGCGCCACCACGATCATCGTGAAGTTGCCGGCGTCGACTTTGGGGAAGAATTCCGTCGAAAGCTTGGGAACGATGAACAGTCCGGTCACAAGCAGCGCCACGAGCGCCCCTCCCAACGGAACGGCTTTGAAGCGGAGTCCGGTGCCGAGCAGGGGCAGGTAGACGGCCAACACGTGGCGAAACCACCCCTCGGCGGCCGAACCTGCCTCGGAATGATTCTCATGGCCGCCGGAGTAGAGTTTGGCCAGCACCACGGGGGTGACCGACATGGAGACCGCATAGTCCGCCAGCATGGCGAAGGCCACGGTCATGGCAAGCGGCACAAAGAGATACTTGATGATGCCCGAGAAAAAGATGATCGGCAGATACACGATCAGAATGCAGACCGTGGCGACGAAAATCGGCAGAGTGAGTTCCGTGGCGCTGTCTTCGGCGGCTGAACGTCCGTCTTTGCCCATTTCCAGGTGGCGATGGAGGTTTTCCTGCACGACGATGTTGTTGTCGAGGAGCGTGCCGATCACCAACGCCAAGCCGCCCAAGGTCATGATGTTGACGGATTGCCCCGTCAGGTACAACGCGACCAACGCGGCGGTCAATGAGAGGGGAATGGCCAGGCTGACCACGAGGGCCGCTTTGATGCTGTGCAAGAACAAAAAGATCATCAGGCCCGCGAGCCCCGCGCCGAGCAAGCCTTCTTTTTGCAGATTGGCGATGGCTTGCCTGATGTAGAGCGACTGGTCGTAGATGAATTTCACGGTCGCGCCGGCCGGAACTTCGGTGAGCTTGTGAAGTTTGGCCCGGATTCCATCCGTCACTTCGAGCGTATTGGCTCCTTCCTGTCTCGTGATCGGCAGATAGGTCGCCTCATGACCGTTCACCCGCACGACGGAAGTTTGGATCGCGGTACTGTCCGCGGCGGTGCCGATGTCCCGAACCAGAATCGGTGTGCCGTTCACCACTTTGATCGGAATGTCGTTGATTTTATCCACCACGTCGATGAGGCTGTTGCTGTAGACGTAATAGTCCAGGTCGCCGATCTTGATGTCGCCGGCCGGAATGATCGCGCTTTGGGCGTTGACCGCTTTCACCACATCAGACGGTGAGACTCCCCTCGCGAGCATCCGTTGCTGGTCCATGAATATGGTGATCTGTCGGACTTTGCCGCCAAGCGGCGGTCCGAAGGAGATACCCGGAATGTTGGCGATCTGATTTCGGACCGTGAAATAGGCCAGATCGCGGATTTCCTTCTCCCCGAGATTTTCGCTGCTGATGGACAAGAGTCCGATCGGTAAGCTCGCGACGCCGAATTTGTACACGGACGGCGGGTAGACGCCGGGCGGCAGCAATCTGATGATACTGTACGCGAGGCTTGTCAGTTCCGATTGCGCCGCATCGATGCCGTATTCCGGCTGGAAGAACACCTTGATGTAGCTCATGCCCGCCAGCGATTGAGACTCGATGTGTTCGACGTAGCTTGCCTCGACGAACCGCTGCTCCATGCGGAGAGTGATCGCTCCCTCCATCTCGCTGGGGCTCATGCCCCGATAGAAGGTGGTGACGAGAATCGTCGGAATCTTGATCTCGGGGAAGATATCCACGCGCATCTTCTTGTAGGACACCGCGCCGAGCACGAGCGCAATCATGCAGACGGCGAAGACCGCGTAAGGGTTTTTGAGTGCGGCGCGGGTCAGCATCGGCTTTCAATCAGACGCGGCGACACGTTGCAACTAACCCAGAATCGGCAAATCGCCTGGACGCATCGGACCAGTTCATCGAACGTGTCGGGTTTGACGACATAGGCGTTCGCGCCATGGGAATAAGCCGCGGAGACATCCACGACGGAGTCCGAGGTGCTGAGTACGACGACCGGGATTGTCGCGACGCCGGGATGTGCCCGAAGTTGTCGCAGGAACTCGTCACCTCCCCGACGGCGAAGATGCCAATCCAGCAGAATGACGGAAGGCAGGAGCCCGAGGCTTGCGCGATGGATGAGGAATCGAAGAGCGGCCTCTGCATCCTGCTCGACAAAGAGGGCAACCTCGAGCTCAGTACGGATCAAGGCTTCACGGAACAGTTCGCGCTCACCTAAGCTATCGTCGATCAACAAGAGCGATGGGTTCGGGGGCATGCGTAGAATATACGCAGGGACTATGCCGTTAATGTCACGTATGTATAAAGTAATATAAGCCATATAAATAAATATCTTATATATGATAGTGCATTTTATGCATGAAGTGAGAGCGGATGGTCGTTAGGGAGAAATTCCAGATGGACTGGAAATTTTCCCTAACCGGGCGAGGGTTGGAGACGACAGAGCGGATCGGCCATTCAAGGCGACTCTCCTCGGAAATATTGCTCTCCGCGCGATACGCATTTTGCCTCTGCGGCTGAATCGGAAGTGATTCCGCCGGAGGCCGATTAGATTCACCAATGCCTACCTTATGGGGCAGTCACTCTCTAAGAGCCTGAGATATCAACTTGCCGAAGTGTGGCGTGTGTCTTGCTCGTCTCTCAAGCGAAGTGTGTCGGGAGATCGAGTGCACATCCGTGCCTGAGTTGTCGGGAAAGGGTGGGAAAAAGACGATGCCTGTTCGAATTTTGGTGGCGGACGATGAACCGGATATTCTGTTGAGCCTGGCCGAGCGATTTCGCTGGATGGGACACGAAGTCATTACTGCAGGGGACGGACAAGCGGCGGTGACGGCGGTGGAATCCACGTCGGTGGACGTCGTGTTCCTCGACATCACGATGCCGAAGCTGAGCGGCATGGATGCGTTGAAGCGAATCAAGAAGCGATGGCCGACGCTTCCGGTGGTGATGCTGACCGCCTACGGCAGCATCCAGCGAGCCGTGGAAGCCATGAAAGAAGGAGCGGTGGATTTTGTCACCAAGCCGTTCGAGCCCGGCCAAATCGACTCGGTTCTTGCCATGGCGCTGGAGCGTCGGGAGCAGACCGGCGAGATGACGCAGCTGCTGGGGGAGATCAGCCATGATGTGAAGAATCTCTTGATGCCGATGGTCACGGGCACCGATTTGCTCGCCGAGGAAATCGACGACCTGTTCAAGTCGCTGCCGAAACACACCTCTGTCCGCTCGGACGGTCACCATCAAACCTGTGAGGAGGTGCTCCAACTTCTGCGCAACACCTCCAGGCGGATCCAGGACCGCATGAAGGAAATCGCCGACTATGTCGCGGTTACCAGCGCGCCACAGCGGCTCGAGCCCTGCCAAATCGGAAAGATTGCCGATGGTGTCGCAAAAACACTGCGAGTGTTGATTCAGCAAAGGCAGATTGTGCTTCGGCTCGAGGATCTCGAGTCGTTGCCGGCAATTTTAGGCGATGCCAACCGATTGTATTCGCTGCTCTACAATCTGGTTCATAACGCCGTTCCGGAAGTTCCTCCTTTGGGATCGATCACCATCCGTGGACGGCATGATCCCGAGACTCAATCGATCGTGCTCATGGTTGAGGATACGGGGAAGGGCATGCCCGAAGAAGTGCGACAGACGCTCTTCACCGGCCGGGCGGCCAGCAGGAAGGCGGGTGGAACCGGACTGGGCACCAAGATCGTGAAGGATGTCGTTGACGCGCACGGCGGCCACATTTCGGTCGGCAGCCGTGAGGGGCAAGGGACAACTTTTGTCATTACATTGCCGATTCATCCTCCGCCTCTCCCATCGACCAACCAGTCCGCTCTGGCCAATATTCCGGAGTGTGGGAACACGCGGTCCTAACCCCTCTCGATTCAGCCTCGGCAGATATTCACGATCGGCGCCACGTTATCGCCGACGACCGTACCGTTGGCCTGTTCAGCGACCCCTCCCTTTCATCAGGGGCGAGGACGGCCCCTGAGAAAGAGTACAATACAGCAGCGGGTGGAGATCGATGGCCCAGCCACTCGCGTTGGAGGCGCTATGAAAGACGGTAATAGGAGCGGGCGCAAAGCACATTTTCTTGAGCGTCGTTTCTCGGGGGCAAGGCTGATCGTTCTGGTATCGCTTGCCGGTATGGCGGCCTGGCAGTCCACGTCGGCTCGGGCCGACCATCACGGCCATGATGCGCAGGCGGAAGATGCGCATCACGAGACGGTGGGGCCAGGCACTTCCATCCCGGGAACCGCCTTCAGAGTGTTTCGCGCGAAACCGTCCGATTCCTTGGACCCTGGAGGACCTGATGCCCTCGCGATCGAGGGGGCTTTTCGAACCGTCGTGGAGGCCCTCACGGTGATGTCGCAGCATCGAACCGATTTCCCTCGATTCGACGAAGCCATGAAGAAGGAGGCACTGCAGGCCGTCATCGTCGAACCGAGGGTTGTCAATCGGGACGGCAAGGCGTTTCAATTGCTGGTTGCCCGAACCAAAGAACGCGGCAAGGTCAAGCTGTTGGTCAGCGCAGCCGCCCTGAAGGAGCGGCAGTTGATCGATCGATCGGACCGACTCGTGCCGCTGCTGGATCGGGAATTTCAATGGGTGGTCAGTAAGGCCGATACCGCGCCCAAACCACAAGCCCGCCCGGCCGAGCGTGACTTGCGCCGGGCGCCGATCCTTTCCGACCAGGACGTCCCCGCGATGTCGGCCGACGCCCGCGCCGTGGCGTTGCAACGGTTATTTGGAACGTACTTGCGCACACAGGATGATCTGAAAAGCCTCGACGGGCAACCGTACTACGAGGTGGGTTCTTCCGTCCTGGTTCCTCCGGCTCAGTCGGATTCCACGACGAATCTGTACGATATCCGCATACGGCAGGCGCTCGAACGGATTGTGCGCGAGCCGGTTTTTCTGGAGCAGACTCCGAACGCGGTGAAAAGCCTGCTGAACGGAACAATCTGGAACGTGGCCTTCGTCAAGATCGATGGGCGAGATTGGGCTACGCGGACGCGCGTCTTGCCCGATGAACGGTCAATTCTGGTCGGTGAACGGGAGCGGCGGATTCAGCCCGCGCAGATCTTGGTGAATACCTATCGGAAAGCCGTGCCGGACGACCCGTTCTATGACAGGACGAAGGAACTCCCCATGGGTGCGCTTTCGCCCGAGCAACTGGCCTTCGTCATCGCTTGGGAGATCCAGCACAATATCGTTGAGAAGTCGATGTCGGGTCATGTGGCGCAAGATGCGCTTACGGCGCCGAAGCAAGCGGAGCCGGCCGATAAGCAAAAGTGAGTGACCCGGGCGTTCCGGCGCCGCGAGAGCCGGCCGATCCTCTATGTTCGACCAAGGCGGTCCGATCCGCGGAGAAGCGGCTCGATAGGCGACGAGAGCCGCACCGGTTGCAGGACTCGAAACCGGACTTCATCGACCTGTGTGTCAGCCGACGTATGTTCTCCCGCGAACAGGCCGCAACGGTACAGTCCGGGCATCCAGCCGGTCGCCGGAGCCGGCAACCTGAAATAGCCGGACTGATCGTTCATGGCCATCATGACATGGTCCTGAGTGACCGCCCGCTGTTCGCCTGCCATCTCGGATGTTTCGATAAAGCATCGCGCCGCCAGCGGAATTGCGTCGTACGAGGCGGACACCAGCCCAAATACCAGATAAATGTCCTGTGGTGCGGTGAGAAAGCTGTCTCCCGGATTCAGTGGGATGAATTCGTGCGCCCCGGTGGGAAAATCATCCCGCATGACTTTTCCGGCCGGTATGACGAATCGAAACCAGTTGAAATCCGCATCGCGGCCGACCAGCGAGGCATGGATCTCCAAGGGTTTGATCGGTTTCAGCCGTTCGATGGCTTTCGCATAGAGCTCCTCTTCTGACGGACCGGAAGCGGCCTCCTTGCGGGCGCGGTGATGAGCGGCCGTTTCTTCGACCTGCTGCCGGGCCAATTCGGGAACGTGAGGACGCACGATGTCGAGCCAGCGCTT
Source organism: Nitrospira sp. (assembly GCA_035328385.1). Classification (GTDB taxonomy): domain Bacteria; phylum Nitrospirota; class Nitrospiria; order Nitrospirales; family Nitrospiraceae; genus Nitrospira_C. The sequence continues at coordinate 8,830 of DAOLIU010000024.1, read as the reverse complement.
GATCTTGTTTTTGTCCAGCACCCGAGTGTCGGGTGGGAGTTCGGCGTTCTTGTTGCTCTCTTCGGACTCGACGGCTGCGTCGTACAAAGTTTGAAAATGGGCGAAGGCTTCCTCCCATTGTTCGAGGTCGACCATGCATTGCCCCATTCGATAGACCGTATCGGCATAGTCCTCATCGCTCGGGTCGAGATTGAACATCGTGCCGAAGACGGTCAGTGCATCTTTGCACCGGCCGAGGTGCATCAGCGTCAATCCCAGCTGGTGCGTAGCTGAAGGATCGTTGGGATTGAGCGCCAGGAGCTGACGATAGATCGGTTCCGCCTCTTTGTAATGGCCGTCGACGTACAGTCTCCACGCATCAGCCCGAATCATGGCCCATTGCTTCTGGCGCTCAGGGGCGATTTCCTTTGGAGCAAGCGCCGGGTCGTAGCGTCTTCCGCGTTCCTGTGACGTTCCGTGGATGATGGAGAGCAGAGTCTTCGCCGGGGGCTCCAAGGACGATCCCGGGGGAATTCTTTCCAACACATACTGCACGTCGGCTTCGGCACCTTGATAGTCCAGGAGATCAAAGCGCGCGCGGGCCATGGCAAGCCGCCAGCCGAGCAGCGAGGGGACGAGCGCGACGGCCTTCTGATACGAGGTCAGAGATTCTTCGAGTCGATCGAGTTTTCTGAGCTCTTGCGCGAGGCGCAAATGCACCAAGGGGTTCTGCGAGTCATCCTCGGCGATCAACCGCAGCTCTTGGACGGCATCGTTGCTTTGGCCGGATCGTACGAGCACTCCCCACTTCGCCCATCTGACGTCGAGGGCGTGCGGCGCGCTCGCGAGGACGGCATCATACGCTTCGATGGCTTCTTGCGGGCCGCGGGAAGTGGCGAGGATATCCCCGCGAAGTTTTTGAAGGGTGACGGCTTCCGGATGATCCTGTATGCCCTGTTCCAGGATATCCAGCGCCGGCTCGACGGCTCCGCTTTCCCAGACGATGTGAGCCTGTTCGATGACACGTGTCTCAGGAGGAACGTGGGATTCCTCTCCCCGGGCGGGATGAGTCCCCGTCACGACGAGCAATCCCACAAGGAAGGAGGCTTCGACCAAACCGCATGACAACGACCGGGGTGCCGGGCGTCGATTGCCGGAGAGCGGGCTAGGAGCATGAGTCGGATCGCGGTCCATGCGGTTCATGATAACAAGAAGCTGCGGGAACAGAAACCGGACAATATCAACAGTCTTCCTTGTAGGGCCTCGGCTCAATAAGAGGCAAGACCGGTCGGAAGGATTCGCGCGGGACCGATTCCGTCCGACCCGTATGAAACCGATTGCGCGTCCGGATCGGTCTTGTGCGGGTGGACCGCGCCCGTACGGGGGTCACTTACAAGGCTCCGTTTCATAGTTCTTTGGACCAGAAGATGAAGAATCCATTGCGTCCTTGCGAGGATCGGCCGTTGCCCTGATCGCTGAAAATGCCGAAGTTATAGCTGTAGTTGATCTCGATCTGGGACTTCCACGGTGCCCCGCTGATCACGCCCCCACCCACTGCCGGCATCGATCCCATGATGTTGCGGACGCTGCCGTCCGGGTTGAAGCGAGGCTGCTCGACGATCCCCCACGATCCCCGGACGTAGGGATAGATGAAAAAGACGGGTTCGTATCGATATTCCAGGTGGGCGATACCGTAGCGGCTTGGAAATAATTCGTTGAACGCCACGCTGGGAAGCATGGGCAAGGCAATCGCCTCCCACTCATAGCCGGTGGGCCTGCCGGGCAGGCGGAAGGTGGAGAAGCGGTCGAGATGCTCTCCGATTCCCCCGTAGAGAGAAGCGACCAGGCGGTGTTTTTCGCTGTCGACGAACGGGACGGGAGTGGCGCTGACCGCGAACACGCTGCCCATGAGGTATTGACGGCCTTGCTGGCCGCTCGACACGCCGAATGGCCCTCCCCCCCAGTCATTCCAATTCGCCCGGTGCCCATAGTAGAAGTCTCCGCCGAGTGCATAGCCTCGATGCGGCAGCTCCATGAGGTTGCGTTCGAGCGCATCCTTGCGAAGCCTGGCGTGGACACGGCCTTCGTAGGTGTCGGTCGGCACGATGAAGTTCGACGAGGTCTTCGAAGTCCCCTTGAACCAGCGGTACCCGGGTTCGTACGTCAGGGAGACCTCGAAGGCGTTGTCCTGGTGGCCGGGATGCAAGAGTCTCCTGTATGCGAGACCAAAGCCGCCGAAGACATAGTTCCACTCCACTTCGACATCCCGGACGATCTGTGCTTCCACGTACTCGGATCGTCCCAATGGAATGATCATGTTGTGAAAGGTAAACCGCAGTTCCCATCCGCTGGATGAATGGGAGCCCACGTTCATGTTCACGTCGTTGACGGGACCGGAAAGCGTGGCACGCAACCGCTGCTTCATGTCGTCGGAATTGCGCCAGAGATACAAGGCACCGAACGGCAAAACCTGGTAAAACTTCGGACCTTCGGGCAGCACCGATATGCCGAAACTTGCCGCCGTGACTTTTTTACGATCCCGCGGCGGCACCTTGACCGGTTCGCCCAGCACCTCGGTGTGAAAAGCCTCGCCGGCCAGGGGAGTCGGTTCCTCGTCCGCGGCCCTGACCTCGGATGTCATGCCCTCCGGGAGCACAAGGGGCACGACCACGAAAAGAATTGCGAAGTGACAAATGCGGTGACATCGTGCCAGTCTGGTACCGTTCATAATGCGTCGTCAACGTGACCCCTGGTCGTTCCAGCGAGCGGGTCCGGGACAACATGTCCTCCTGCTGCAGCATGACGGTGCGAAAGAGTAGGATGGCACTCGGAATGGCCCTGGCCCTTGGTGCCCGATCCCCTGGTTGCATGGTCAAAGCCCTTGGGTACCGGTCGTTTGTCCATCACCAGAAAGGCATGAACATGTTTGACGTGGTCCTCTATGAGCCGGAGATTCCTCCCAACACCGGCAACATCATCAGGCTGTGTGCCAATACCGGCGCGCGGCTCCATTTGGTCGAGCCGCTGGGCTTCTCCCTTGAGGACAGGCAGCTGAGACGCGCGGGATTGGATTACCACGAATGGGCCTCGATCAGCGTCCACGCCAACTGGATCGAATGCCGTGCACGTTTCGGAGGACGACGCTTATTCGCCATCACGACGAAAGGGCGACAACGCTACGATGCCGTGAAATATGTCGAAGGCGACGTGTTCCTATTCGGAGCGGAGACCAGGGGGTTGCCGGGGCCTGTGCTGGGGAGTGTGAACGAACTCGAGCGGCTGCGCCTCCCCATGTTGCCGGACAGTCGGAGTCTCAATCTCTCGAACGCGGTCGCCGTGGTCGTGTATGAGGCTTGGAGGCAAACAGGATTTCACGGGGGCCGCTAGGCCCGGCCGATGCGGCGGAATTTTCCGCTCCTCAGGGCGACGGGCCGCTTGACCGGATTGAAAGGAGGCCAGTATAGTGCCCCGCCTCCCGGGTGCCGGCAGCATCGGAGGGCCGGCTGACTCTTCCTGCGTCGAGACGATGACGAGACGGTTTTCGGCGGCGATGTGCGTGGTGGTGGCCTCGCTCGCGAGCGGATGCTTCGGCTCGCCCGTCTATACGGCTCCACGGAGCCTCACGGCGAGCTCGTGTTTGTCGGCTCCCGCCGATGCGGAGCAGTTGGTCGGCCTGGCCGTATCGGGTGGAGGAAGTCGCGCCGCTCTGTTCGCCGCCGGCGGCATGGAAGCGCTGGCGAAACTACGGGTGGGTTCCGATCGCCGGTCGCTTCTCGATCACATCTCCTATGTGTCCAGCGTCTCCGGCGGAAGCCTGGCCTCCGCGTATTACACCTTGAAGAAGCCGCCGCGCGGGCTTTCCGTTTTGGGACCGAACGGGGAACTCTCCCCGGAATACCAGCAGTTCTTTACCCAATTCGAAAAGATCATGAGCCTGGATTTCGAGGGGCCGCTCCTTCGCCGGCAGATTTTCCGCCTGAGGTGGTTCAATCCGGCCTGGGCCGCAAAGTCCTTGGGGGAAATCCTCCGGGAGGACTACTTGGGGGAGGCCACGTTTCAGGACCTCATGCACCGGCAAGCCCAAGGGGATGTCCCATACCTCATTCTGAATACGACGCTCTACAACAGCGGTCGTCGCTTCATCCTGTCCACGCTGCCCGCAGAGTATTCCCGTTACGATCTTTTCCATTCGTTGTCGCTGCCTGAGGGGGATGAGCGCGAGTCGCCTTTGGTCAGCGATGCGCTTCGAGCGCGCTGGGAGTCCCTCACATCGGTGACGCCCGAGGACTTGGAGCTCGATCATTGCCAGGTTCAGGTGGCCACCGCAGTTGCCGCGTCCATGTCGTTTCCGCCGCTGATCGGACCGATCACCTTTCGAATAGAAGGCCAGGACCTGTACTGGCATGCGGGAGACGGAGGGCTTTCGGACAACACGGGCATCGAATCGCTGGCGATGATGTTCATGAAGAAGATTCAGGCCGGAAAGATCCACAGGGGATTGATCATCGCGCTGGATAGTTCGTTCCCGTTCGACGTGGGCGGAGAGCGGTTGAACAGCTTTGGGGAGGGCTTCTCCCTGTTTAGTTACGACTATTCGCGTATTCCCACGATCATGGAAGAACGTGTTGCCGCTTACCGGGCCCTGTTCCTGAACGGTGCGCAGCGGGAAAGATTGCTGCCGGGCGTCGAAAAATTGTTGCTCGTGAGAGTGAGCCATACCGACGCGCAATGGAGCGATGATTTGAGCGATCTTCCCGAGAGCTGTCGAAAAGAAGACCCGACGTTGACGACGTCGCGCGCGGTGGTGGAACGGCTGGCGAAGATCGTCACCAGACTGTGGTTGGATTCAGCCTGCGAACGCGATTTGGTGGTCACCGCCGCGCGAAAGGTGGTGGCTCAAAAGGAGCCGATGATCCGCGCCTTCCTGGAGCAGTAGTTCCACCGTTGTGGTATGCTGCCGCTCCGATCATGCCCATGGAATCGACTCTTCAATATGCCTTGGCCGCCGCGACGTCGCAACGGCGGACCTTTGCGATTATCAGCCATCCCGACGCGGGGAAAACGACGCTGACCGAGAAGCTGCTGCTGTATTCGGGATTGATCCGCACGGCGGGAATGGTGCGCGGCCGCAAGGGAGGAAAGGTCACCGCTTCTGATTGGATGGGGATGGAGCAGGAGCGCGGCATCTCGATCACCGCCTCGGCCATGCAGTTTCCCTACAAGGATGCCGTCATCAACCTCCTGGATACGCCGGGGCACCAGGATTTTTCCGAAGACACTTATCGGACGCTCACGGCGGCGGACAGCGCCATCATGGTCATCGATGCGGCCAAGGGCGTCGAGGCGCAGACCAGGAAGCTGTTTTCGGTTTGCCGTATGCGGAAGATTCCGGTCCTGACCCTCATCAATAAGATGGATTTGCCGGGACGGCAACCGCTCGATCTGATGACGGAGGTGGAGCAGGCGCTGGATATTCAGGCCAGCGCGGTCAATTGGCCGATTGGATCCGGAAGTGATTTCGTCGGGATCGTGAATCGGGAAGACGGCCGGGTGCAATTGTTCGGCCGGACGGCGCCGGGGGGCGCCACCAAGGTGACGGTCAGCGAGCTGGGACTGGACGAGTTGAGTGCCAGCGGGCGGGTCTCGCAAGACACAATGATGCAAGTGGACCACGACTTGGAGCTGCTCGAGATCGCCGGCAACCAGTTCGCGCGCGAGCGGTTCCTCCAGGGCTTGGTGACGCCGGTGTTCTTCGCATCGGCGTTGACGAATTTCGGGATCGAGAGCTTCTTGGATGCCTTCGTGGACTTGGCTCCCGCCCCGGGGGCGAGACTGGCGGACCTGGAAAGCGGCGGCGAAGTCTCGGTCGATCCGATCGAGACGCCGTTCAGCGCCTATGTCTTCAAGCTTCAGGCGAACATGAATCCAAAACACCGCGATAGTACGGCCTTTCTCCGCATTTGTTCCGGGCGGTTCGAGCGTGACATGGTGGTCAAGCATCATCGTCTCAACCGTGAGATCCGGCTGTCTCGTCCTCATAGCATGGTGGCGCAGGAGCGCAGCACGGTGGAAGAGGCCTTCCCGGGCGACATCATCGGCATCATCAATCCGGGAATCTTCGCGATCGGCGATACCATCTCGGTGTCCGGCGGATTCAATTTCAAGACATTACCCCAGTTTCAACCGGAAATCTTCGCCCGCATCCGCCCGACCGATGTCGGCAAGCGTAAGACATTCGACAAGGGCATGGCCCAGATGGCCCAAGAGGGAACCGTTCAGCTCATGCGAAGCCTCAACGAAGGGGATCAAATCGTGGCGGCCGTGGGCCGTCTCCAGTTCGACGTCATGCAGTACCGACTCAAGCACGAATACCGGGTGGAAACCGTTCTCGACCAGTTGCCCTATACGTGCAGCGCTTGGCTGGAGGGTGATCCGGCCACCTTCAAGGCTCCCTCCGCCTCCATGCTGGTAAAGGACCAACGCGATCGAGTGGTCGTACTGTTCGGCGATACGCTCATGAAAACCATCGGTCGGGATCGCAATCCCCAGCATACCTTGCGGGATATGGGATGAGCGCAGCGCAGAAAGGCCGCTTGGGGTGTGGGTGAAAGACTCTCGTCGGGAGGGACCATGGCACAGGTGACGGAAATCGCTTCGGATGTGTTCCGAATCACAACATTCATTGAGCCGTTCGACATGCAGTTCAGCCAATTTCTCGTTCGGGACGAGGAACCGCTATTGTTTCATACGGGACCTCGGGCCTTGTTCCCCGTGGTCAAGGAGGCGGTTGCGTCGCTGATCGATCCGGCTGCTCTTCGTTGGATCGGATTCAGTCATTTCGAAGCGGATGAGTGCGGGACGTTGCCGGAATGGCAGGGCCTCGCTTCAGGAGCGACCGCCGTGTGCAGCATGATCGGCAAGTTGGTCAGCGTCGATGACTGCCTCGCCCTCAGACCGGCGAGAGGGATGAGCGACGGGGAGGTGCTCAGCACCGGAAAGTACCGATTCCGCTTCCTCAGCACGCCTCACGTCCCACATTGTTGGGAGGCAGGTCTCTTGTTCGAGGAAATCAATCATACACTCTTTTGCTCCGACCTCTTTCATCAAGGCGGCAACGTGGAGCCGGTGGCCGGCTCGGATTTGCTTGAGCGGTGCCGAAGGGTGTTGGTCGAGTATCAGCGGGGACCTCTGGCAAATTATATTCCGTACTCGACATTGACGGAACCGACGCTCCACCGGTTGGCCGAACTCAAGCCGAAGACATTGGCGGTTATGCACGGTTCCGCCTTTGTGGGCGACGGTGCTGGGGCATTGCGTGAACTGGCCGGGATATGGAAGGACGTGCTCGCGACGCCTTGACGACCGATGTGGCAGCGGGCGCCATCATGATGCAAAGCCGCGAAGACACAGTCACTGCGTACAACGGCATACCCTTGCCCTCGTTTATGTACGGCACCGCGTGGAAGAAAGAAGCAACCACCCAACTCGTCATGACGGCGGTGCAGGCCGGTTTTCAGGCAATCGATACGGCCAATCAACTCATTCACTACGATGAAGCGCGAGTGGGGGAGGCGCTGACTCTATTGGCCGAGCAGGGTATGGCTCGCGAACGCCTTTTCGTCCAGACGAAGTTCACGCCCCTCAATGGCCAGGACCATCGTACACCCTATGATCCGCGTGCCGGGGTGGGTGTGCAGGTGGAACAATCATTTGAAAGTTCGCTCCGGCACTTGCGCACGAATTATGTGGATTCGTATGTCCTGCATGGACCCTACGGGAGACGAGGACTGGGGACGGAGGACTGGGAGGTGTGGGCGGCGTTCGAGCGGCTGTACGAAGCCAAGAAGACCAGAATGATCGGGATCAGCAACGTGACGGCCGAGCAACTGGCGCTCCTATGCGAACAAGCAAAGGTCAAGCCGATGGTAGTGCAAAACCGCTGCTATGCGGCATTCGGTTGGGACCGGGGAGTGCGCGAGATTTGTCAGGCCGAGCATATCATCTACCAAGGTTTTTCTCTGCTGACGGCCAATCGCGAAGTCTTTATCGATCCGGACATCCGGGCGATGGCGGGGCGTTATGGCATGGGTTTGGCTCAGCTGGTATTTCGATTTGCCATGCAGATCGGCATGTTGCCGCTGACTGGTACGACCAATGCTCAACACATGACAGACGACCTGGCCTGCCGGGATTTCACGCTGGCAGAGCAGGACCTCCGCTTGATCGAATCTATCGGAAATCGTTAGACTTTTCAGCTTCCCAGAGAGTCTTCCTCGGCACCTGGCGTCTCCGCCAGTATTGATCGGACCTCGTCTTTGATACAACAGCCACGGTGAGGAAAATGCACTTTGGCTGACATTCTATTAATCGACGATGAAGCCGCAGCCCGACAATTCTTCCGGCGGACGTTGGAAGGAGCAGGGTATGCCGTCAATGAAGTTTCCTCAGCGAGGGACGGTTTGGCCCATCTCCGAAGTCACGCGGTTGATCTGGTCATCGCGGACATCCTGATGCCGGATATGGACGGCCTTGAGCTCACCTGGATGCTCCATCAGAAATTTCCTCGCGTCAAGGTTGTCGCCGTCTCCAGTGGAGCTCACGATATCGACTATTGCAACGTGGCTAGATTCTTCGGTGCGCACGAAACGCTGTCCAAACCTGTCGCAGTTCCGCGTCTGCTTGAAACGGTGGGCCGTCTCACCGGCCCGACGTTCTGAACCTCATTCTCCCAGCGCGCTGTTTCCCTATTCTCTATTCTCTCCGGCAATCGGGCTTCCTTCTCTTCCGGTCTTAGCGGGATGTTGAGCGACCGCTATCCAGGAAAGCCGATGGTGGGCCTGTCGGCTCGAAC
>DAOLIU010000023.1:0-35816 GCA_035328385.1 Nitrospira sp. | reverse complement strand
GCAGTGGTTTTGTAAACCACCGGTTGGAGGTTCAATTCCTCTCGCCAGCTCCATACCATGCTTGTCCAGACCCGGAGCCGTACGATCATTCTTGGCGACGGGATAAAAATCCACAAGTAAATTGTTTCGCAATAGGTTGAGCCTCTTCGTGAGGCAAGCTTCAGAGCCGATCCGGCGACGGTTGGAGGTTCAATTCCTCTCGCCAGCTCCTTACCAGCCTTGCTCGATCCAACGCTAATTAGTTGGGCTATGGAATAAACTTCATGATCCGTAGCTGATGCAGGATCTTCTCGAGGCTTTGCTCGGGGAGCTCCCGATCCGTATCCACGATCACTTCGGGATTGACCGGCGCCTCGTAGGGGGCGGATACGCCGGTCATTTGAGCAATCTCGCCGCGGTAGGCTTTGGCGTAGAGTCCTTTGACATCGCGTTTCACGCAAACCTCAAGCGGGCATCGAACGAAGACTTCGACGAAGTTGCCGATCTCGGCTCTGGCCGAGCGTCTCGCCTCGGCATAGGGAGCTATTGCCGCGACGATGGCGACGCCCCCGATTCTTGAAAGCAGTTTGGCGACATAGGCGATGCGGCGAACGTTCTCCAAGCGGTCTTCCTTGGAAAATCCCAGGTCCTTGGTCAGATGTTTTCGAACCTCGTCACCGTCGAGCGTTTCGACCGCCAAGCCGAGCTGTCGAAGCTTTGATTCCAACAGGCGAGCCAGTGTGCTCTTGCCGGCTCCAGGCAGGCCGGTCAGCCAGACGACAAATCCGTTCGCGGCCTGCTTCGTCACAGCGCGTTACCTTGTAGGAAGGAGTTGAGATGGTCTGCTTGGTGTTTGTCGGGTTCGTTACTATAAGCTCCACGCTTGCGCCACCAGATGATGACGCCTGTAACGGAGAGGATGGCGGTTCCCAACCCCACGAACGAAACGAGGATGCGGCCGGAATGCATCGGAAACTGACACGGCCTATGAATGACAAGAAGAATCATCAGACCGTTGCGAAAATGCCTCAGCCAGTTCAGGCAAGTAGGGCGCATAGTGTTTCCAGCGGCCGACGGATTTGGTGTAGATGGGTTGGCGCACCTGCCAGCGGCTGGGGGTTTGCACGGCACGCTCGTTTTGATGGAAGTTCAGGCACTCTTCACTCCACGGTGCACCGAGAAAATTGATCAACCGACGCGCCTGACCTTCGAGGTCCGCCACAACCTCTTCGTACTGTACGCAGAGGATCTTGAGCGGCAGCGCCGTATGCCAGTGATCCATCAGCCGCTCATATTGGGAACGGAAGAAGGCCAGATCGGCAAAGTCTGTGGCGTAGCGCTGATCCGGGTTGAAGTTCTCCATCCAGATCGACAGCGCGTTGTCGCGGGCGTCACGGCGGCAATGGATCACGCGGGCGTTGGGAAAGAGCAGGGCGGCGAAAGCCAGATGGAAAAAATTGAGCGGCTGCTTGTCGCTGATGCGGAGGCAGTCCGGGACGGCGCTGCGGCGAAGTGCCCGCAGATATTCATGCGCCAGCAGCCTGCTGGTCATTTCGTCGGTCAACTGTCGGGCGGCCTGCCAGGGGGCGACGTCCTGATCGGCCAGCGATTGGCTGGCTAATCTGGCCAGATCGGGCAGCTCGCCGGCCCCATGCAGCCATGGATGGGCCGAGAGGATTTGTTCGACCAGCGTCGTCCCGGAGCGGGGCAGGCCGACGATGAAGACCGGTTGGTCCGTCCCCAATCCCATATGGCGGCGGTCCACAAAAAACTCGGCGGGATAGGCCTCGACAATGCCGTCCACGCGCGTTCGTAAAGCCTCTCGATGGAATGGGCCGGCGGCCTTTTGCCGTGCGGCATTGGCCCGCGTGGCCGCACGGGCGGCATCCGAGAACCGGCTGCGGCGATCGTAAAACTTGGCCAGACCATAGCCGACCAACGCTTTGGCTTCTTCGGATCTCTGTGTGCCCTCGAGCGCGGACTCCACCTGTCCGGCCCAGGCGAGCCCTTCATCCCCTTTGATCATGGCCAGATATTGACCGAGCGCCACCGCGTGGCCCGGCTGACGGCGCAACACGTTTCGATAACAGGTGAGCGCTGCCTCAGCCTGTCCCAGATCCTCCAGCGTCCGAGCGAGGTCGGACCAACTCCCCACATCGTCCTGATCCAGCACAAGCGTGCGGCGAAACAGCGCCTCAGCCTGTTCCGGCTCCCCACGTTGGAGCAACTCCTGTCCCAACCGGCTGTGTGCTCGCGCGAGATGGGGATCGTGCGCAACGGCCCGTTCATAACAGGCGATGGCATCCTCCAGTTGTTCCGCCTCGACCAAGAGATTGCCCAGCGAGAGATAGGTTTGGGCGCGGGCCGGATCGATCAGGAGCGCCTGCTTCAACGCATCGAAGGCCTGCTCTTGTTTCCCTGTCTGTTTGAGCGCGAGGCCCAGATTGTGCCAACCGTCAGCATGAGACGGTTCGACCTCGACGGCCTTGTGAAAGCACGCGATAGCCTCCTGCAGGTTTCGTAACAACGCATGCACCCGACCGAGATCGGACCAGGCGCGCGGATCGTCCGGTGCCAGTTCGGTGGCCCTCATTGCCGTGGTCAATGCCTGATCGTGTTCGCCCAGCAGCGCATACAGTTGCGCCAGGTACCGATGGGCGTCAGGGTCGCGAGGCGCCGTAAGCAGATGATGTTCACAGAGCCGCTTTGCGGCAAGCAGATTCTTCTCATGCAACGCCGTTTGAACGGAGCGTAGGAGAGGGGAGTCGTGGCTTCGCGAATCGTTTGCTGCGACGTTCACTGAGATTCCCGTGCGAATCAAAAATACACCCGCACCGAGCCAAACACGCTGATTGGGGCGCCGAAGCTGTTATAGGAGTTGAGTGTATTGCCCGGACTCTCAATGTATTTCTCGTTCAGCAAATTGCGAATATTGAGGGAGACATCGTAGCGTTTGTTGCCGCGATAGAACAAAATGGCATCGACCCGGTGATACGGGTTGGTCTTAATGCCGTTGGGCTGCGTCACTTCATATCCGTCCTGAAAATAGACGCCGCCACCGAATCCAAATCCTTGCAAGGGGCTGGATTGGAGTTGATACGTGGCAAACACTCGTCCGAAATACTCTGGAGCGTTGAACGGCCGCTGCCCCACGAGATTCGGATCATTGTCTTCAATGATCTTCGCGTCCAGAAAAGTCACGTTCGCATTCAAGTTCAAGCCGGGAATCGGTTGACCGTTAATGTCCAACTCCACTCCCTGATTACGTTGTTCACCAATGCCCACCACGAACCTGATGTCTGTTGGGTCAGCTGTTGAGACATTTTTCCGGTTCGTGCGGAAGAGCGCGGTCGTCACACGGAGCCGTTCATCGAGCAGATTGAGTTTGGCCCCCACTTCATAGTTGATGCCGGTCTCGGGGTCCAACATCTGTCCATCGCGTGTGTTCCCGAACGGCTGTGGTTGAAATGATTGCTGGACACCCCCATAGACATTCATCCAGCGAGCGACTTTAAAAGTCGCTCCAAAGCGGCCCGTCCAGGCAGAGGCGTTCTGTTGGGTTTCAACGGGAGTTCGATCGTCTGGAATGATGGATGAATCCGCCGAGTCATGCCTTCCGGCAAACACCAAGGTGAGCCGGTCGACCGGGCGGATAACCGCCTGCGCAAATACACCGACCTGCTGCAACTTGACGCGGCGCCTGCCGGGCGACGCGTCTTCAAGCACGGAGTCCTCGGGGGCATGCAGATTGTTTACAGGATTAAATACATTGTCAAGGAACGGTGTCCCACCGGCCGGCAAGTACACGTACCCAAGAAGAAAACGGTTCGTCATGTTCCGATAATCGGTACCGGCGAGTATTTCATGTTTCTGCCCCCACGACTCGAAGTCCTTGCTCAGGAACAGCTCTCCCGCATACGTATCAAATCGAACCTGCCGTAACCCCGAGTTAAGATACGAATCACCGCTCGGGGGAATCCCGCCAAATGTATAGCTGTAGATGTTTTTGTCGGAGAGTTGGGAGTTGGAATACTTACCCTTGACCGAGAGTTTGATGTCATGAATGAACTTGTGATCGTAGTGCACTTCCGCGTTGTACGCCGTGTACTGAGTGCGGGCCCCGTTGGGGGCGCCGCCGCCGAAATTGCGCGTGCGCGGCACGTTCAGCATGGTTCCGTCGCTTGACAGCGGCCAGCCTGGATAGCTGGAACCGTCGAAATGTTGATAGGTGCCGACGAGGAGCAGTTTGCCTGCTCCCTTGAACAGGTCGAACTCTACGGAAGGGGCTACGTTGTACTGTCGGACCGGAGTATTGTCGATGAAGTTGCCTTGGTCTTCGACCGTGAATACCAACCGCCCGCGAATGTTTTCGTGGGCCGGCAACACGCCGTTGGCATCGACCATGCCTCTCAAAAACCCGTAGGATCCGGCTTGAAATTCGGTCGTGCTGAAATTCTTTCGTTGGGGTGTTTTCGTAATGCGGTTGATGATTCCGCCGGGATTGGCCGCGCCGCCCACGATGGACGCGGGACCTTTTATAACTTCATATCGTTCTACGATGCCCCAATCCGGCGCGAACAAGCCGTCTGTGGGAAGCCCGTTGGCTTTCAATCCGTTGAAACTTCCCTCGGTGCTTGAATTTGTTTGAAAGCCTCGGATGGAGAACTCCTCTCCACGCCCCATTCTTACGTTGCCGCGTGATACGCCGCTGACGGCTTCAAAGGCATCCATCTGCGTGCGGGCAAAGGTATCCCGGATGACTTCCCGCGTGACGACGCCGATTGAAGTCGGGTTCTCGTCGATCGACATGGGGGTCCGCGTGACCGTTGACGAGTAGTCCGCCTTGTAGCCGTCGACCGCCTCTTCCCAGGATTTTGGCCGCTCCTTTGTTTCTTTAATGACGACTTCCGGAACCTTCACCGGTTTCGATGATGGTCCATCAATCGGCGCATCCAGCGTCCCACTATCGCTCTGAACAGCCTGCGCTCCTGCGGCGGCCGCGCCAATGCCGATGGCGGTTCCTATGGCGGCGGCGCCGGCACCGCTCCGTTTTTCAATGGTGATCGTATTGGTTCCGGTCACGCGGTAGTCCAAGCCTGTGTCAACCAACAGCAGGCGCAGGGCATCCTCCGACGTGCGGCGCCCGGAGACACCGCCGGTCCTGACGTTCTCAACGTCTTCCGTCGTATAGGCGAACTGGATTCCGGTTTGCTCGCCAAACCGGTTGAGAGCCGATGCGAGCGGCTGAGGGACGATATCGAAGTCATATTCCGGCTGCTTGTCATTGCCTTGCTGGGCCATCAGGCGCTGTCTGGTGGGAGCCTGCGGCCGAGCGATAGAGGGACCTGCCGGCTGCCACCGCCCATCAGGAATATCAGGTCCGTCCGGTCGTTCGCTGGATCGATCGGGAAGCCCGGGCTTCTTCCTCTTTATCCCTTCCTCGTTGTCCGATTCCTTGCCCCGTGCCGGTTCCGGTGCATAGATGCTGAAGTGCACCATGGCGGTGGCCGCCATGAGCCAGGCCAAACTTGGGGCCATTGATTCGGTGGCAGACTTCTTTCGGCGTATCCGCATCTGGATCTCTCCTAGCGTCCGAGACAAGGCCTTATGTAGGTCGGGCTTGTCAGATATTGAGAACTGTTCTCATCTGCTCATATCACCTGTATGACGAGTGGAAAAGCGGTTACCTTGGCGATTGAGAAGAATTAATTTGGACTCGTGGATGGCGAGGCGAACTAGAGAATCAGCACGAAATAAGGGGTGAGTCGAACGACCGTGAGACCTTGCGTCCTAGCGAGAGCGGTAATGGCGTCGTCAATGCCTTCAAGAGTAAATCGGCCGCTCACGGGCTTCGTCCGCGAGAGATCGCCGAGCACGACGATTCGGCCTGGTCGATACCGATCAAGCTCGGCCATGGCTTCGGAAAAAGGTTTCTTGTCGATCACGATGCCGCCGCGAGTCCAGGCGATGGCTGATCTGCTGTCGATCGCCGTGGCCGACCGGGGCGCTTCTCCGACACGATAGGAGGTCTGCTGGTCCTTGCGCACGGTGACCGATGCGGGTTGATCCGCGTCAACGACCCGCGTGGCGACGGCGACGATGCCTTCCGTCACCGTGACGGTCGCTTGCCGCTCATGGGCGTGCACGGCGAACGCTGTGCCGACGGCTTGTGTGACGCCTCCCTGTGTGAGCACGCGAAACGGGGCCTGCGTATTGGGGACCACTTCAAAAAAGGCTTCTCCTTTGAGGAGTTCGATCCGCCGCTCGCGTTCCGAATACATTACGGCAATGGCCGTATCGGTGTTCAAATGGGCTAGACCCCCGTCCGGCAACGTTACGATCTGCTGTTGGCCGGTTGCCGTGCGATGGTCGGCGGAGAAGAAGAGTCGAATGTCCTGATAGAAGAGGATTCCCGCAAGACCAGCCGCAATGGCTCCGCCGATCACCACACGCCGGTGATACCGGCGAGGTCTGGGGCTGGAGAAGCTCTCGACGCTGTGTCCGGCCGGTGTGACGCCCCTGAGGGGCTCGAGCTGTTGCCAGAAGGTCCGTTCATGATCGAAAGACCGTTGATGCAAAGAGCTTTCCCCAAGCCACCGTTTGAACCGCTGCAGTTCTGCTTCGGTGATATGCCCTGAGGCAAGTCGGATGACCCAGTCGCGCGCAATGCACGACAGCTCCTTATCGGTAGTGCCCGGATCTTCCAACTTGGGTTCCAGACGCTCATCCATGATTTGCTTTGATCCGATGGACGACAAGGGACTGTGTATGGGCGGACCGGTCAACACAGAAATCCTTGATGAGAAGACGAGTGGGAACGGCGAAGCCTTGGCGGGAAATTCGGGTGTGACGTCAGCGGTCACGAACGGACGACAGGTGGTCGAGCACCTTCCGCATGTGGGCTTCGACGGTCGAGATGGAAATGCCGAACTCCTTGGCGATTTCCTGCTGGGTCTTGTGACCGAAACGGTTGAGCTGAAAGATGTTCCGGCTCAAGTCGGGCAGTTCGCTCAGGGCCCGTTCAAGGCGGGTCAGTTCTTGCCGGGCGATCATGACGCGCTCAGCATGACGGTGTTCCGTCCCTGCCCATAGGATGTCGTTGGCTTCCGCCAGAAGCTCCGCGCGGTTCTGTTCCACCCGCAGATGGTCGGTCGCCAGATTGGCCGCCATGCGGAAGAGGTAGGCCTTTTGATTCTGAATGTGCTGCGTATCTTCCTGAGACGAGATCTTGAGGAAAAGTTCCTGTGTGAGGTCCCTCGCGGTGAACACGCACTTCAGCCGTCGGACCAGGAAGCGGAACAGGCCTTCTTCATGCTCGAAAAAGACGTCCGAGAGTTGTGTGTGCGACATCGCCTGTTCCCTTCTGAAGGAAGGAGCGGATACGGGAACGGGAATAATAGCCTGTAGCGCGCGAAGTGGTCTTATAGCATTGACTGAAAATCTGCGTCAATCTCGGCTCGGAGAAGCCCGGGTTCGAGCGGATGCTTCCTTTCTTGACCTCACGAGCGCAGGGGGTTATCTTTCTGGCGGCTTTGGTCCGAGTGAGGAGGTGTTATGCGAAACTGGCATCTGACGGTAGTGATAACGGGTTTCGCCCTGGCGGCGTGCAGTACGACGGAATGGGTTCATCCGAACAAGCCGCCGGAGGAATACACAACCGATTACAACAGGTGCCAGAACGCCGCGCTCACCGATCCAAAGCTTCAACAGGGCAGCCAACTCCTGGTGCTCAACGCGACTGAACGTTGCATGCAGAAAGAAGGGTGGCGACTCATCGAGCATTGAGACGGTACGCCGCCGCCGACAAATCCTCCCGCAGCTCAGCGCCTGTCACTCGCTCCTTCCTGTAGACCGGATCCGAGCCTCCCGGATTAACAGAGAATTTACTCTTCGTTGACAGATCCGGAATACCGGCCGGGTACCCTGTGGCCATGATCAATCGTCACCATGGTGATCAATCACACGGAAAGCGTTGGGCCGTCCCGTTCGCATATCGATGGGGCGGATACTGACGCACACGCGCGACCGCGTCCGTTCAGGCGGTTGCAGGAGGATGTCATGACCGGCCAAGTCCTGCTCGAACCTCCAGTCGGTATCGGCCATTCCCCGGACGACCTCGCCAGGGAGATTTTGGATCGGCTCGAAGACGAGTCGGTCGTCAGCTTGGATTCGCTGGTGATGTCCCTGCCCCGTTACAGTTGGAATCAGGTTCTGATCGCGGTCGACCGTCTGGCCCGGGACAGACGACTCATTCTTCGCCGCCACCGGTTCGACTACACGCTGTTTTCCAAACATTACGCTGCCTAGACGGGCGGCGTGCCGGGTCATGCGATCCCGGCATGGACCCGTCGGCTCGGTTGTTGTCCTCGCTCCGCGCGAAGCCGTTCACGCGCGGGCGGGTGTCAGGCGCCGTTGTCCGCGCGCACGGGCTGACTCGTATGGCGGATGATTTTGCCCTCGACCATGTAGATCACCAATTCTCCGATGTTGGTGGCATGGTCGGCGATGCGTTCGAGGTACTTGCCGATGAACGTGAGACGAATGGCGCGGGTAATCGTGCCGGGATTCTCGATCATGAAAGACAGCAGTTCCCTGAACAGCTGATGCGTGAGATCGTCGACGAAATCATCGTCGGCGCAGACCTTTCTCGCCAACGCGGCGTCCGAGCGGACGAAGGCTTCCAGGCATTCCCGCACCATCCGCATGGTCCAGTTCGACATGCGGGGAATGTCGATATAGGGCTTGAGCTGCGGTTCCTCGTTCAGCTCGATGACGCGCTCGCTGATGTTCTCGGCCAGGTCGCTCATGCGTTCCAGCTCGGTGGAAATTTTCATCGCCGTCGTGATGAATCGGAGGTCGCCGGCAGCCGGCGCCTGCAGCGCGAGCAGGCGGATGCAGGCCTCGTCGATTTCCACGTCGAGTCCATTGACCAAGGTGTCACGTTCGATGACGCGGGAAGCCAGGTGAACGTCCCGGTCCACCAGCGCTTGGATGGAGCCTTCGATCTGCCGTTCCACCAGTGAGCCCATGCGCAGGATCTGCGTCTTCAGGTCCGCCAGTTCTTGGTCGAAGTGCCGGTGCATCATGCCTCCGATGACTAGCCGAACCGGCCGGTCACGTATGCTTCGGTCAGTTTGTTCGATGGGTTGGTGAAGATCCTGTCCGTTCGATCGCACTCGATCAGGCGACCTTCGTACATGAACGCCGTGTAGTCGGACACGCGCGCCGCCTGCTGCATGTTGTGCGTGACGATCACGATCGTCACCTTCTGCTTGAGATCGTTGACCAGTTCTTCGATGCGCGCGGTCGCCGTGGGGTCCAGGGCCGACGTCGGTTCGTCGAACAGGAGGATTTCCGGTCTCGTGGCCAGCGCCCGGGCGATGCACAGGCGCTGCTGCTGGCCACCCGAGAGGTTGAAGGCCTGATCGTTGAGACGGTCTCGGACCTCGGGCCAGAGGGCCGCATCGCGGAGGGCACGCTCGACGGCGTGATCGAGGTCGGTCCGCTTCATGCCTCCACGGATTCTCAAGCCGTAGGCCACGTTTTCATAGATGGACTTGGGGAACGGATTGGGTCGCTGGAAAACCATCCCGATGCGCATGCGGATTTCGATGGGATCGATCTCGGAAGCCACCAGGTTGATGCGCTCCGGATAGAGCAGCAATTCGCCTTCGTACCGGTTGCCCGGATACAGGTCGTGCATCCGATTGAGACAGCGGAGGTAAGTCGTCTTGCCGCATCCGGAGGGTCCGATCAGCGCCGTGGCATGGCGGTCGGGCAGGCCGAGGGAGATGGTCTTCAACGCTTGGACGTCGCCGTAGAAGAAGCTCAGGTCCTTGGATTCCGCTTTCAGCGCGGTGGGCGGCGTCGTGGTCGTGGACATGAGGGCTACCAGCGGATTCGTTTCCTGTAACGCGCGCGAACGGCGATCGCCAGCGCGTTCATCGCCAGCGTCATGAGCAGGAGGACCAGTCCGGCCGCGGCGGCGTTTACGTGAAAATCCTCTTGCGGCCTCGAGACCCAGTTGAACATCTGAATCGGCATGACCGTAAAGGGATCGAACATCCACTGAAAGGAGATAAACGGTGCTTCGGCCTGCCACGGAGGATGAGGCAGAAATGCGATGAAGGACAGGGCGCCGACGGTGATCAACGGGGCGGTTTCTCCCACGGCGCGGGACAGCGCCAGAATCAGACCGGTCATGATGCCTCCCATTGAGCAGGGGAGGACATGGTGCCGGACCGTCTGCCACTTGGTGGCGCCCAGCGCATAGGCGGCCTCTCGGATCTGCGGCGGCACGGCGCGGATCGCTTCGCGCGCGGCAATGATGGTCATGGGCAATACCAGCAGGGCCAGGGTCAAGCCCGCGGTCAGGAAGCTTTGCCCAAGGCGGAACTCGTAGACGAACAGCGCAAGCGCCATCAGACCGTAGACGATCGATGGCACACCGGCCAGATTGGCGATGTTGATGTCGATCAGGGTGGTCAGCTTATTTTTCGGAGCATATTCCTCCAGGTAGACGGCCGCTCCGAGTCCCAAGGGGACGGCGACGAGCGCGGTCAGCAGCATGACGAGGATCGTGCCGATCCACGCGCTCAGAATGCCGGCCTGCGCCGCAAACCGTGAGGGGTAGGAAGTCAGAAACTGCCAGGACAGGCGGCCGGCTCCCTCCACCGCCAATTGGCCGATCAGTGCCAGCAGGACGCTGAGGACCGTCAGCGTGACGAGAAAACCGGTCCGGGCAAACAACGCATCCAGCCGCTTGCGGCGGGCCAGACGCCTGCGATCGGACCCTGAGCTAATAGACTTGGCGATAGCGTTTTCTAAGGACATGGCCTGCGAGATTGAAGACGAATGTCATGAGCAACAGCGTGAGACCCGTGGCGAAAATGGTCCGGTACCCGATGCTGCCGTGAGGCAGATCTCCCAGGCTGACTTGAACGATGTACGCGGTCATCGTGGCGGCCGGCTCCAGCGGGTTCCAGGTCAGGGTCGGCTGCATACCGGCGGCGATGGCGACCACCATGGTTTCCCCGATGGCCCGGGATACGCCGAGCACGTATGCGGCGGCGATGCCGGACAGGGCTGATGGAAAGACCACGCGCAACGCGGTCTGCATTCGTGTGGCGCCGAGAGCATAGGCGCCTTCACGGAGGGCGAGGGGAACGGCCCGCATGGCGTCTTCGCTCACCGAGCTGACATAGGGCACGATCATGATGCCGATGACGAATCCGGCGCTCAGCATGTTGAAGCCGGGCAGGTCCGGCCACATCCGCTGCAGCACGGGCGTGACGAAGAGAAGCGCAAAGTAACCGTAGACGACGGTCGGCACCGCGCTCAGCAGTTCCAGCGCCGGTTTGACGGATTCGCGCAGGGGGCGGGACGCGTACTCGCTCAAGTAGACGGCGACCACGCTGCCGGCGGGGATGGCCACGACCAGTGCGACCGCGGTGGTCACCACGGTGCCGGACACGAGGGGAAGAATGCCGTAGTGCGGCTCGGAAAACAGCGGAGTCCACTGGCGATCGGTCAGAAAATCGAAGAGCGAGACCTGTTGAAAAAACAGGAAGGACTCATACGAGAGGACGCCGACGATCCCAACCGTGACGGCCACCGACGCGAGCGCGGTGAGCATCAAGACCAGTTCGACCACCTTCTCCTTGAACTTCGGCACCATGACCGGTCGGGCATGGAACTCCCGCGCATGTTTCAGTATCCCGGATTTGGCGGTTTCGGCGTCCATGACGACGATCCTTCCTTCAGCATGGCTACAGAGTGGCTTCCCGACGGAGCAATTCTTCGATCTTGATGCCGATCATGGAAGCGCCCTGGAAGGCGGTGCCGACTTTGCCGTTCCGGAAGTGCGTGAGCGCCAGCTCGTAGGCCTGCGGGGGAAGAGGAACGTACTTGACCTGCGGCGCCAAGGTCGCCGTCTGGGCCAGATAGAACTCGACGAACCGTTTGACCTCCGGGCGCTCGGCCGCTTTGGCGTTGATATAGATGAACAGCGGGCGTGACAGCGGCTGGTACGTGCCGTTCTCGACGGTCACGCGGGAAGGCAACACGGGCCCTTTCCCACCGTCGACCGCGACCGCTTTGAGGCGTTGTTGATTGGGTTCGAAATAGGCGTAGGGGATGTACCCCAGCGCCTGCTTGTCGTGAGAGATCCCTTGTACCAGCGTGTTGTCGTCTTCGCTGGCCGTATAGTCTCCGCGGCTGGCTTTGGCTTTGCCGACCACGGCTTCCGTGAAATAGTCGAAGGTTCCCGAGTCGGCGCCGGCGCCGAAGAGCTTGAGCGGGACCTCGGGCCAGGTCGGACGAATGTGGCTCCATTTCATGACGCGGCCCTGAGCGGACGGCTCCCACATCCGCTTCAGCTCATCGAGGGTGAGGTGATCCACCCATGTCGCCTGAGGACTCACCGCGATGGTCAGCGCATCGAAGGCCACGGGCAATTCGATATAGGAAACACCGTTGGCTCGGCAGGCCTCCATTTCGCCGGATTGAATGGGCCTGGAAGCGTCTTGCAGGTCCGTTTCGCCGCGGCAGAATTTTTTGAAGCCGCCGCCGGTGCCGGAAATCCCCACCGTCACACGAACCGCTCCGCGGACGGTTTTCTGAAACTCTTCGGCCACGGCTTCGGTGATCGGAAACACGGTGCTCGATCCGTCCACCTTGACCAGTGCCGTGGGCTGAGACAGGGTCGGCGCGGCCCACCACACGAGCATTCCCGCCAGGCCGAGACACGCGACGACGCTTCCGGGGCGCTGAATCCTCCTCATGAACCGGCTCCTTTCCCTTCGGCTGCTTCACGGGGACACGTTCGTTTCCGCGACGGTCAGCATGCGCGTGGAAACTTTCGGTTTTATTACGCCCTTGTTAACGCCGCGTTAATTCTCTTGCCCATTTCTGCCGCAAGGGGCGGAGCGGTCACGAAACCGCGCGGAAAGACTTTGTTAACAATCCTGTAACAATGCGGCAATTGCGTTGTGATCCATTCGAGCTACACCCGGTTGTATCAGCACCGTGGATCAAGGATCCGGTCTCATACCAAACCAAGGGGGAGTCGATATGACGTGGGTTCGATTACCGATATGTTCAACATTGGGAGTTCTGGCGCTGATGCTGGGCTTCCAGGCGCCGCCGTCTCTGGCCGGGACGGCCAAGAGTCAGTCCTCGACCGCTTCGCCGGTCGTCGTCGCGCAGAAGGCGGACGAGCCGGCACCGACGCAAGGGCCGGCTCCGGCGAAAGACCTGCCGCCGGGTGGCACGGCGATCGAAGACCTGCTGCTGCAGAAGGGCGCGATTACGATGGACGAGTGGATTCAGATCCGCGCGGAACAGGAGTATCGCGTGGCGGATCAATCGCGGCGCATCGATTCGCTGGAAGAGTGGAAGAACAAGACGGAATTGCTGCCGATCCTCAGAGACAAGGTCAATTTCGGACTTAATGCACTGCAGTTTCTCTATGGCCATCTCGACGCGCAGGTTCCGGAAGGCCGCAGCCAGGACAGCTTTTCCATCCGGCGGTCGGAAATGCTGTTTTGGGGCAAGATCAGCGAAACAATCCCACGCTGGCACATTCTCATGGAGTTTCAGAGCATCAATCTGACGAGCAATACTCCTGCCGCCGCCAACCAGCTCGGAACTCCGACCGCCTCGACGTTCTTCCGGGAGAGCTACATCGACGTGAGACCGGTTCAGTCCTGGGCTCCCAATCTCAATCTCATCCGGCTCGGTATCTTCCGGATGCCGTTCGGTATCTTTACCGAACAGTCGGGCGGTTTGCGCGACGTGATCAGCTCCCCCTACCTAACGCAGGTCGGCGGCGGAGGGGGGCCCGGACAGAACCAGAATGGAACAGGCGGATCGATCGAATTCGTGCAGGAGCGCGACTATTTCATCGATGTGCGCGGCAGGATCGCCAACCGGATCGAATATGTGACCGGTGTCATGAACAACAACAATTTCCAGGCCAATGCCCTGGTCAACACGACATCGGGACTTGGAGGAGCCAATTCGCCGAAGGCCTGGTATGCTCGGGTGCGTCTGTTCGGCAACGATGTGTCGTTCGTCAGTTTCACCACGATCCAAGGCGAATCCAACAACGCGGGGACATTGATCAATGGCCGGGGGAAAGGAGCGTTCGATCGTTATGCGGTCGATTTCCGTTATACCTCGAAGATCTTGCCGGGCTTCATGGTCCAGGGCGAATACTGGCAGGGACACGATGGAGCCAATGCCACGACCGTCGGCGTCGGCGCCAACGGAAACTGTCAAGTCACGGCGGTCTGCGGTGGATCGGGGGCACCGGGCATGATGAGAAGGACCTATTATGTGTTGGGTAAGTACCTCTTCACGGAGGGGCCGCTTGAAAATTTCGAGCCGACCGTGATGTGGGAGCAGTTCGATCCCAATACCAGCATGTCGAACGATCTCTACACGCGAACCATCGTCGGTCTCACCTACTATTTCGAGAATTTTCCGCCGAAGGTTCAATCAAAAATCCAATTGAACTACGAATTCCGGCACCATCAGGGCCTGGGCACCGGGCCCGGCACACCGGTCTACAATTCGGCCACGGATCCTTTCGCCAACAATGCGGTCTTCGTGCAGTTTCAAGTCCGGTTCATGTAATCCGGAACGAGGCCGTCGGTGGAAATTTTCTCGTTGCATCGCAAACCGGCTAGGGAGTAAGGAGGAACGATATGAAACGTGTTTCGGCGACCGCGATGTTGTTGGCTGCTCTGGCGTGCGGAGCCTGCTCGCCGTCTCAAGTGTTTGCTCCGGAGGTCATGGAGGGGGTGGACCAGGAGTTCGATTTTTCGAGATGGCGGGCGTTGCCGAACCAGGATGAGGACAAGAAAGTGGAACTTGGCGGCGCGATCCTGCAATCGGACGTGAAAGGCGATACGGTCACGCTGGTGCTGAGGCAGCTTCCGATCGTCAAGCATCCGGCCTACGGCCCCAAAGACACCGGAAAACGCAGCGGCGAGTTCGCCGCCACCTTTTCAGGGACCCTCGAACCGAAGTTTCTTCAACGCGGAAACAGGGTGGTCGTAGTCGGAACGACCAGATTGGCCAAAGTCGTCGTCGTGGACGACATTCCCCGCAGCCTTCCGAACCTGGAGGTCAAGTGCCTTCACGTATGGAACACCGGCGGGCGGGAGATTGCCGATTTCCCCTCCTTTGGAGCGGGATACGAGACGCTCGAGAACCAGACGTGGTGCACGCCGAAATAGGAAGGTCGCGCAATCGCGGCCATGGTGGGAGCAGATTGAAGGAAGACTGGCACGTCAGAATGCGGCGATGGACCCGCCGCGCCTGTCCGGTTCTCGTGCTGTGGATGGCGGGTGTCGCCGTGGCCGGCTGCGGCCATGAGGCTTCGCTCACCCGTGAGACCGAGACGGGGGGAGTCGTCACGTTTCCGATCCAGACCGAGGGGGATGTCTTGTCGTCCGCTGGCCGCCGAGATGCGCTGCGGTTGATCGCAAACAAGTGTCCGAACGGTTCGCGCATCGTCAAGGAAGGTGAAATCCCCAAGGTCAGCAAAGCCGCTGACCGCAACTGGCGCGGGCAAATGGGAACTGATCGTATCTGGGGGATTCAATTCACATGCGGACAATAATCACAGTGCCGTCCATGAACACGCGATGGACCTTGGGGGTATGGCTGATCATGGCCGCCGCGGGACTGTCCGCCTGCTCGGCCTTGACCGGTGAACGGACGACCTACAGTCAGGCGGGGGCGAAGGTCGGTCTTGAGCGCGACCCGACGATCGCCCGCGCCAAGACCGACGTCCATAATGCCCATCCCGCCAATCTGACGGGAGCCGAAGTGAGGACGCTGCTCGGCGCGATCGAAGTGAGCGGCTGGACCGGGACGATCGTCGGGATCTTCGAGAATCCCAGGCCCGTGCCGTTGTTGACCGAGGAACAACTCAACGCGTACGCGGATCCCTTGTCGGATGCCCTTCGGCAAGCCGAGCCGGCCGAGCGCGTGACGTTTTCGTTTCCGAAACCCGATGTGAAATACAGCGACAACAGAACAATCGGTGCCCTCTTCGTGCGGGATAAGTATCTGCACGTCGTGCTGACCGACCATGCCTCATTGACCCGTGCCGACACCGGCGGTGATGACCTGAAAGATCCTCGGGATACCAAAGGGATGAAGCTGTGGGTAGCCCGGCCGGCCCGCGCGGCGATCGTTCCGGATCTCGAGGAGCCCAATTGGGCGGCGTTCGAGACGGTTCACGTTTCGCTGAACATGCAAGAAGTCATCGCCCTTCGCTCGGCGAAACCTCCGGCACAGATCGGTCGTGAGTCCGCCGTGCCGCCTTCTCCCGTCGCAAGCGACGCCGGGCCGTCGAAGCAGGATTTGCAGAACCAGGTCCGCGAGCTGACGAATTCCAACCTCGAATTGCGCGGCCGGTTGGACGATCAGGCCAAACAAATGAAGGCGTTGAACGACGAGATGAATCGTCTTCGCCTTGAGATGGACCAGACCAAATCCCCCAAGGCCTCTCCTCCCCGTAAGAGCCCGGTCCCTTCAGCTCCTTGAGGGACGCGCGCTAGCGACGGACCGGTGCGGATCCCATCGTAATATCCAACGCGACGGCGCTCTTGTTGACCTGCTGCGCGGGTAACGGGAAGAAGCCCGCCTTGACGACCGCCTGCTGGCCGTCCAGGCTCATCAGGAAGGCCAGAAACTCCTGTGCGGCCGGGGGCAGGGATGCCTTGGGGGACTTGTCAAAATAAAGATAGAGCATGCGTCGCAGCGGATACGACTGATCGGCGACGGAGGCTGGTGAGGGAGTGACGAAAGGCGTGCCGGCGGCCTCGGCCAGAGGAACGGCGCGCACCATCGAGGACTCCAGACCGAGCCCGCTGTATCCGATGCCGAGTTGATCGCCGCTCAGACTGAGTATCACCGAAGCGGCTCCCGGGTTCTCATGCACGGAGGTCATGAATTCTCCGCCTCCCAGGCAATGTTCCTGGAAAAAGGCCCTTGTGCCGGATTTTCTGTCGCGGCCATACAGCTGAATCTGGGCGTCGGTCCAGCCGTCCGACAGCCCGAGCTGTCCCCACTGTTTGATCGGGGTCTTGTGTCCCCGAAGGCGTGTGCTCGAGAACATCGCATCCACCTGTTCGAGGGTCAGCGCGTTCAAAGGATTATCCTTGTGGACGTAGATGGCCACGGCGTCGACCGCGACCGGTACGGCCATCGGTTCGTAATCATGCTGCGCGACGAATTCCTTCAACTCCGAATCGAAGAGCTCGCGCGAGGTCGCGACGAGGGGGAAATATTGCGAACGCTCCTCCTTGAGCATCACTTTTCCGGTCTTGTTCAGTGGAGGCTGGAGAAATTCCTCGATCGCTTTGGACGACCCTCCGCCGCGCACTTCGATGCGGACGTTCGGCTGGCGGCGCTGAAACTCGAGGCTCAGGCGGGAGAGCAACGGGTACATGGTCTCCGATCCCTGAATCTTGAGGCTGCCCTTCACCTGGGTCTGAGGGGTGTAACGGGCGAGTTCGTTGTCCGGGCTGACTGAAGCGAAAGGCCCACCCCGTTCGGCAGCGGCGGGATCCACCGTTGCGGCGAGGGCACAGACACCGGCGAGCCAAGCACCCCGTCTCAGCATTGCGTGCAACATTCTGGTTCCTTTCTTCGTAAGGTCGCTGGATCCATACTCAATTCTGTCGTCAAAGGGTATCGGGCCGGCGTTTCCGGTCGGTAACCTGATTGTTACGGCAGTGTTAATTTTTTGTGAGGAAGTGAGTATGGATCGGCGAAACACTACAACCGACCGGTGATGCATTATTGAAGCGAGGAATCGGATGCGGAGGACTACAAAACTCGGTAATACAGGACGGTGCTGGTGCCGGTGTTGGCGTCCCGGCGGAGGGTCACGATCGCCTGCTTGACGACCTCGTTGACGGTCAGCGTCATGCGGGCGGAAAACACGTCGCTTTTGATGTCGTACACGTTCTGAAGACGCAGTTCCTTTCCGACCGCCTCGAAGCTGCCGACCCGATCCAGTTCTTGAAGGGTCTTGTAGGGCCGGCCTTGAATGATCTCGCCGGCGACGGCCTGGCTGATCCGGGGATCCAAGGCCTGCAGCACGATCGACTCGGCGGTATTGAGATTCAGGCGTCCCTCGCCCTCCTGTGGAAAGATGGTGACGTAGCGCGAGATCTTGTCGAAGCTTTCCGCCGTCATGCCTTTGACCAGCCGGAGTTCCCCAAGGGTTTGCAGCGGGGCGTTCGCCGCCCGATACGGCGGATGCAGGGATTGATAATAGAGGGTCTCGGCTCCCGCCGGTTCCGGGATATCGTCGGCGTCAATCCAGTCGACGATGGCATCGACGATTTCGGGGCTGATCTGCATCAACTCGAACAGACGCTTGATCCGCGTCACTTTGCTTTTCCTGGCGTTGGGATCCCCGCCTGCCGCCAAGTCGTTGAGATTCAGCTTGCCGCGCTCGTCTTGGATCTGCGCGGTGAGTATGCCGTCGCCGATGGGGTATTGCTGAATCGGAAATGCCCACAGATCCGTCGGCGAGTCGTAGAACTGTCCGGCTTGCCGGTCCTTGAGGAAATCCTGTTGGAGGATGGCTTTGGCCGCCTGCACGGCGGCACGCGTCAGCACCGTGGCCTTGAAACCGTCCCGGAAGGCCGCGGCGTCCCGATATTCGCGCCGCGCCTCGGAATCGAATTCCAAGATTAAGGCGACCAGCAAGGTGAGGACCAACAGCGCGAGAAGAAGGGCGACGCCTCGCTCGTCAGACCTTGACATAGGTGACGATTCTCAGCGAGGCGTCCAGATTGACCGGGTTGTCATATTTCGGCTTGATCTGGATGTGTCGCACCTGAACGTCGTAAGGGGCCTGCTCCAGCACGACGAGGAGGGCCAGAAGCTGCGGAAGCTCCACGCCGTCAAGGCGGAGATCGACGGCGGTTTCCTGATAGCCCTGGACCGTGGTCGGCTGTTGCGGCTGCATGCCGACGATGCGGTTCCTCAGCTGGGCCGACATGGCGGCTTCTTCCATGAAGGCCAGGAGGGAGAAGTTACTCTCGGCCGGCGGGAGCCGTTGTTCGCGCTGGGTCAGTCTGGCCTGCTTCGCGGCGTATTCCGCGGCCAGGAGAGCCAACTCCGATCGTTCCTTCTGCTTGCGAACCGTTTTTCTCTCCAACGTGTCCATTTTGGTGAGGAGCGGATCGATCAGCGCCAGAAACAGCAGACAGGCCAGGAGCACCGCTCCGCCGATGCTCAGGATCATCCGTTCGCGCGGAGCGAGATGGCGCCAGCGCTCTTTGAGACTTTGGATCATCATGGTTGCGGTACCACGTAGGTCAAGCGAAAGACGACTTGGTTGGCGGTCGAACCGACCCTCGTGTCCGACACCGAGACGTCCTGGAACTTGCCGCTCCCGGAGAACGCCTGCTTGATTTTTTCCACCGCGTCGAACGACGCCGTTTCGCCTTCAAGGTGAATGGTCGAGCCGTCGATCGTCAGATCCCGGACGGTCAGGGGGACGCCGGTCGGCAGTTGTTTCGCCAGGCTCGACAGATGGGCCAGCATGTTCGAACGGCTGCCGTCGATGACGGCGAGGCTCTTTTCGAGCTGCCCGACGCGATATCGTGCCACGTCGATTTCCTCGCCGGATCCGGATCCTTCGCCGAAGCTGCGGACAAAATCGGCGTGCAGCGCCTGCTTGACGTCGGCAAAGGCCTGGTCCTTGACGTAGACCCGAACGGAAAGATCGATCAGCGCCAAAATACCG
This sequence comes from Nitrospira sp., assembly GCA_035328385.1. Lineage (GTDB taxonomy): Bacteria > Nitrospirota > Nitrospiria > Nitrospirales > Nitrospiraceae > Nitrospira_C. Next base: position 16,054 of record DAOLIU010000023.1, on the reverse strand, counting down.
AGGATCAGGGCTCCCCAGAGGGCGAGCCGGCGGTCTTGGCGCAACGCCTCGGTCTGCGCGGAGGCCGCCGCCGTACCGGCGTTGAGATCGACGGCCAGATCGGAGCCGATGGCCTTGGTTTTCCAACGAGGGCGGACGATCTTGGGATGAATGGCCAGGCCGAAGGCGATCGAAAAAGCCCTGGGGCATGACGCGCCGAACCCTTGTCGCGGACCGACGGGGATCAATCCCAACTCCTGGGCCACGTGCCCGCTCAACTCTCGCAGTTTGGATCCTCCGCCTGATACCCAGCAATGTGAGAGGCGCGCACGGCCATTCCCTTCATAGGCATGCAGCGTCACGCGTAATTCCTTCAACAGGGGTTCCAGCCAGGCATTGACCTCGTGAACGGCCATGGTCCGCTTGCGCCGCTCGGCTTCCGCAAAGCTGCAGGCGTAACGGACGGCCAGCGCATGAGTGAGGTGATTGCCGCCCCAAAGCAAGGTACGAAGCAGGGTCGGACGCCCCTCCCGGATGAGGCACAGCGTCGTCTTCGTCGCTCCGACATCGATGACTGCCAGGTCGCCGGGCACGCGGGCTCCTTCTTCCTGCAGGAACTGAGTCACGGAATAGAGCGCCATGCCGTCCACGCCGATGGCGGCGGGCTTCAAATCCGCGGCGGCCAAGAATTGAAGGTGTTCCGCGACTTTCTCTTTTGGGGCCGCCGTCACAAGGACTTCGGCGGTCTTGGGTTTTTGCGACGCGTCCGGCAATTCTCTTGCGGGCAGCACCATGCTTCCCATCGCCACGTCGTCCAAGGACATGGGAATGAGGTTTTCCACTTCGAACGGCACGACCTGCGCCAGTTTTGCAGTGTCCCGGAAGGGGAAGGACAGGGTGCGGATGAACAGATCCTGGCAGGGCAGGGCGGTCACAATGTCGCCGCTACCGTAGAGGCCGTGCTGCCAGAGAAAACTTCTGAGTTGGCCTGCCCGCTTGGCCGGTTCGGCGATTTCAGGTCGGCCGAAAGGGAGTGGAAGATGAAAGTACTCGATGGACTCCCGGCCGGTCAGGCGGCGCCTGAAGCGCACGGCCTTGAACGCCGTCAGCCCGATATCGAGACCCACACATTCGGCAACCATGTGACTCCATCGTTATAGCTGGACTAGGGAGATTCCTAGCGTCCGAATTTCTGATATTACACTGACAGCCTAGGATTTGCGATAGTCCCGAGCACTTTGAACGTGAGGGAGGCGCCTGGAGGGAGGGGAGGCAGGGCCAGCCCGGCCGATTTTTGAGCCCAGCCGGCTCCGGCTTGGACGGTGAGAGTCAATTCCAACTCGGTCTGCTGGATCGGTTGCATCAGGCGGAATCGGCCTTGTCCCGAAATCGATCCGTCCGGCCCCTCTCCGTTGAACTCCTTCACGTCGCAATGGTCGTTACGGCATAGGAGTGCGAGCATGACACGGTTGAACGTCAGCGAGGGGATCCTGCTCGCGCCGGCCGGCACTTGTTCCAGGGTCAGGTCCGCGACCTCAACCCTCCATGTCCCGTCGCCCTTGAACGAGACGGTTCCATCCGGGTTGCCGATCCATGCGTGATCCACATCGGCCCGCAAGAGGCCTTTTGTCACGATCGGTTTCAGAAAGAGCGAGAGGTCGATTTGCTGGAGGTGGGCCTTTACGGTCGTCGGCCCTTGAAAGGACCAGGACGAGGCCGTGACGGTGCCCATCACTCTGGCCGCGCCCGGCTGCGCCGAACCGGGAAAATGCACCAGAGCGTCGAGTGTGCGGCGCCCCGTGAGCTGGGCCCAAAGGCCGACGTTCATGGTCATCGATTCGACCGGAAACGACGCGGCGGCGGATTTCGAGACCGTCAAGTCTCGCCAGGCCACGCCGAGCGGCAATTCCACCGACCAGTCAGCCGCCCGGACATCCCATCCCGTGGACCGCGTGATTTCGGCCAGGATGCGGGCCTGCAAGGCTTGGAACGGAAAGGTCAGAAACAGGAATACGACGAAGCACAGCAACCCCGCGACCGTCCAGACCAACGGCTCCTTTGCAGAGTTTGCCCTGCTGGACCAGGACAGGCGCAGGGTCATGACGGGGCTCCGGCGGAAACCCATTGGCGGATGATCCGCGGCTCCGGCGCATCCTGCTCGAGAGTCAATTCGATCAAGACCGCCGTCGGGACACCGGACTTGGCCCGTCCGTCCCACTCATCCGTCCAGATGTTGGTGGTTCGGTGGTAGTAGCGGACATTGAACCCGCGCACCTTCGTTGCCAGTTCCAGTTGCTCCAGCGATTCGTCGTTGATCCCGAAGAGATTGCGCCGGACGATCCGCATCAAGGTGGCTTCATTCCTGGTATAGACGACGCGGACCATTTCCGTGTCGGTCGTGGCGCTCGCCGGGCGAAACGGCCCGACGGTCAGAAACGCGACGGTATCGGCCGGTTCGCCGCTCTGTAGGCCATTGATGCCGACCCAGGGACCCGCGGGATGTTGGAGACTCATGGCCAATTCCTCAGCCATGACGCGCAGCGTGCTCCGGAGTAGTTGCTCTTCCGTCGCCGCGGCCCGAGTCCGGTCGATGGCGCTGGCGGTCAGATAGAGGGCGCTGAAGACCATTGTGGCGATGACGGCCACCAGGGCGACGGCCAGCAGCACCTCGACCAGCGTGAACCCCTGTTCAGAACGAGGCGGACGAAAAGACATACGTGCTGACCTCGACCATTTCCTCCGTGACGCCCTGCGGCCAGATGATTTGAATCTTCACTTCCCGGACGTTCGGCAACATCGTGGTCATTACAAAGCGTTTCCAGCGGTATTTCTCCGCGCGATTTTGCAAGTTGGCCTGGGCTTGAAGTTGAACTCCGGGAGGAGGATTCTGGAAATCGCCGCCGGTTTCTCCCAGCGGAAAAGCGGTAGCCGCTTCGGTTTCCATGAGCTTCTCCTGTGCGAGCATGGTGGCGGCCGCGATGTCCCCGGCCCGTGAATACAAGCTCAAATCGAAGTTGCGCAATCCGAGGAGAACCGGCAGCGCCATGGCCAGGATGGCCAACGCGATCAGCACTTCCAGCAAGGTAAAGCCTCGAACGTCGTGCATCTTACGATTGTCCTGCCGGTGCAACGGGCGTGACGGGTGCAACGGGCGCGCCGGGCTTGAGACCGGGAAGCGTCTGTTGAACCTGCAACAGTTGGCGGATGCGTTCCGGCAACGTCCAGGGGCGCGGAGGCTCGATCCGTTGGTCGCTGACGCGGATGGTGGCGGTCACCGGCTCCACTTGGATTCCGAGCAGATTGTTGCTGTCGTCGATTAGGTGCATCACGACCGGATCGATCTTGCCGTTGGGATAGAACAGCACCGCGATCCGCCCGGCACTGTTCTTCTTCTGGCCGACCTGAATGTCCGTGATGTGAATCGACTCGGGCAGGTTGACCGGCGTCTGCCAGGCCTCATTGAACGGCAGCCGTTCCTCGCCGTCCTGGAGGATCATCGGCCAATACTGTCCTCGTTCGAGGTCGATGTGCAACCGCACGGGTTTCTGTGCGGCGACGGCCATCTCCTGGAAGGTCCGGAACGCACTGACCCACTTGCGTCCGTTGGAGGCAAGAGTTTCGCCGATCCCGATGCGAGGGATCAGGATGGTCAGCAATCCGGTCAACAGAAACAGCACGATGATGATTTCAAGGATGGTGAAGCCGTCCGTCCCGCGGAGATGTTCCCAGGGGCGGTCCGGAAGGTCCGGCACGGCTGCTTGAGAGTGGAACCCCGTCATGGAGTGGCTGGGTGCTGATCACTGGAGCGGCGCAGGAGTCTCGTGATGACCGGGATTCCCAGGACCGGCCGCTCAGTCCTTGTCGAGGTTCCAGTTCGTGATGTCGGCATTGACACCTTCTCCGCCGGCTTCTCCGTCGGTGCCGTACGACGTGATTTCGTAATCGCCTTTGATCTGGCCGTACTGGCCTTGTTGAACCGGAGCCGGGCTCACATACTTGTACGGATTGCCCCACGGATCTTCCGGGAGGTTCGGAATGTAGCCGCCCAGCTTCCACTTTTTCGGAATGACGCCGACCGACGGCTTGTCGACCAAAGCTTTCAAGCCCTGTTCCGTCGTGGGATACACGCCGTTGTCCAGCTTGTACAGCTGCAGCGCCCCCTCGAGGTTCCGGATCTGCACCTTGGCGGCCGTCCGCTTCGCGTCGTCCGTCCGTCCCATGATTCGCGGGACGACCAGGGCGGCGAGAATGGCCAGGATCGCCACCACCACCATGATCTCGATGAACGTGAACCCGCCGTGCCCCAGCAGCACAGGGTGGGGAAAAGGCCGCCTCGCGGCGGCGTGGAAGTCGCGAGCGGTCTGCCGTGCCGTCTTCCCGTCGTTTGGTTCCATCCTATCGCTCACCACACACCTCCGTTGACGTGATCGTTGTTGGCGGCTCTCGTTCGGCTTCATCGTACCATTTGCCCCATCTCGAAGATCGGAAGCAAGATGGCGACGACGATGAAAAACACCAGAACGCCCATGACCAGGATCATGACCGGTTCCAGCAGCGAGGTAAAGCGCGTAATCACGCGGTCGACCTCGCCGTCGTAGATTTGTCCGATCCGCCGCAGCATCTCCTCCATCTCGCCGCTCCGTTCGCCGACGGCGATCATGTGGGTGACGAGCGACGGAAATTCACCGCTTCGCTTCAGCGGCTCGGCGATGGTCTCTCCTTCCCGGATGTTCTGGCGCGCTTCTTCGACGGCGTGTTCGAGCACCCGGTTGTTCATGACCCTCCGGGAGACGTCCATGGCCTCCAGCAGCTGGACGCCGCTCGCCAGCATCGTGGCGAGCGTGCTGGACAGCCGGGAAATCGAGACCATCCGCGCCACGTCGCCGATCAGCGGCAGCTTGAGGACGAGGCGGTCCGCCAGGATACGGCCGCCCTCCGTTCTGACGATGCGGCGCACGGTCCAAATCAGGACGACCGCGCCGCCGACGAGGACCGGCCAGTAATCCGAGCACCAACGGCTGAGCGTCATCAGGACCACCGTCGGCCAGGGGAGGGCCTGTTTCAGGTTTGCGAAGACGGCCGTGATTTTCGGTACGACGAAGGTCATCAGGAAAAACAGGACGGCCACTCCGACCAGCAGCATCAGGGCGGGATAGAGGATGGCGTTCGTCACCTTGTGTTTGAGCGCGAGTTGTTTCTCCAGAAACTCCGCGAGCCGGAACAGGATCTGGTCCAGGGCGCCGCTGGCTTCGCCGGCCCTGACCATGTGGACGTAGATCTGGGAAAACTCCCGCGGGTATCGCTCGAGCGCGACGCTGTAGGATTTGCCGGCGCGAATTTCCTCGCGAATGTCGGCCAGGATCGATTTGACGGATTTCTTGTCGGTTTGCTCGAGGAGCACGCCGAGGGCGTCGACGAGGGGCAGGCCCGCCACCAGCAGCGTGGCCAGCTGCCGGGTCATCATGGCGATGTCGCCCGGACCCAGTGCGGATCGGCCGCCTATGGCGGGTGCGCCCGCTGAAACCCGGGAGGCAGCGGGGGATTGCCCGGTGCTGCCCTGCTCCGACATCTCGGTGGGAAAGACTCCGTCTTTCCTGAGCTTGAGCCGGGCGACTTTGGGGCTTTCGGCGTCGATGATGCCGGTGGCCGATCCTCCGTCCTGTTTGTAGCCCCGGTATTGATAGACCGGCATTACACTTCCACGTCCTGCTGCGTCATGCGCAGCACTTCTTCGGTGGTGGTAATGCCTTGAAAGATCCGTTCCGCGGCCTCGTCCTTGAGCAGGACCATGCCTTTGGCGAGCGAGGCCTGCCGGATTGCCGCGGCGTCCGCCTTGCTGCCGATGAGGCGGCGAATGTCGTCGTCCATCACCAACAGTTCGTGGATGCCGGTTCGGCCGCGGTAGCCGGTCTGGGAACAGGCGGGACAGCCGGCGCCTCGGAAAAACGTCGGCCGCTTCTTGCCCGGAACCACCCCGAGGCGGACCAGCTCTTCGTCGTCCGGTTCGTACGACTTCTTGCAGTCCGGGCAGATCTTGCGGATCAGCCGCTGGGCCAGCACGGCCACCACCGACGACGCGACCAGAAACGGTTCGATCCCCATGTCGATCAGGCGCGTCGCGGCGCTGGCTGCGTCGTTGGTATGGAGCGTGGAGAACACGAGGTGGCCCGTCAAGGACGCGTGAATGGCGATTTCCGCCGTCTCACGGTCCCGGATTTCTCCGATCATGATCACGTCGGGGTCCTGCCGCAGGATGGACCGGAGTCCGGCGGCGAACGTCAGATTGATCTTCGGATTGACCTGCATCTGCCCGATGCCGACGAGCTGATACTCCACCGGATCCTCGACCGTGATGATGTTTTTGTCCGGCGCGTTGATTTCACTCAAGGCGGCATAGAGCGTGGTGGTTTTGCCGCTGCCCGTCGGCCCTGTAACGAGGATGATGCCGTGTGTCAGTTGAATGAGTTGTTGAATGGTGCGGAGCCGGTCCTGCGAGAATCCCATCTCGGAGAGATTCAGGAGGCGATTCTCCTTTTCCAGCAGCCGAAGCACGACTCGCTCGCCGTGCGACGTCGGGAGGACCGACACGCGAAGGTCGATGTCCTTGCCGGCCGTGCGGATGGCGAACCGCCCGTCCTGCGGCAGCCGCTTTTCGGCGATGTTCAGCCCCGCCATGATCTTCAGGCGCGCGATGATGCTCGACTGGAGGTGTTTCGGGGGGGTCAGGACCGGATACAGCACGCCGTCGATCCGGTAACGGACGACCAAGCCGCGCTCAAAGGATTCGAAATGAATGTCGCTCGCTCTCTGTCTCGCCGCTTGAAAGAGGACGGAATTGACCAAGCGGATGATCGGCGCTTCGTCGGTGGCGTCGAGGAGGTCCTTCGGCTCGTCGAGCGCGTGGGCCAGCTGGTCCAGATTCTCGTTGGCGGCGATGTCTTCCATGACCTGCTCGGCGCCGGTCGGGCTGGCGATTTCGTCGTAGACCCGGTTGAGGCATCCCATGAGGGCGATGGCGGTGGTCAGCACCGGTTTCACCGGCCGGCCCAACAGGAGGCGCAAGTCGTCGAGGGCGGCGGTTTCCAGCGGATCCGTGGTCGCGACCAGAATGGCTCCCTCTTCGGCCTTGATCGGAAGCACGCGGTATCGTCGTGCAAAATGGATCGGGACCTTCTTGATCCAGTCGTGCTCGATCTGCGCGGTGTCGAGATGGGGCAGCCACGGCAGGCCGAATTGCAGCGCGAGGGCCTGGAGCAGTTGGTCTTCTTCGATGGCGCGCAGGCGGATCAGCAGTTCGCCGAGCCGGCCGCCCTTGGTTTGCTGCAGGTTCAGCGCCTCCAGCAGTTTCGCTTCCGGCACCCCGAACTTGCCTTCCAGGATGCTCCCCAACAGCGGGGGGCCATTTGAGTCGGAATAGGTCACAATTCCTCAGTGCCGCGCGCCGGCTCGGCCGATAGGCGCATGTAAACGTGAGCAGTCAACTCGAGGGATAAAGCCCGTCCGGCAACCATCTAGCTAAAATGCCGGTGCAAAGGGGCGCCCGGCGGACCGGGTGGATCGGACTGGCGGGCCGTCGCCGTCCTGTCAGCGGATGTCGTACAGCAACGTCGCACGCTGATTGTTGCGCAGGACGTCCAGCTTGACCGTGCGTTCGTTGCGCAGCTGCTGAAAGAGCGTGAGCATGGTCGAGGGATCGCGGATCTCCACTCCGTTGACCTGCTTCAGCACGTCCCCTTGACGCAGGCCGATTTTCTCATAAAAGCTCGAGGGGGCAATATAGTCCATGCGGAATCCGCTCATGGCGCCGCCCGCCATGACCGGGACCGCGCGCGCCTGCGACAGCAACTTCGGCAGATCGCCGATCGCCTGGTCGACCTCGCGCCGGTCGAGCGTCTTCTTGATGGGAGCGCCCGGAACGGCCGGCGCCGATGCCGCCTGCGGCCGGGGCATCATCGGGGGCTGATCCTCGCCCATGCTGAGCCCGAGGAATTCCTGCTGGCCGCCCTGGCGGATCAGCACACCGTCGCGACGAATTTCCGCTACTTCTCCGACGTCCGGTACCTGGTCGTGCAAACGGAAGAACAGTTGTTGCTTGCTGGCGATCATCTCGACAATGGCCGAGACACCGCCCTGATCGCCGATCACGACGCCCAACAGCTTCATCTTCGACGCCAAATTGAGCGGCTGTTGGACCACCGCCGCGACCGGTGTGCCGTCCGGCGCCGTGGCGATCGGATCCGGCGGCAGCGGAAACAGCCCGCTGGTCCTGACGTGATACGCGAGGGAAGCGGCCGACTGATTGGTCGATGGGTCGACGGCGTCGGCGGCTCGAGGGACGGCTACGCCGACCGGCACGAGCAGCGCTTCGGCGACCACTGCATTGATGGTGTGAGCGACCAGGAAGGTCGCCCCGATCAGATAGAGTCCGATCAATGTTCGACGTACGGACATCGGGTCGCTCAGTTCGCTCCGCCGCGGGAGGGCCGACGCTCGCTCTTACTGGCGGTCATTTTCGACATCCTGTTACAATGCGCGGCCATGCCGTTGATCCTGCCCGAAAAATCCAGAGCCATTGCCGAGGACCTACGCCGTCTTCTGGGATCGTCCGCCGTGAAAGACGATGCGGCGACCAAGACGGCGTACGCCGTGGACGCCAGCATGTACCGGATGATACCACAGGCCGTTGCACTGGTGGAAACCGAATCCCATATCGAGTCCGTCATTCGCTATGCCGTCCCGCGCGGCATTCCGGTAACCGCGAGGGCGGCCGGGACCAATCTCACCGGCTCCGCCATCGGGTCGGGGATCATCCTCGACGTCTCGCGCATGCACGGGATTCTCGAGGTCAACCGCGAGGAGCGCTGGGCCAGGGTACAGCCGGGCATCGTCCTGGCGGAACTCAACAAGCAGCTCGTGCGGCAAGGGCTGCTCTTCGGTCCCGACCCGTCGAGCGGAGACATGTGCAAGCTCGGGGGGATGCTCGCGAACAATTCAGCCGGTCCTCATACCCTCCGTTACGGTGCGGTCAAGGACAATGTACGGGCGCTGCGCGTCTGTCTCCAATCGGGAGAATGGCTCGACGCGCGTGATTATGCCGTCGACGACCCGGCCCTTCCCGGCCTGCTGGCGGCGCACCACGCGGTCGGCGATGCGTGGTCGTTGGTCCGGAGCCATGCCGATTTGCTGACGCGTACCCGCCCGGACGTCAGCAAGAACAGCTGCGGCTACAACCTCTTCGGGGTTGCGGAGGGGTTGGCCCGCGGGCGGTTCGATCTTCCGAAACTCTTCGTCGGGAGCGAAGGCACATTGGGCGTGTTCAGCGAGGCCACGATCGAACTGGTCGACAAGCCGCGCGCGACCCTCACGGCGCTGATCCACTTCAAGCGGTTGGAGGACGTCGGAGACGCGGTTCCGAAGCTGCTTGAACTCGGTCCCAGTGCCTTGGAGGTCATGGATGCCAACACGCTCGATTTGATCGGGCGTTCGAAACACGGCATTCCCGCCGAGGCGGCCGCGACATTGTTGGCGGAGCTCGATACACACGATGACGCGGCCGATTTGCGTGACCGTGCGGAGCGCATGGCGGCGGTGTGTCGCGGCTATGCGCTGGCCTCCGCGATCGCCATCGCCTATGACCAGGAGCGCCGGGACGAGTTATGGAAGGCGCGCAAGGCCCTCTATCCGACGCTCTATCGATTCGACCCGCGCAAGAAGCCGATCAATTTCGTGGACGACGTCGTGGTCCGGGCGGAGCGTATCAGCGAGTTGATCCGCTACCTCGAAGACTTTTTCCACGGCCAGCGCGTCCCGGTGGCGATCTTCGGGCACATCGGCAACGGCAACGCCCACATCGTGCCCCTCCTGAACGTGAACGACGAGGGGGATTTCGGGAAGATGGTGCGTGGCTATCATGAGATTCATCAGACCGTCCTCGACCGGTTCAACGGCTCGATCTGCGGCGAACACGGCGACGGCAGGGTGCGGGCCGAATTCGTTCGCACGATGTTCGGACCGGAACTCTACGATCTGTTCGTGCGGCTGAAGCAGAGTTTCGATCCGGCCGGCGTGCTCAATCCCGGCGTCAAGATCAGCGACCGTCCCTTTACGGACCATATCGATTACACCAGGCTGTCGAAGTCATGCGCCACCTGCGCCAAGTGCAACGCCGTCTGTCCGGTCTACGACGTGTTCCGCTCCGAGGACATGAGCTCGCGGGGCTGGTTCGAAATCGTGACGGACAAGAATTATTCGTACGACGATTCGAAGCGGATCGTCGAGGCCTGTCTCAACTGCAAGTCCTGCCGTACGGCCTGTCCGGCCGGCGTGGACGTCTCGCAGTTGATCCTCGACCGGCGCGCCGAACGTCCGAACAGGCTGGCGGGACGACTCTTTGCGTTGCATGCCCAGTCGGAGAAGTTTGCCCGGTATCTGAAGATCCTGGCCAGGCTGCAGCCGTTGTGGGACCGGCCGATGGTCCGTAAAATTCTGGACGTCGCGACCAGACCGATCATGCGCCGGCTGGCCGACAAGGCCAGACTGTCGGCCGACGTGGCACTGCCCAAGCTCGCGACACGACAGCTGCGCGATCGCCATGCGGACTGTATTCCGAAGCCGGGCGGCGCACGGTCCACCGTGGCCTACTTTCATGGCTGTGCCGCCAATTATTTCGACGACGGAGTCGGGGACGCCGTCATCGCCGTGCTCCGGCGGCACGGCGTCAACCCGGACCTGCCGCCTCAACGCTGTTCGGGAACGCCGATCGAAACCTACGGCCACCGCGATCTCGCCAAAGAGGGCGCGCGGGTGAATCTGCAATCGTTCGCCGGATACGAGACCGTCGTCACCGGCTGCGCGTCGTGCACGCTGATGCTCAAGGATTATCCCAAGTGGTTCGCCGGAGAAGCGGAGCAGGGCGCGGCCGAGGCCCTGGCCAGACGCGTGCGGCACATCTCCGAATTCGTGGCGCAGTCTCCGGTCAAGCCGGCGGCTGCGGCAGTGGGCCGGGACGGGCGGCGGGTCGGCTATCACTCGTCCTGTCATCTGCGCGCGGCCGGGGTAACGAAAGAACCTCGCGCGGTGATGGCGGCGCTCCCCGGGGTCGACTACGTCGAGATGCCCGATGCCGACCGGTGCGCCGGTGGAGCGGGAACCTATCTGGTGAAGGACTTCGAGACGTCGCAGCGCATCGTGGAGCGAAAGCAGCGCGCCGTTGAACAGAGCGGGGTCGAGCTGGTGGCGACGAGCTGTCCTGCCTGCATGATTCAGCTGCGGACCGGGCTGCGCGGGGCGGCGGAGGTCAAGCACGTGGCCCAGGTTCTCGAGGACGCCTATGAGGCCGCCGACCGCCTCTCACAGCGGAGCCGGTCATGAGGCTCCGGAAGGTGGATTGGATCTTCGTGGCCGCGGCGCTGGCGGTCGTCGTCGGCGTGTCGCTGCTGCCCGCGCCGAGGGACCGGAACCCGCGGATTCCCGCCAACGCGGAACACCGAGGCGTGGTGGCCGAGAAGGAGTGCGTGGGATGCCACCGGGCGGATGGGGTCAGGCCGGTTCCCGCGCGCCATCCCAAACGGCAGGACTGCTTGCGCTGCCACGCGCGCGGAGCATGATGCGGCGGGCATCCACTCCTCGATCAAGACTCAATGCTGGAGGAGAACGCCTTGACTGGATTCCCGCTTCCGCGGGAATGACACACTTCAGTGCGTCTGGAGGTCGAACGACATGGTGAAAGTATTGGTATTCGGACTGACGCTGCGGGATGCCCTGGGCGAGCATGAAATCGAAGTCGATTGTCCCGGGCCGACCACGGTGAAGAAGCTTGTCGAGGCCAACCCGGACAGGCTCGGACCTGTGGCCGAGTTCATGGCCAGTCGGGAGGTGTTGATCGCCGTCAACAAGAAGGTCAGCACGGAGGACAGTACGGTCAAAGACGGCGATGTCGTGAAATTGTCCCATCAATCCAGAACCTCCTACGACGGCACGCGGGACATCCCGACCTGATCCGGCCCGTCCTCCCGGCACAGCCGCGCCATGCCACCGCCATCCATGCCGACAAGGGTCAGACCTGCCGCGGTGGTCTTTATTCTCATCACCGTCCTGTTGGACGTCCTCTCCTTCGGCATCATCATTCCCGTGCTGCCCGTGCTGGTGGAACAATTTACGTCGGGCGATACGGCCCGCGCGGCGGAAGTCTACGGTTTGATGGGCACGGCATGGGCGTTCATGCAGTTCGTCTGCTCGCCGATTCAAGGAGCCCTCTCCGATCGCTTCGGGCGGCGTCCGGTGGTGCTGCTGTCGAACGCCGGGTTGGGATTGGACTACATTGTGATGGCCCTGGCGCCCGATATCACGTGGCTCTTCGTCGGTCGGGTCCTGTCGGGAATGGCGTCGTCCAGCTTCAGTACCGCGGGAGCCTATATCGCCGACGTCACGGGAGTCGAGCAACGGGCCGCCGCCTTCGGCAGGATGGGAGTGGCGTTCGGTCTTGGGTTTGTACTGGGTCCCGCGGTCGGCGGACTCCTCGGCGCCGTCGATCCGCGGCTGCCGTTCTGGGGAGCGGCCGGGACGAGTTTGCTCAACGCCTGCTACGGATATTTCATTCTGCCCGAGTCGCTGGCCCCGGAGAAGCGCCGTGCGTTTGCATGGACGCGGGCGAATCCGGTCGGCGCACTAGTGCTGCTCCGATCCCACGGTGAACTCTTCGGACTCGCCATGGCGGCGTTCCTTATGAACCTCGCGCATGTCGTGCTGCCGAGCGTCACGGTGTTGTACTTGGGCTATAAATTCGGATGGGACAGCACGGCGGTCGGACTGACCCTCGCTGCCGTCGGAATCTCCGCCATGATCGTGCAAGGCGTTCTCGTGGGGCCCGTTACGCGAGCGTACGGGGAGCCGAGGACCGTCCGCGCCGGATTATTCTGCGGCGCACTCGGATTTTCCATCTATGCACTGGCGCCGTACGGCTGGGTCTATTGCCTCGGCATTCCGATCATGTCGTTCTGGGGGTTGGCCGGCCCCGCGATGCAGTCCCTCATGACCCGGAGAGTCAGTCACATGGAACAGGGGCGGTTGCAAGGGGCCATTGCGAGCTTGATCGGCATCGCCGGCTTGGCCGGGCCAAGCCTGTTCACGCAAACGTTCGCGTATTTCATCGACCCGGCGACCGGTTGGCATTTTCCGGGAGCGCCGTTCGTCCTTGCCTCATGCCTGCTGCTGCTGTCCATGGCGATCGCCTGGGTGGCGACGAATCAGCGCGAAGCATCCGGTGAGCCGCCCGGCGCGTGATCGTCGGCCGGACGAGTTCCTCCCGCGTGACGGCGCTCGTTTCCCATGCCGTGCACGAAGATCTGGCGGTGGCGGTAGATCGACAGCGCGCGCTGCTCGGCGGCGTCCGCCTCCGCCGGTTCTCCCGCTTGACGGTGGAGGTCGCTCAGGAGCGCCAGGGCCTTCGCCTCCGTGAGCGGATCGCGAAGGGTCTGAGACAGAAAAATCGCCTGCTTGCTCGATTCGACCGCGTCTTTCACCCGGCCGCTGGCTTCATCCATGTAGGCAAGTCTGAGATAAAGGGAGGCTTCCATCGCCATGTCACGCTCCGTCCGGGCCAACTCGAGGCCTGCTTCGTACAAGGATCTGGCTTCCGATTCCTGATCGAGGAGCCATCGGGCGTTGCCCAGCGCGACGGTCGCCGCGAGTTGCTGGGACGAATCCCTCCTGCGGCGCGCGTCCTCCAACGTTCGCTGCAACAGCGCCAAACCCGGTTCGGCCCGGCCGTCGGCCACTTCCAGCAGTCCCAATTGAATCCCGGCCTCGTTTCTTTCCCGAGGATCCTTCGCGCGGTCGAAGAGCGTGGTCGCCTGCCGCAATGACTCCCGCGCGACGTCCGTCCGGCCGAGTCCGGCGGCGATCCGCCCCATGGCCAGCAGGGCTCTCGCCTGGGCGGACCGATCGGCCGATCGTGCGTAGATGGAGGTGGCTTCCTCGAGCTCGGCATAGGCCTCGTGCAACCTGCCTTGTCGCTCATGAACCAGCGCGATCTTGACCAATGATGCCGCGATGCCTCTGGGCTGCTTGGCCTTCCGGAATTGCGTCAGAGCGAGCTGATAATAGGTCAGGGTTTCACGGAAGTGGTGCTGGTGGTCGTGGATTTCTCCGATCCGGAGCAGCTCGTCTCCCGTGAGTTGGCTGGCGGAGGACACAGGGTGGACGGGCGGAGGCTGAGCCGGTTCCCATCCGGACAGTCCGGCCGACAGGACGCAACCCAGCAGGGGCCAGCCGGCGATATGCATGCGATGAGCATGCGCCCCGAGAAGTGCAAGGTCAAGCAGCCGGACTCGGAGCCGGAATCCTCCGGTTCGGAGAGGCGAGGGACCCTCCCAGAGATGGACTGCTTCCCGCAGCCGTGCCGGCCGCGAGCCTCGCGAACTCGCGCATCAGGATCGAAACACGCGCCACGTAGCGGCGGATGTCGTGGTCGCCGCATCGTTGTCTGGGCGCCAACCGGAATCCCCGGACCACGAATTCCCGACCGGCGCCGGCTCCGCAGAGATGGATCACGGCGGCGAGTTCTTGTTTTTTCCGCAGCGACACCACGGCGAAGCGTCTGGGACCGAGGATTTGGGTTACGCGGCGGTCCAAGAGCGCCGCAGTCATCTCGATCGCGTGACTCGGCAACACGCGCATGTAGAAGTCGTTGAACCAGCACGAGCGGAGATCGTGCCACGGTCCTTCTTCGACAACCTGGTGGTCGTGGATGCAATAACGCTTCGCCTCCTGGAACGTTCCGTCGGTGATCTGATAGAGGCCGACGGCGCTCGATGCCGGACGATACATGCCCAGCGGATTCCAGGTCAGACGCCATCGCCAGTACGTACGGGCCACGGGGTTGCCACCGCTCTCCAATTGCGCGAGCGCCGCGAGAAATTCCGGCGTGATGACGGCCGTCGAATGTTTGACGAAGAGGGACTTGTACTGCCGCCATGTATCGGCGGGATTCTTGTCCAGGGTATCGTCCAGCGGAAAGAAGAGCTCGGTGGGCTTGCGGATCGCATGATAGGTCCAATTCACGGTCGACCAGATCAAGAGCAGCAGGACTCCGCCCACAATCAGCCGAAACGGGAGCGGGGAGGCGGCCAGGGCCGCCCTCATCAGCTGAAATTCACTCCATCGCGCCAGCACGAAGCGCCGGACTCTTGTGAGCCTCCTTCGAAGACCGGTTCCTCGCCCGTGTGCCGTCCCGACGGAGCGCCGGTTTGGTCTGGCGGCCATGGTCCCACTATACCCCGAATCGCCGGTGAGGGAATCAATGTCGGCGCTTGCCACGCGGGCGCTTGTCGCCGTGAGCCGGGACTTGCTATTGCGTTCCCCGACAGTCCAGGATGGGCACGGGCACGAACGAATCGGGTCGAACGCACGAGGAGTCGAACACGCACATGGCCTATCAACCGATCGAGCATTACGGCATCATCGGCAACATGCGCACGGCGGCGCTCGTCAGTGTGAACGGTTCCATCGATTGGCTCTGCATCCCGTCCTTCGATTCCCCAAGCGTATTTGCCGCCATCTTGGACGACGAAAAGGGCGGCCGGTTCGAAATCGCCCCCGATGATTCCGCCGTGAGGACCAAGCAGTTCTATTGGTCGGAAACCAACGTCCTGGTGACCCGTTTTCTCTCGCCGGACGGCGTCGGAGAGATCGAGGATTTCATGCCGGCCGGCTTGCCGCCGGAGTCGCCCTGGCACGATCAGTTGGTCCGTCGCGTGAAAGTGACGCGCGGAACGCTGGCCTTTCGGATGACGTGTCAACCGGCGCTGGACTACGCGCGCGCGCCTCACCGGACGGTGATCGTGGAACATGGCGCCGTCTTCGAAGGAGCGCCCTTGTCCCTCGGCTTGTCCAGCAGTGTCCCCCTTCAGGCGCTGGGCGACGCGGCCGTTTCGACGTTTGTTCTCCAGGAAGGACAGGAGGCGGTCTTCGTACTCCAGCGGCTGCCGGCAGGCGAGGCCTGTCGGCGAGGTCCTTCAGGCGCCGAAACCCAGGAGGTCTTCGATCATACGGTGGACTACTGGCATCGGTGGCTTTC
>DAOLIU010000022.1:0-35846 GCA_035328385.1 Nitrospira sp. | reverse complement strand
CGGCGCGTCTTGGCGCGCCGGGGCTGGGTGGGTGAGAATAGAGGCCTGTTTGAACGTCCTGTGAGCTCTTCCTGCTAGGGTCGAGTGTCCGGACTTGGTTCGACGATCCGGTCAGTGACCGGATGAGGAGGAACTGTCGGGTGAGTGGGAATCCCCGGCCGGTTTGTCGGTCGGAGCCGGCGAAGCCGGAGGAGCTTCTTTCTTGTTCAAATCGATAACGGTGGAAGAAAAATTCCTATCTTTGGCCAAAATGGCCAGACTCAGAGAAGTGATCATGAAGACGGCTGCCACCACTACCGTGAATTTGCTCAAGAAATTGGCCGGTCCGCGGCTGCCGAACACCGTCTGACTCGAGCCGCCGAAGGCTGCACCGATTTCCGCCCCCTTGCCGGATTGAAGCAAAATAGCCCCGATCATCAGAAAACAGGCAAGGACATGAATGATGATGGTCAATGTGTGCATGAGCCTCCAGAATGCTAGCTGAGTGGATTTCGTTTCGCTGCGGCGATGATCTTAGCAAACGAATCCGGATTGAGACAAGCCCCGCCGACGAGTGCGCCGTCGATGTCGGAGGCGTCGAGCAGTGAGGCGGCGTTCTGAGCCGTGACGCTGCCGCCGTAGAGGATCCGCAGCGTCGCAGCTGCGTCGTCATTCCAGCCCTTGGCCAAGAAGCTCCGGATGGAGCGGTGAACGGCGGTGGCTTGGGCGGCCGTTGCGGCCCGTCCCGTTCCGATCGCCCATATCGGTTCGTAGGCGATGGTGACGGTCTTCAAGTCCGCCTCCGTGAGTTGATCCAGGCCGGACGAGAGTTGCTCGTCAATGATTCGCTCCGTTTGTCCCGTCTCGCGTTCCGTCAGCGATTCGCCGACGCAGAGAATCGGTCGAAGGCCACACGCTACCGCTGCGCGGACTTTTTTCTGAACGTCCGCATTGCGCTCCCCGAATAGCGTGCGCCGCTCCGAGTGCCCCACGATCACGTAGCGGCATCCCAGGTCGAGCAACATGGAGCCGGAGACTTCGCCGGTGAATGCTCCCTGCCGTTCCCAGTGAAAATTCTGCGCACCGAGCGCGATCCAAGAGGTCGCGCCCAGCGTCGACCGGACCGATTCGAGCGCCGTGAACGGCGGGGCGAGCACGACTTCGGCATCGGTGGAGGGTTTGAGCAATTGTTGAAATTCGTGAACAAAGATGCGGGCTTCTGAAGCCGTCTTGTTCATTTTCCAATTGCCGACGATCAACGGTGTTCGCACGGGATGTCCTGATGCTGGACGGTTTGAGGGAGGATGGCCGATTAATCTTTCCGCTCGGGAAGGGCGGTGAGGCCGGGAAGCTGTTTGCCTTCCAGCAGTTCGAGCGCGGCGCCGCCGCCTGTGGAAATAAAGGAGATATTTTCCGATTCCCCCGCGCGGTGTACGGCCATGGCCGTTTCGCCTCCGCCCACGATCGTCAGCGCATAGGCGTCGGCGACGGCGTGAGCGACCGAGAGTGTTCCTCTGGCGTAGGCATCGATCTCGAACACGCCCATCGGACCGTTCCAGAGGATCGTCTTGGCGTTTTGGACAGCCTCGCGGAACAGTTTGACCGAGGCGGGACCAATATCGAGGGCGTACCACCCCTTGGGAATCTCCTGGACCGGTACGATCTTCGTCTCGGCGCCGGGCTCGCGGCTGGCCGCCACGACGCAATCCACCGGCAGGTAGAACTTCACGCCCTGCGAGAACGCGTGATCCTCGATGCCCTTGGCGAAGTCCAGCATGTCGTTTTCAACCAACGAGTTTCCGATCTCCAGCCCTTTGGCCTTGAGGAACGTGAAGGCCATTCCTCCGCCGATGATGACCTTGTCGACGCGCTTCCCGAGATTTTCGATGACTCCGATCTTACCTGAAACTTTGGCGCCGCCGAGAATAGCGACAAATGGGCGTACCGGATTGGCCACGGCTCCTTCCAGATATTCGATTTCCTTCTTCAGGAGGAAGCCGGCAGCAGAAGCGGGAATGAATTTCGTGATGCCGACCGTGGAGGCATGGGCCCGGTGGGCTGCGCCGAACGCGTCGTTGATGTACACGTCGCCCAACGCCGCCAGCGCCTTGGAAAAGTTTTCGTCGTTCTTCTCTTCGCCCTCATGAAAGCGGAGATTTTCCAACAGCATGACGTCGCCGGGGTTCATTTTCGCGACGAGCCCTTCGACAGCGGGCCCGATGCAGTCCGGTGCGAAGATCACGTTCTTTCCCAGTAGCCGGCCCAGCCGTTTGGCGATCGGCGCCAGGCTGTATTTGGGGTCGAACCGACTTTTCGGGCGGCCCAGGTGCGAACACAAAATGACCTTGCCCCCGTCGTCGACGACGCGATTGATGGTGGGAAGGGTTGAACGGATGCGGGTGTCGTCCGTGATCTGTAGGGAATCGTCGAGCGGAACGTTGAAATCCGCGCGAATGATCACCCGCTTGCCGCTCAGCGTGAGATCGTCAATCGTTTGCTTGTGCAGATTCATAGCCGCCGCATCACTGTAGGTCTGGGACCCCAAGAAGAATGGGGGTGGAACGGATCAATATACGGGCATCAACGGTTCTTGGCCTTCGCCGCAATCACCTTAATCAAGTCCCTGACCCGGCAGGAGTATCCCCATTCGTTGTCGTACCAGGCCGTGACTTTCACCAGCCGCTTGTCGATGACGGCGGTCAGCGGAGCATCGACGGTCGCAGAGTGATCGTCGCCCTTCTGATCGATCGAGACGATGGGAGCTTCGGAATACTCGAGAATGCCTTTCAACGGACCGCTTGCGGCTTTCCGGAAGGCTTCGTTGACCGATGCGACGTCGCAATCCTTTTCGGTTTCCACGGTCAAGTCGACCAGTGACACGTTGGGAGTCGGCACGCGGATAGCCAGTCCGTCCATTTTCCCTTTGAGCTGGGGGATGACCAAATGGAGCGCCTTAGCGGCACCGGTACTGGTCGGGATCATCGACATGCCGGCGGCACGCGCGCGGCGGAGGTCCTTGTGCGGCAAGTCCAGCAATTGCTGATCGTTGGTATAGGAGTGGATCGTCGTCATGATGCCGTGTTTGATGCCGAAGTTCTCCAGAAGCACTTTCGCCACAGGGGCCAGGCAATTGGTCGTGCAGGAGGCGTTGGAGACGATGAGGTGCGACGCCGGATCGTAGGTGTTGTCATTGACCCCAAGCACGATCGTGACGTCGGGATCCTTGGCGGGCGCGGAAATGATGACGCGTTTGGCTCCGGCGGAGAGATGTTTGCCGGCGCTTTCCCGGTCGGTAAACCGTCCAGTCGATTCGATGACGACGTCGATATTCAAATCCTTCCAGGGAAGCTCCTTGGGATCCTTGATCGCCAGGACCTTCGTCGCTTTCCCGTCGATGAGAATTTGATCGCCCTTTGCCTCCACAGTCCCCTTCAGCGTGCCATGGACCGAATCGTATTTCAGGAGGTACGCCAAGGTCTTGGCGTCCGTAAGGTCATTGATCGCCACGAACTCCAGCTCAGGGTCTTCGAGCGAGGCCCGCAGGACGTTTCTTCCAATTCTGCCGAATCCGTTGATGCCGACTCTGATAGCCATAGCGCGGTGGTCCTCAAGAAAAAACAGACAAGAAAAAACAGACCGGTGAAAAGCACCCGGCCTGGTGGGCCCGATAGTATCGATGGCGTCCCGAGCTTGTCAAGTTATACCAAAGGGGCAAACCCGCGTCGATACATTCATTTCAAGGGCGGACCGGGGGAATTTACGTGCGTGCTCGACGCTGTTTCCCGGAGCGACTTGCGCCCGCATCACGGCCATAGGTAGAGTTTGCCCGGGATGAATGCGCCAAGGCGATCCAATCTTGCCGAACTCACGACTCGAGCGCTCGAATGGAACGCTCTCCTGGAGGCCCTCGCGACGCATGCCCGTTCCGCCATGGGGGTCGCCCGTTGTGGCTCTCTTGTGCTGACGGCGGATATCCAAGCGGCCCGGAGGCGACAGCAGGAAACCTGGGAGATGGTGCAGCTGCGGGACAGCCTCGATCCAATGCCCGCCCTCTCCTTCCCCGACATCCGTGAGCCGCTGTCCCGGGCAAGCAAAGGGGCGGCATTGGATACTCATGAGTTGCGCGACCACGCGGTCGTCCTCTCTCTGTGGTCCGAGATTCTGCGCTATATGCGGCGACATGGACAGGATGCGCCTGCGTTGACCACGGCGGCGGCACCGCTCGAGACCTTTCCTCAATTGGAAGCCGTCATCGCCGCCCTGGAAGAAGCGATCCACATCGATGGATCGATGAAGGAGTCCGCATCACCCGCACTGCTTCGGCTGACACATCAGGCCAACGATCTGAAACAGCGGATCCGGCACCGGCTCGACGACCTCCTTCGTTCGCGGTCCTATGAGGAAATCTTACAGGAGCCGTATTTCGATCAACGCGAAGGACGCTATGTGCTGCCGATCAAAGCCGGTCTGCAAGGGCGCGTCTCGGGAATCGTGCATGACGTCTCGTCCAGCGGGGCAACCGTGTTTTTCGAACCACGCGAATTGGTGGAACTGAACAATGCCATCAAGCTTGCCGAGCTCGAAATCGATCGGGAGGCGAGAAGGATCCTCAGGGAGCTGTCCGGTCTGATCGCCGCGCAAGCGGAACGAATCGGAGCCGGCCTCGAGGTGCTGGCCGAATTGGACGAGATCGCCGCACGGGCGTCATTCGGCCGCTGCTTGGGGGCTCGGCCTGTGTCATTGAACGCCGATGGACTGGTCCGTTTAAAAGGGGCGAAACACCCTTTATTGGTCCTGTCGAGAGATCGGGTGGTCGCCAACGACATTGTGTTGGACGAGACGGTCAAAGTCCTGATCATCTCCGGTCCGAACACGGGTGGGAAGACAGTCACGCTCAAGATTCTCGGTCTGTTCGCCTTGATGGTCCAGGCGGGATTGCTGCTTCCTTGCGAGGCGGAGTCGGACATGGCGGTCTTTTCAGCGGTCTATGCGGATATCGGGGATGCGCAGGATCTGGCGCGCGACCTGTCGAGCTTTTCGGCCCACATGACGCAAATGGTCGAGTTGTTGCGCGAGGCGGAACAGGCCGGCGATGTGACCTCCGTACGGCATACCGGGCCGGCGCTGGTGTTGCTGGACGAACCGGTCACCTCGACGGATCCGACCGAAGGGGCTGCCTTGGCGGAGGCTTTGCTCTCCCGACTTGCGGTGCTGGGGATGAAGGTCGTGGCCACGACGCATTACCGGTCCCTCAAGGCCTTGGCGCAGACCAATGCGGGATTCGCCAATGCCAGCGTGGGATTCGACTTGGCCACGCTCGCGCCGACCTATCAGTTGTTCCTCGGCGTTCCAGGCGGATCCTCGGCCCTCGAAATTGCCGGTCGACTGGGTATGGAGCAAGCCGTGCTGGATGATGCCAGGAAGAAGTTGGGGCAGGAGGACCGGGCGCTCGAACGGATGTTGAGCGATCTGCATGGCAAGCAACGACAATTGGCCGAGGACCTCGCTCGAGCCTCCGAGTCGCGGGCCCAAGCGGAAGAGGCCGCTCGATTGGCCAAAGGGGAACTGGCCCGGTTGGAATCGACTGAACGCGAGGCGAAGAAGAGCATCAGAAAAAAACTACAAGATCAGTTCAGCCGTGCGAGAGCCGAGGTGCAGGCGGCGGTGGACGAGGCGAAACGAGAACAGAAGCTCGTGACGGCGCAGGCGGCGCAACGACGGCTCACGGAACTGGAAGAACAGTCGCGGGAAACTCTGGAGCCGGAGCGGATTCGAGTCCCGATCGAGCAGCTAAAGGTCGGCGATCTGGTTGAGATTGGAGGGCTCAACACGATCGGCACGTTGCTCGAATCTCCCCTCGGCAAGAAGCGCGTGCGCGTGAGAGTCGGAGAGGGAGAGGTGTCGGCCCTCTGTTCCGGGTTGATCGGGCTCGCTCCGGATGCCGGAGGCGCGAGGGACGTCCCATCCGTCCGACCGGTCCCGCCCGCGGTCATGACATCGCCGCGTCCCTATCATGTTGCTGAACAGAGTGCCGTCGATGTGCGGGGCAAGACGGCGGACGAGGCGCTGGAGGACGTTGTGGCGGCCTTGGATCGGGCGGCATTGGCGGGTGCGCCCCTCATCCGGGTGATTCACGGACACGGGACGGGCCGTCTGAAGGCCGCCGTGCGGGACTATCTCGGCCGCTCACCCTACGTCAAAGATTTCCGTTCCGGAGATCGGGGGGAAGGAGGAGATGGTGTGACGGTGGCCCGGCTGCGCGAATGACTCGAGGCGGTGGACGTTGACCGGCTGCAATCAACGATGCGGTCAACAGAGACGATATTTGGCCATGCGATAGCGCAAGGTGTTTCTCGTCAGTTTGAGAAGGCGACTGGCTTCGGAAATGTTCCCTCCCGCCTGGTGCAGCGCCTCCGTCAACATTTTCTTCTCCATGTCCTGCAGGGAAAGACCGAACGCCAGCAATGAGGGTTTGGTTTGACTGTCCGGAAGATCTCCCTTGGCGTGGGGCGCCGGCAAACTGGCGTTCGAGAAAGAAGCCGGCAGATGCTCAGGCAGGATCGTCGGACTCTTGCAAGTGATCGTCAACCCTTCCACGACGTTGTGCAGCTCCCGGACGTTCCCGGGCCAATCGTGTCGACGCAGCAATTCGATGGCCGCGGGACTGACATCCGGAACGCGGCGACCCCGGTCGCGGCGAATCGTGTCCAAGAAGTGCCGGACCAGCGGCTCGATATCGTCGGGCCGTTCACGTAAGGGCGGAATCCGCAACTGATACACGTTCAACCGGTAATACAGGTCGAGACGAAACTTTCCCGCTTTAATGTGAGCCGGAAGGTCCTCGTTGGTCGCGGCGACGACGCGAATGTCGACCGGAATGTCGCGCGTATCGCCCAGCGGACTGACCACGTGGTCCTCGAGAACTCGCAGGAGCTTGGCCTGTGCCATGGGGCTGACTTCGCCGATTTCGTCCAGAAACAATGTGCCTCCCTCGGCGGCTTGAAAACGTCCAAGCTTGGCCTGTTTGGCGTCGGTGAAGGCTCCTCGCTGGTAGCCGAACAGCTCCGATTCCATCAGATTCTCGGGGATTCCCGCGCAGTTCAATGCGACGAACGGTCCCTTGGATCGCGGGCTCGCGGCGTGGATGGCATGCGCGAAGAGTTCCTTGCCTGTTCCGCTTTCGCCGGTAATCAACACGGTGGCATCCGTCGCGGCAACTTCGGCCGCCAGATGCTTGACCAGCCGCATTTGAGGCGACACGCTGATGATCCGGTTGAAACCTGACGGTGTGTTTGCTGGCGCTGGATCGGCAGCGGCCGCGATCCGAAGGAGGGTCGAATGGACATCGGATGCCTTCAACGGGTTGACAAGATAATCGGACGCTCCCAAACGCGACGCTTCCATCGCGGCCCGTGCCGAGTCCTCGGCACCCACGACCACGACAGGAATCGAGGAAGCCACGTTCCGAAATCGGGTGAACGTGGAGGCCAGCGGCTGGCTCTGCCCATGCTCATCGAAGATGATGCAGTTCACATCTCTCCGTTGATCGAGCATGTGAATGCCTTCTTCCAATGTAGAAGCGAATTGCAGGGTAAGGTTCAGGTCCGAGACAGACTGCTCAAGGGTTGTCTTCGTCGACGGATCGCTCGAGATGACGAGAAGCAGAGGAGGCATGAGGCACCGCTGGTGTATTCGACAGCCGCTGCGCCGCCTTTTTCAGCCTACTCCTATTCAGTGGAGGATAAAAGGGGGGACTTCTTCGTATGGCGCGCCTCGTTCTCCTGGGCAATGGCCACGTTGCGCAGCAATCCGTCCCTTTTCGCCCGGCGGATCGGGCTGTCACGGAATCGCTCCATGAAGGTCGCTTCGGTCAACTCGGCCAATTCCGACAGGCGGGGAGCCAGAGAGATGGGTGCGGGCGAAAACGCCGCATCCACTGTCCCTTCGGTTTGCAGATTGAACGGACAGACATCGAGACAGTCATCGCAGCCGAAGATGTGGTTGCCCATCTGCTGCCGCGTCTCGTTCGCGATCATGCCTCCGGGACCGCGGAATTCGATCGTGAGATAAGAAATGCAACGCTGCGCATCGACGACGTACGGCTCCACGATCGCCCCGGTCGGACAGGCCTGAATGCAGAGGCGGCAGCTGCCGCAGAGGTCGGTCGCGGGTTCGTCGGGCGTGAGTTCCAGCGTGGTCAGTACTTCCCCGAGCAGCAGCCAAGAGCCGTGTTGGGCTGACACCAGATTGGAGTGCTTGCCGATCCATCCCAGGCCGGCCTGTTGGGCCCAGGCCTTTTCCATCACGGGGCCGGTATCGACGTAGACACGGGTATCCGCCGTGGGCGCCAAGGCTTTGATCCGGCTTTCCAGCCGGGTCAGGCGATCTCCGAGCGTGCGATGATAATCTCGCCCCCATGCATAGCGGGCGATGCGCCCGAACCCGGGCCCTTCGGTCGCCCGGTGTCCCGTGTCGTAATTGAGGCCCACGGACACGATGGAGCGGCAGTTGGGGAGGACCACCGTCGGGTCGGCCCGGCGAGACGGATCCCGAGCCAGCCAGGCCATCGTCCCATGGTAGCGGCGCGCCAGCCACTCCTCCAGCCGATTGAGCAGGGTTGCCGAATTGGATTGAGCGACCGAGGAGATTCCGACCGCGTCAAATCCCAAGGCGGTCGCTTCCTGCCGGATCACCGCCGAGAGCGACATGGCTAACGTTGCGTGCAGTCAAATCGAACGATGAATTGGACGGAACATTGCTCGGTGCTGCAGCGCCCGCACGTACCGGTGATCTTGGTTTTCCAGTCGGTGTGGTTTTCGTGAAACCGGCACGCCATTTTGCCGCCCTTGGAAATCGTCGTCCAGGGCTTGGTCGTACCGGGGATGCGGGCGACGAGGCAGCCGGCCGGTATCGGGACCTGGCAATGTTGAGAAGCCTCTCCCTTAGCCATCCCGAAGCTGCAGGACTGCTCCGTTGTGGCGGTGAAATCCGAGGGGCTTTGAGCCGTGGCGATGGAAGAGGGCCAAGCCCACAGGATGAACAGCGCGTAGCTCAACAATCGGCATGAGGAGTGCATCCAGCGATGGTAGCACAGCGTCCGAGCTTGCGGCTATGGACGACTCTGCGTAGAATCTCGCCCGGGTGTTCGATGAATCCCAACGGCGTGCGGACCGCATTCAGGCGCACCGACCGTGCCGTCATCCGCCGTCGGCGAGCACGTTGAGGGACGACGTGAACGAGCTGCATATTTTGCTCAACGCGTCCGCCTGAATGATCGATTGTGCATCACATATGTGTGGGGACGACGGACAACCTTGAGGGAGGAACCATGCTGGCCACGCGGATTCGTCAGAAGGAAGGCATGTTTTACTTCATCGGGTACAACGCGGCCGATCTGCTCGCGAAGGTGCAGTTCACCAGCCGCTATTACTTCGAAGGCGAGGAGCTCTCGGAAGCGAAACTTTCCGAGCACGACGACGTGGCCCAGTTCATCGCCGGGATCGAACGGAGTGAAAAGGGCTTCCAACGCTTGCTGAATCGACAGAAGATCAAACAGATCGTGAATTTTTATGAAACGGTGGTGGCGCAGCCCATGATCCCGGGAACGGTGCTGCTGTTCACCGATGAAACGCTCCGTTTTCAGCGCGCCGCCGAACATGAATCCGTCGGCCATCTGAGCGAACCGAAGGGAAAGTATCTGATCATCGACGGACAGCACCGGCTCGCCGGTCTTCACTTTTTTCAGCAACGCCATCCGGACCAGATCGACAAGGTGGAGGTCCCCTGCATTCTCTTCGACGGGAGAACCGCGGAGTTCGCCACCGAGATGTTCGTCATCATCAACAGCACCCACACGCGGATCAACCGATCGCACCTCGTGGATCTCTATGAGAAGGTGTCATGGGAAAGTCCCGAGAAAAAGTTCGCCGCCAAGGTCGTCAACCTGCTCTATGGAGAAACGGATTCCCCGCTGCAATACAAGATCAATCGGTTGGGCGGGCGAAGCAAACAAGAAAAGTGGATCCTGCAGTCAGAAATCTTCAACGAATTGCTCAAAGTGGTAACGGCCCATAAGCGATGGATCGAATCTCATTTGGGCATGAAGCCCGAGCGCTGTTATGCGCTGGTGCGGGACTATCTCAGGGGCGTCAAAGACGTCATGCAGGATGTGTGGGGACAGAATGAGCGGTACATGTTCACCCGCGACGTCACGCTGAAGGCGCTCATTCGGGTGCTCGACGACATCGTCGTCGATCGAAAGCTGATCAACGACTGGGAGGCACAGCGGTCAGCCAAGCCGTTCGCCGATCTCGTCAGGCCTTGGGCGGTGATGGGAAAAGAATTCCGGGCCGAGGGATTCTATGAGCGGTTTCCCGCAAAAGGCCAGCTGGAGCGCGTACGAAAGATCCACCAACGGCTTCTGGATGCGATCGTCGGGTAGTGGGAGTCTCGCGCCGGTCTCCATCCTTCTGGCGTTGACGTGTGCGATCGGAGCGCCTGGGATCACTGTTCCACCTGCCGCCGCCGCTACAGATTCGGATGAACTTGACGTCAGAACCGAGCCGGACGGTGGAGTCCGGGCGACGGCGAGGGTCGCCTTTGACGCCAAGCCCGGCGTCGTGTTCGCCATTCTGACGGATTATGCGCACTGGCCGGAGTTGTTCGAGGTGCGCATGAAGCTCGCCGACCTCAAGATTCGTGACGGGATTGCCAGGACCGACCTGCGCATCGAGCACGCCCTGCTGCCCGGAGAACGGCGCCTGGTCACGGACTCGCGCACGGTTACGGATCGCAGTATTGTAACCGACCTCGTGGAGGGGGATTTCAAACGGTACCATCGCGCCTGGACATTGAACGCCGCGGACGGCGGCACCCGTACGCTCGCCGAGTTCGAGCTGTTGGTCGCGATCGACTCCGTGGTGCCGGACTGGCTGGTGGCCCTCGCCATGCGACGGGAGTTGGAGTCGCACTTTCGAATCGTCAAGAAGAAGGCGTTGGAGCGTGCCGGGGCGGAAAGGTGAATTCCGACGGTTCCGCGGCGTCCACGCCCTGCTTGATGAGTCCACCGATGTCGAAACTTCGCTCGATCCTTCGAATATCATCGATCCTCGTTCGTGTGCTGGGATGCGGCGGCGTAAAGAGGGAGCAACAGTCCTCATCCGGCTCGATCGAGATGGTAAACGTCCCGATGTGTTCCGCCTGGCGTGTAATTTCCATCTTGTCCATCCCGATCAGCGGGCGCAGGATTGGAAGTTCTGCGGCTTCCTCGATGACCGTGAGATTTTCCGGAGTTTGAGAGGCGACCTGTCCCAAGCTGTCTCCGGTCACGAGGCCCCAGCACTTCTCCCGTTGCGCCAACTCCCCTGCGATGCGGACCATGAGACGGCGATAGAGAACCACCCGGTAGGGTGCGGGCGCCTGAGCCACGATTTCGCGTTGGATCGTGCCGAACGGGACGACGTACAGTTTCGAGCGGTATTGATAGGCGGTTAGCATCTGGACCAGCTCACGGACCTTTTCCTCGGATGCGCGGCTTACCAGCGGGCGTCCGGAGAAATGGATGAAGACGGCGTTGCAGCCCCGTTTCATCATGCGATAAGCGGCGACAGGGGAATCGATGCCGCCTGAGATGAGGCACGCCACGGCGCCGCTGACGCCCACCGGCATGCCTCCGGGGCCTTCGATCTTGTCCAATGAGAAATAGGCCTCCTTGGTCAAGAGATGGATATAAACCGTCAAATCGGGATTTTTGAGCCGGACCTTTTTGCCCGTGACCCGATGCAGATAGGCTCCGACCGTTCGTTCCACGTCCATCGACGTTAGAGCCAAACGCTTGTCCGCGCGTCTTGCCGTCACCCGAAAGCTTTCGAACATACGGTGGACGAGGGCATCACCGATCCTGCCGGCCAAAACATCGAGATTCGGGTTTCCCAGATCCAACTCCACGGCTTCCGCGAACGAAAAATTGGCGATGCCGAAAACACGCCGGAGGCGATCGACCACTTGCCGATCGTCCGCCTCGGGCGGAAGGGTGATGCGGATACGACTGCGCAGGCTTTCAACGCGCATGACATGAAGGTCACGAAGCGAGGAGCGGATGTTCTGAATCAGCCGCCGTTCGAAGAAGTCACGGTTGCGACCTTTCAATGCCAGTTCATGATAGTGAATGACGACATATTTCATGGGAGGCATCGTCCGTACGCGGTTCGATAGGCTTGCCGTGCGTCTGCAGGCGGCGTCACGTGCCCAGAGCTTCCAGATAGCGTTCGGCATCGATCGCGGCCATACACCCGGAGCCGGCGGCGGTGACAGCTTGCCGGTAGACGGAATCCTGCACGTCACCGGCGGCGAAGACGCCGGGAACGCTTGTCGCCGTGCCTTTCGAGGTGGTCAGATAGCCCTTCGGATCCATGTTCAATTGCCCAGAAAAGAGCGACGTATTGGGCCGGTGGCCGATGGCGACAAATACGCCCGCGCATGGAACTTCCGCCGAATGACCCGTGACGACGTTCTTGAGCTTGACGCCCGTCACCACGTCGGCGCCGAGAATATCTTCGACGACGGTGTTCCAGATGAAGGTGATCTTGTCGTTCTTCATGGCGCGATCTTGCATGATCTTGGAGGCGCGCAATTTGTCCCGGCGGTGGACCACGGAGACCTTGGTGGCAAATTTGGTCAGGAAGAGAGCTTCCTCAAGGGCGCTGTCTCCGCCTCCGACGACCATGAGCTCCTTGCCCCGAAAGAAAAACCCGTCGCAGGTGGCACAGGTGGATACGCCATGGCCGATGAGGCGTGATTCGTTCCTCAGGCCCAGCTGAATGGGGGAGGCGCCGGTTGCAATGATCACGGCTTTGGCACGGAGCGATTGCTCCCCGTCAATCGTCACGGAGAATGGCCTGGCCGTGAAATCGACCGCCGTCACGTCGCCGATCTGAAACAGGGTGCCGAACCGCTCGGCCTGCACGCGCATCTCCTTCATCAATTCCGGCCCCATAATGCCTCGAGGAAACCCCGGATAGTTCTCCACGTCGGTCGTCGTCGTGAGTTGGCCGCCCGACTGCCATCCTTCGATCAGCAAGGGGGTGAGATTGGCCCGTGCGGCATAGATCGCGGCAGTGAGTCCCGCAGGACCGGATCCGATGATGATGAGACCATGCATAGGAATTCACTCTAGCACAGGGAGACTGGGTGATGACAGAACGGAGAGGAGGAGAGCCTACGCCAGCCGTTGAAACTGACGGTACAGCTTGCGGACTTCAGCGCGAAGGACAGGGAGCGGCGCTGCCCCGTTGAGCACGGCATCGGCCCTCGCAACTTTCTGGTCCATAGGGAGTTGGCTATCGATCCGCCGGAGCGATTCGTTTCGCGGCAAACCATCTCGAGTCTTGAGGCGCGCGATTTGAGTCGAACGCGGAGCCGTTACCACCACGATCCGGTCGACCCGCTTGTCGACGCCTGCCTCGAAGAGCAGCGGCACTTCATAGACGACCACGGCATGACGATTCTGTTTGGCCGCCTGTCGAGTCAGCCTGGCCTGCAGCCTGGCCACGCGGGGATGGACGATGCGCTCGAGCTTGCGGCGCTTCCGTGGATTGCGGAATACGATATCGCCCAGTCCCTGTCGATCGATGGTACGGTCGGGTTTTAGAATGGATCGGCCGAACTCTGTGACGATCTCCCGCCAGGCTGATCTTCCCGGTCGGACTACCTCACGCGCTAAGACATCGGCGCTGACCACGATGGCTCCGCATTGCTGGAACATCCGCGCCACGGTTGATTTTCCAGTCGCGACTCCCCCGGTCAGCCCCACGAGAATCATCGGGCGGAGCATAGCATGCGGCCGAAGACCCCAACAACAAACGCCGATTGACTTCTCGATAGGCGCGCCTGTAAGACCTTACCCGATGCGCATCCTTGCCCTCACGATCACGTTTCTCGCCGTTGCCAGCGTCAGCCTTGCGGCGGAGCGTCTCCAGGACACCGGTCATGGAGCCAGAACCATCGTCGTCGCACTGGATGGTTCCGGTGATTTCACCTCCATACAAGAGGCCGTCGATAGCGCCAAAAAGGGGGACACCGTCTTCTTGAAACCAGGTGAATACCGCCAGGACGTCACGATTCACAGTAAGGAAAAGGTGAAATTGGTAGGCGCGGGAAGGGATCAGGTCATCTTGCTTGGCCGCGAAGATATCGTGGGTGTGCTCCATGTGGGAAAGTGGCCCTATGGAGCCACGGATGTGGAGATCAGCGATATGACGATCAACGAACACGGCGGTCACGCCGTCGGTTTGTTCAACGGGCGGGGTGTGACACTCAAACGCCTGACGGTGAACGGGATGTTGTTCAGCCAGCAGGTTCAGGACGCGCATATCGAGGATTGCACGATCGGCGGGAGCGAGACCACGGGAGTTCAGTTTGCCGATACTCAGGCCTTGTTGGTGGCGAATTTCATCCACGATAACGATCACGGGGTCAATGTCGCCGGTAAATCCGATGTTCGCATTGAGCGAAACGTCATTACCCGAAGCCTCTTCGAAGCCGTAGTCGTGAGCGACAAGGCGAAGGCCGTAGTCATCAGCAACACGCTCGTGAAGAACGGGGGGGGGGCGGCATTTCTCGGCCAATCTCAGAGTGAGGTGACCGGGAATGTGGTGGGGTTGAACCGCGTCGGGTTTCTTATTGCGCCGTCGAGCCGGGCGCATACCTCGTACAATGCGCTGTACAACGGCGACCATGACTATATGCGGACCGGCAATCCCAATCAGCCGGCTCCCGAATTGAAAGCGCAATCGGACATTACGGGCGATCCGTACTTTGTTGACCCAGGACGCGACGATTTTCGCTTAAGAGGGGACACGCCTCTCCTCAGGGTTGGTACGTTCCCTTTCCTCGGTGCACTTCCTCCGACCTCCAAGGTTTCTCAGTAATCACGGGAAACGGCTACCTTATCAAGCGGTTATCGGTCTACTCCTCGAGCCACCAGGCCTATGTGCTATGCTAACAGTACATTACGATGCACTGGCAATTCATCCTGGCGCGTGAATTGCTGTAGCACTGGTAGTCATGGTGAAATAAATTAAGGAGCAGTGCAGAAACGTCGGAGGGCAGTTTGGCAAGTTACCGACAAGAACTTGAGCAACGATCCGGGGATGGAATTCCTTCCCTTGATGACATCGAGCCGGGAAAGATCGTTGGGGCCGTCATCCCTATGTCGGAGCGCGCGCAAACACAAATGCGGGACAGTATCGAGGTGATTGATTATCTGCTGAATCAGGAACGAGTCGTCTGGAGCTAGGTCTTCCCTTCCTTCCCTTCGTTTCCTTACAACTCCCCTTGACATGCCGGGCTCGGCTTCGTAGGCTGCCGAAGGGTTCGCCAGTGTTCTCATCATTTATTGCCGGAGGAGCTACCTATGCTACCTAGTGGACGGTCGGTAAGTCTTCGCGGTTCGTCCAAGACGGCGCTCGCGATGTTGATGTTCAGTGTGGGTTTCTTGGGAGTTGGTTATGCGGCCGAAGAGTTACCCAAAGAGTCGGTATTGCCGCTGGTGATGGCCAACAGGGCCGTACAGGCCGCGGTGGAGACCTGCAAGAAGGACGGCCACAAAGTCAGTGCTTCAGTGGTGGATCGTGCCGGAGAACTTCGGGCCATGGGACGCGCCGATGGTGCCGGACCGCATACCATAGACAGCAGCAGGAAGAAGGCCTATACGGCCGCCAGCTTGCGTCGCCCCACGAGCGAGTTGGCTGACTTGATCGGCAAGGTTCCGGCCTTGCAGTCGCTGCGAGATATGAACGAGGACGTGCTGATCTTGGGCGGCGGACTGCCCATCGAGATCGGCGGTGAGGTCGTGGGCGGCATCGGCGTGGGTGGCGCCCCTGGTGCGCATCTCGATGACGCTTGTGCACAGGCCGGATTGGACGCCATCGGCGCATCCCCGAAAGTTACTGCTCCAAAGTGAGGCGGCCGACCCGCGCGACCGTCATACTGTGGGCCTGGAGTCACCTTGCGGCATGCAACAGCGATATTCCCGAAGTGGCCGTGGCTGAAATGCCGTCTCTCGGCTTCATGGTCACGGTAACGCGCGTGGCGACGCATCCATTTCTGGCCCGATACAATCTCAGTATGAAAGTCACAGCTGCCGGCTGTTCCGCAACGAGCGAGCTGTTTCCCGATACAGGAGGGGTGAGCCGACGCAACGTTTATGCGGGGGGCACCGGCCTGCTGTACATGGTGGGTCAGTACGACGTTCGCATGTTCGATGGGGATCGTTGTTTGGTCGAGCTAAGAGAATTTCGTTCGTTGGAAGATCGGCTGGATTACCTGGGCACGTTCGATGTCGATCGCGAACGCCGATGGAGGTTTTTCCCGGCGGGCGCTCGTCCGGAGCAGCCGTTTGAAAAGTTGTAGCTGCGGTCGGCCCGATCCGAACATGTTGAAGTGAGGCAAGTCTGAACCAACCGATTGTGGGGTATCACCAGGACGAGCAAGGGGATTGGGTGGCGGACCTTGCTTGCGGGCATGGGCAACACGTACGGCATCAACCTCCAATGACGAATCGCCCCTGGGTCCTGACGCGAGAGGGGCGAGAACAACATCTTGGTGAAATTCTATTCTGTAAGAAATGTGAAACCGGCTGATATACCTGAATTTGTTTGGCGTGTGGTGATTCGATGCTATTCTTCCTCTGGAGAAGCGGTCGGAACATGAAACCGAGAAGGTGTCCGTCCGCTCCAAGGAGGGGAGGAAGATGACCACACTGACTGTGGCGGATTTGCGGCAACCCGGTAATGCTCCCAAACGGATTCCTCACGGAATGCAGCGGGGATATGTTTTGTGGATCGGCGTGTTGCTCTTTCTGTACTCCGCCTTGTTTTTCACGCTCGCGTTTTTTGGCCCCCATCTGCAACCCCTCGTGACATTGTATACGGGCAGTTCTCTGGCTGACCGCCAGGAGGCAGCGCTGAAACTCCTTTCCTTGAGCGAAACGGTATGGGTCGCAGTTCCGGTTCTGTTTTTGGGAGCGGCGATCTTCAGCCTGGTACTGACGAAGCGAGTGGCCGGTCCACTCCAGGTTCTAGAGGCGAGCGTCGTCCAATGGGCCGATGGAGATCTGACGACCCGACTGAAGTTTCGACAGGTCGATCGACTCGATGCACTCGAAAAGTCGATTAACGAGGGGATGCAGGCGATCGAAACATCCTTTAGCACCATTGCGCGTGAGCAGGCACGCGCGGAAATGGCCACGGTCCAGATTCGCGCGGCACTCACAGGCCAGCCTGGTTCGTCGCAAAAGGTTCTGCAAGCACTCGACGAGGCCGGCGACGCCTTTGCCACGATGGGCGAGGCTCTCGGGAAGTTTCGGTTCACCCGCAGGTAGGGCGGCTTGCATTTCATGGATATCAAGAAACGATCATTCCCGGACAGCGGTGGCTTCACACTGACGGAGTTGATGACGGTGTTGGCCATCGTGTCACTGCTGATTGCTGTGGGTGTGACATCCTATTCCCGGTTCATCGCCAAAGCCAAGTCGGTGGAGGCAGAGATCGCACTTTCAGAAATCCATCGTCTGGAACAGATCCACTATGCCTCGACTGGAACCTATACAACGAATATCGATGAATTGGGATTCAAGCCCTTTCAGCCCCTCAAATACTATTCCTTGTCCGTTCAAGTCGCCGGTGAGTCGGGCAATGGTGCATTCCGCGCCATGGCCGTGCCCTTGTCCGGTTCCGGAGAGCAGACCTTTTCCATCGTTCAGTATGCGCCGGATAAGATTTCATCGAGCAGCGGAGCCGGTCTGTCCAGCCAAAGCAGCAATACTGGTATGGCATTCGGAGGAGAGGGTTGGAGCGACGAGGGCATCATTCGGCTGGAGGCAGGCGGAGGGCCCAAGGGCGGCATTGAAAAGATTGTGTCGCACCAGAAGCCTTCCTCCGCGCCTAAGCCGGCCGACAAGTAGGCTATTCACGTTCGATGACGGTCGCAGTCTGACTGGGTTTCACCGAGAGGTCCAGGCCTGATGCGTGCCATGGGGCGAGCTCAGCGTCCTCATAGCGATATCCGCCCATGACCGGGTCGTTCGCCAGGAGCAGCGGTGTATCGAGATCAAGTATCTCGAATCCCTTGATCCCCAGAACCAGACTGAAGGAACAGCCCATCGCGACTCTTGTCTCCACCATCCCCCCTACCATCAGCCGTAGCCCGGACGAAAGCGTATAGGCCGCGATTTCTCGAGCCTCCACAAGGCCGGTCTTCATGATCTTGATGTTGATGAAGTCGGCGGCGCGATTCGTCACGACATTGTGCGCGTCGTCGAGCGATCTGACAGATTCGTCTGCCGCGACGGGGATACCGGTATCACGTCGAACGGCGGCGAGTCCCTCGAGATCGTTACGTGGAAGCGGTTGCTCCAATAAGGTCAATACACCCCCGAATCGTTTTACTCCCTTGACGAAAGCCGAACACTCGTCGCGTGTAAAGCCCTGGTTGCCGTCGCCGATGAACGCGATGCCTCGCAATGCACGATGGAGCGCTTCCACGCGTCTGATATCTTCCTCCACGTCCTTGCCGACCTTCATCTTGAACAGTCGGAAGCCTCTGCCGTACCAGCGGCGTCCCAGGTCGATGGTTTTTCCCATGTCGCAGATCGGGATGGTGATGTCGCTTTCTCGTTTCCGAACGTCGGCGCCTCCCCAGAGCTTCCACATGGGAATACCCAGGCATCGGCAGTAGGCATCGACCACGGCGGTTTCCAGGCCGCAGCGTGCGGCCGGCTGATGAGGCTGGTCGTCCTTGAGGATGCCTGCAAGGTGGATGAAGCAGTCGACCCGTTCCGTGAGCGCGAGCTCAGCGAGTCGTTTCAACGCATTCAGGCATGAATCGCGGGTCTCTCCCCCGACTTCGGGAAACGGGGCCGCTTCGCCATAGCCCTGCACTCCGCTCGACAGGGTGACGCGCACGAAGACATTCTCCGCCGTTAAACGAACTCCCGTCGCGACGACAAAGGGATCGGTCATCGGCACATCGATCGGCCAGAATTCAATCCTGCGAATCGCGAGGCTTTCGGTCGGCATATGGTATACGTGCGTGGGCCTCATGTTACCGGGATGCACCGAGGAAGTCAGCCGGTTGTGTGCGGCATTGGGTACAGGATCCGCAGACTTGACTTCCAACCTTCTCTGGCTGAGAACACATATCGACCAGGAACAGATGAGCGCGGTATGAAGAAAGGGCTTACGGTCGTAACGATAGGAATAGTCTTGTGCGGGCTGGCGGTGGTGGTGTGGCTGCTCGTGCCACCGGCCGTATCCCTCCTGCTTGAACGGTGGCTGCATGACGCCGGATTCAAAGAAGCGACGGTTCGGATCGCATTGCCCAGATGGGGCCTGATCTCCATCCCCGATGTGCGACTGAAGCAGCTCCTTCAGGATGAGGCGCTGATCATCGAATCGAGGGAAACGGTGATCAGATACAGCCTCTCCGGCCTGCTGACCGGACGGTTCGATGAAGTGACGTTGCCGGACGTACGGATGGACTTGAAGGTTGTTCCGTCTCCGGTTCCTCATGCGCCTGAAGGGGATGATCGGCGCGCGCAGGAACAGTTTCTTGCACTTTTCAACATGGTCACCGTCAGCGATCTGGTCAGGGGCATCCCACTTCTTCCCTGGAGTCACCTGCAACTTGGGCGATTGGAATTCACTCGCCAACAGGCGACCGGGCCATTCAGGCAGTTAAAGGTAGCCGGGTCGGTCCGTCAACGGGGGGAAGGTTTGCTCGCGACCATCACCGCTCAAGGATACGACACGCAGGCGTATGAACTTCGTGTGTCCGATCTCGCCACCGGCATCATGTCCGTTCAATTTGCGGCGATCGGACCTTCTTCCGTACCGATCATCAGTTGGCGATCGGAGACAATCGTCGGCGAGGCACATGCGCAGCTTCGTGGAATCATTGATGTAAATGTGCAGGCATTAGCGCCGTTTCTTGCGCTGGTGTTGCCCGCCGGATCCGAATGGCGAGATATGACGGGCCGACTTCAGGCCAATTGGGTCGGAACCGCCTCCACGGCGGCGGCGCTGGCTTCCGTCTGGCACGATCCCGACACGCAGGTGCACGGGACCATGCAGATGGCCGTGAAGCTTCCAGCACTTTCGGGTGTGGGACGGAAGTTGACGGCGGCCGTGACCGGGACGTTTTCAGGAAATCCCGGGCAGCTGCGCTGGACCGCCGAGCCTGGCACGATCGCAACGGCCGACATTGAATCAAAGAAGATCGGCGGGTTTGCCGGATATCGCAAGTTCTTACCTGCCGGCGCCCAGTCCTTCCGGGTCGAAAGTAAGCGGGGAGTGAGCGGCGAACTTCGCGTAGCCGACTGGCCTCCAAGCATTCGGGTGCAAGGTCCGTTGACGCTGTCGATGGATTCCGCGCAAGACGCCGCGCATGCGGAGATGTCTCTCGCTCTCCTCACGTTCCGCGGCAGCCAACTCGAATCAGCCGAAGGTACGTTCGATATCGCCGGAGACCTTCCGAGGTCGCTCAGCGAAGCTTTTTCCACCCAAAGGGTTACGGGAAATGTGGAAGGGCGCTTTTCCGTGCGCAATGCTGAAATTCACGGATCTCTCCTCCCGTCGTCCTCCATAACGGCCGTCAAGTTCCGCCAGGGAGCGGTCAGTGTAGATCGCGGCTCGATTACGCTGACCGATACCCCGATGTTCCGATTCGTTCCGGCGACTGGGGAATGGAATATCTTGCCGGCAACTTTTACATTACGGCTTCCATTGCTCCGCCGGGCAGATGAGGAGGTGGCGCTTCAGCACGCTCTGCTCAGGTTGGAGGAGGCAGGTGGAGCATACCTGACCAAGTGGAAGGGACGGGGGATGGTGGTGGTTCAGGGGGTAACCGTCGGGCGGCAGGCTGGTCGAAGCATCCCCGCCGATCTTACCGTTAGGGTTACGGCGGATGAAGTAGCGGTCAAGGCCGACGTCCGAGTCGATACTCCAGATCACATCGCGACGTTGGACGCCGAAGCCGAATATATCCTTGCGACGCATAGGGGACAGGCACGAGGTACGATCGGTCCGATCGTCTTCGACCGGGATAAAGTCCGGCTACAACGGCTGTGGGGTGTCTGGCCTTATCCAGTAGATATAGAGGGAGGCAAGGCGACAGCAACTGCGGAATTGACATGGGATGCGGGTTCTTCGAATGTCGTCGCCATCAAGTCCGGTACGGCGGCGATTATGCTGGAGAACCTTCGCGGCCACTATCGGGAATTCGCGTTTGCCGGCCTGCACACGACTTTAGATTTTGTCGCGGCGCCGCCCGATAAAGTGGCGACATCGCGGCCCGCGAAAGTCGAAATCGCCTCGCTCTCCCGGGGAATCGAGACGACAAACATTTCCTTCACCGTCCAGGGTGAATCGAATTTCCAGAAAGAGTCTCTCATCCTCGAAGTCCGCGATGCGCGGTGGGAGGTTTTGGGGGGGACCATGGCGAGTCAGGGCCTCCGGGTGGATCTGTCCCGTCCTCCCTACGCGGTCACCGTGCTGGCGCGAGCGGTGGATCTTGCGAAGGTCTTGAGTCTGGAACAGCAAAAAGGGTTGGAGGGTACCGGCCTGCTGGACGGAACCATACCGGTGAGCGTGGCTCCCACCGGTATCAGCGTCAAAAACGGAGTGTTCGAATCCCGGCCGCCCGGCGGAGTCATCCGGTATCATGCGTCCTCCGAGACCAGCAAAGCTCTGACGGACGCCAATGCCAGCATGAAACTGGTTCTCCAGGCACTCAACAACTTCCACTACAATGTGCTACAAGTTGACGCCCAGTATGATGAAGAAGGGATATTGCACCTCAAGGCCCGGCTCGAAGGACGAAATCCCGACATGAAGCAGTCGCCGCCGATCCATTTCAATTTGACGGTGCAGGAAAATGTACCGGCCTTACTAAAAAGCCTCAAGCTCATTCAGGCTATAGAGACTTCGGTCGAAAGCCAGTTTGTCCGGCCATAGGGCGGGAGCGATGACGACGTATCACCGCACGCGACAATCAGCCACGATTCGTTGGGTTCTCATCGGCGTGACAGCCTGCGTGGCAGGCTGTACTCCGAGGGTGGAGGTGGCGGCTCCTGAAAAGCCGATTACGATCAACTTGAACGTCAAGATTGATCATGAGATTCGGGTCAAGGTGGATAAAGAATTGGATCGTGTGCTGTCGAGCGATAGCGGGCTTTTCTGAAGTGGGGGATCCAATGCGAAAGATTGGGATGATCCTCGTCGCCGCGGTGTGCTGGTTATGGCCCGTTTCCACCGTGTTTGGAATTTCGCTGGAGGAAGCCAAGGCCAAAGGAGTGGTCGGAGAGAAAGCAAACGGCTATTTGGGTGTCGTAACCTCGTCAGGGCAGGACGTACAAACCCTCGTCAATGACGTGAACAAGAAGCGGCGCCAGGCGTATGAGGACATTGCCAAGAGGAACAAGACGCCGTTGGATGCCGTCGAGGTGTTGGCTGGGGAGAAGGCGATTCAGAATACCCAGCCGGGCAACTATGTGGAAGGTCCCGGCGGATGGGTGAAAAAATAACGCCGGTCATCGGATGGCTCGAAGCATTTCTTGGCCTCAGCCGTACCGATCATTGAGCCAGGGCAATGCGGTGTTGGAGTAGCCCCGCACCTCCCAGAATCCTTTCTCGTCCTTATCCGAAAACGTAATCTCTTTGACCCATTTCGCCCCTTTCCACGCATATCGTTTCGGAACGATCACCCGCACGGGGCCGCCGTGCTCACGAGTCAAGGGGGCTCCGTTCCACTTCCAGGCCAGAAGCACGTCATCATCGTTACAGGCTTCCATGGGGAGATTGGTGGTGTAATCGTCGTAGGATTTGAACAGAACAAATTTGGCCAGTGACAATGGCGCGACCACTGACAGGATGTGTTTGAAGCTGACACCTTCCCACTCGTTGTCGTAACGGCTCCAGCTGGTCACGCAGTGGAAATCGGAGACGTCTCTGAACTGAGGTTGTGCCTGGAACTGTTCCCACGTCCAAGTGACGGGGGTTGTCACGAATCCTCCCAACGACAACGTCCATTCACTGTGAGGAATATCTGGTTTGAAACCGAGATCAAGAACGGGGAAGGTTTCAACCACATGCTGTCCAGGGGGAAGGCGGTCATCCCCTTCATGAAACACTTCCCGTTCCTCTCCCCCTCGGCGGGCTTTCGCCCACTGCTCTTTCTTCTGGGTCAATCGATTCGGGTCGTCCATATCCAAGCCTCCGCTTGCACAGGGTAAGGGAACAAGCCGGCCTCTGACAAGTATCTCGGGAAGGGTGACCGCATCGAGACGATCCCCTAACTTCTGATGATATAAAGAGATTATATCGGCCTGCTACACTTGAAAGGATTCTCACCATACGAGGATTCATGTTTCGGCGTCTTCAACAATCGGTTGTTGTGTGTTTGTGTGTCATGATGCTCATTGCCCCGTTTGGCAGCCCAGTCGCGGCAGGAATGAAGGAGGCCAAAAAACAGCCTTCCTCTGCGGTTGGAACCGGGAAAAGGCTATCGGAGAAACCGATAACAAAGCACGGTGCGTTCCCAGGAGGTACAGCGAGTCGGTTATCCGCCGGCGACAAGAAAGCAGATGTCATTCAGCGGCCCAAGCATGCCACG
Source organism: Nitrospira sp. (assembly GCA_035328385.1). Lineage (GTDB taxonomy): Bacteria > Nitrospirota > Nitrospiria > Nitrospirales > Nitrospiraceae > Nitrospira_C. The sequence goes on along the minus strand of DAOLIU010000022.1, from coordinate 12,200 downwards.
CGCGCTTCCTCATCGCGCCGCAGTAAGACTCTCCGGCGTGCCGACGTGAACAAAGCATCGAAGGCGACATTCGTGCCCCAACCGTCGCAGAGGGAGTTGATGTTCTATGGCCTGCTGGAAACTCCGCAGCGGTATGACCCTCGTTTGAATCGCCGTACGTCGGGGATGCCGGTTCCCCAGATGCCGGATATCACGCGCGATCACTTTCTTGAACTCGATCGCAATCGTGACGGCCATGTCGATCCAGTTGAACGGGCATTCGGCCGATTGGACATGGAACATGATTTCCAACCTCGTTAGTCTCTAGCCCGAGACAGGCTAGACTTTCCATTCGATCTCAGCCCAGTGACTGCTACCGCTAGAGTCGACGGTCCATCGCAAGTCCGTCGCTATTCCTCGTCTTATTTGCAGCGATAATCGTAGATGGTGAGAAAAATGAAGAGGCCGACCCCAGATGGGGTCGGCCTCTTCCTGGACGCCAGCACGTGTGCGCTGGTGCGCAGATTCTGTGGGAGCTATTGAATGGAATTGGCGAAGCCACCTCGTGTAATCTCGGCGCGGACACTGTCCCCCACTTTCTTTTGCTTTATCTGCTTGGTCCCCTGTCCGACATAGAGCCTGACCTGGTTGCCTTCATAGTCTTCGACAGTATAGGCGTTGCCTTCGATGCGCTTCAGGGTTCCCCCGATCGTCTTCCAAGCTGGCCCGGGTTTTTCATCATGCCGCCCGGCCTTGGGTGTCTCCTGAGTTCGTGGGACTGCTCCCATCGATGAGGCCGCTGCCGCGGCCGAGGAATAGGATTGCGACTTTTTGGAACTCTTGGCCGAGGCCGTGCCTGCGGCAAGGAGGGCAACAGACGCTGTGGCCGTCAACAAGGAAAGCAGGATCGTCTTCTTTGTCTTGATCATGGAAGCCTCCTTAAGGCAATGATTATTCAGCACAAAGGCACAGGTTCAGCAAAGCACGTGCCCAGGCTCGTTTTCATTCGTCCATATTGGAAATACAAAGAGTTTGGGTGGCAGGCCGGTACCGGCTTCACTAGTTGAGTCATGCCACAGAGAAAAAACGGCATAAAACTGTGCAAATATGACCGGTTTGACCGAAACGGCATGGGTGCCCACACAGAGCGGTATCCGTGCGAGTGGGCCAAGATTGGTTTCGATCCCGAGTCGAAACCAGGTATGTTCTCCGGAACTCTTGATAGGGTGAGGAGGGGGTGTTGGGCTAGGAATCTGGGTGAGCCAGCGGCTGAGTTGGAACTTAAGGAGGAGGTTGAGTATGCGACATGCGGCATGGTTGCTGGTGGGGGTGAGTATGTTGGGAACCGGTCCCGTGGCCGCGCAACTTCTGCCCCCCGCGTCGGACGATGTGAAGATTCAAGTGACCCAGCAAGAAATGGACGAAGATGCCGCAGGGCGGAATCCGGCAAGTTATGCCGAAGCCATGGCCCGGCAATTTCACGTGGAGAAGGACGTCGTCGAGCAATTGCGGCAAGCCAAGGTTGGATGGGGAGAAATTGGTATTCGACTTGCCTTTGCACAGGAATTGACCAAGCAGGATGCTAAACGTTTTCCGTCGGTGGGAGTTGCACTTTCAAAAGTGAGCGAACTACGGGGTAACAGGACGAAATGGGGACCCATGGCGAACGAGTTCGGCATCGACCTCGGGCAGGTCGTGATCCAGGCACAGCAAGGTCGACAGCAGATGCGGGCGGAGGCCAAGAAAGAAGCGACGGCCGGGGTGGTCAAACCCGGTGGGCAGCAGTCGGATCTGACCGACAAGCGAGATGGCACACAAAAGCGGGGAGGCCCCTCCAAATAGCATGGAGGCCAGCGTGAAGCGCCATCGTCTAGCACGCCGCCAATCGTATCCTGCATATCCAACCAGCCTTCTCCGGAAGCTTTCGCACGAGCACCGTGCCTTGCTGCGCGGTCTTGGACGGATGGCGGACGAACAGGGGGTAGCGCTGTATTTGGTGGGCGGAGTGGTTCGAGACCTGCTGTTGAATCGCAAGAACCTGGATCTCGATCTGGCCGTGGAAGGTGACGGCATGGCGTTCGCCCGCCTCGTCTGCCGGCGGTATCGCGCGACCGCGACACTCTTTGAGAGATTTGCGACCGCTCGCTTGCAAATGCCGAACGGATTGAAGTTGGACGTCGCCTCCACCCGCCGTGAATCCTACGTTCACGCAGCCGCGTTGCCGGCGGTTGAACCGGCGTCCTTGCGGGAAGACTTGTACCGCCGGGACTTCACGATCAACGCAATGGCGATCAAGTTGAATGCCGGGCCGTTCGGTCGGTTGGAAGATCCATTTGGAGGCGTCCGGGATCTCGAAGGCAAGAGGATCCGGATTCTTCACGAGGGAAGTTTCCAAGATGACCCGACCCGCATCTTCCGGGCCATCCGCTTCGCGGAACGGTTCGGCTTTGCCATCGAGTCTGAAACGGCGCGTCTCCTGGCCGTGGCAGCCGCGACGGACCTCGTGGAGCGTCTATCCGGACCTCGCCTTCGAAACGAAATGTTTCTCCTGCTCGGCGAGCGTCGGCCGGACCGGTCGGTGGAACAGTTGGTCCGGCTAAGACTCCTTCGATTTCTTCATCCCGAGCTTCGATACGGAAAAACGGCCAGGCGGGTGTTCGACTCTCTCTCCTCTGCGCTGGCGTGGTGGGAGGCGCGGAAAGATAGTCGACCTGTGGACGCACCGATGCTCCGCCTGATGGCGCTCCTTTCACAGTCTGGTCCGTCCGTGATCCGAGCGGTTGCGAAGCGTCTGCAACTCTCCTCGGCTCAGGCGATCGCCTTATCCTACGCAGGGGAACGGACCGCTCAGCTCCTGGTGAAACTGTCTCGTAAACGGATTCTGGCGTCCGAGGTGTATCGCCGTCTCGCCGGGCTGCCGGACGAGGCGTTCGTGCTGCTGGTTGCCAAGGTCCGGACATCGATAAACAGTGAGGCTGCGGATCGCGTGAGACGGCGTCTCATCCGCTATCTCAGAAGAGATCGTCACATCGAAATCACCGTTGATGGACGTGATCTCGCAAAGCTCGGCCTCAAGCCCGGTCCCCGATTCAAGATCATCCTGGACCGTCTGTTGGAGGCTCGCATCGATGGGAAGGTGCGGAGTGCAGCCGGGGAGCGGAAGTTGGCCTCCCGCATGGTTCTGGAATCCGGCGACCGTTCGTCGGGGAACGGCCGGCTCGAAGTCAGGCAGCCCTTTTTATAGCGTCAGCAGCCGTTTATCGCTTTCCATCTTGCTGAATACGTCGCGAAATGCGGCATGAAGGGCTCGTTCCATCGCGGCCTTGTCCTTCTTGTCTCCCGGCATTTTTCCGAATCCGGAATACTTCATCAAGGACCGGCCTGTTCGAGGATCGCTGAGAGTGGCATCCGTGACGGCGAGATAGATCTGACTGAAGTCGGAAGCCACGCTGGGATCCACATACATGTTGATGCGGAGCGTCAGGTCCAAATCCGCCGCTCCTTCCTGCACGACGCTCCGGAAGGTTTTTCTCGTCGTCAAATACTTGACGGTCGTGCGTTCCCAGTCGGTCGGATCATTGGTGGACAGCAACGGAGGGGTCGCGCGGCTCACCCGGCTCTGCAGTTGTGGATCCGCGCCCATACTCGCTCCCGGTTCGACTTCAAAGGTTCCGACTTCGCTGACCTTCACCTTGGCCGAATAGGGGAGGGTGAAACTCGCGGGAACGACGGGCGTGGGATCGAAAGGGGCACGGTGGCACCCCGAAAAAATGAGCATAAAAGCCGATAGAGCCAACCCCGCCCATGCGATGGAGACAGGAATCTTTAATTCGGATGTCATCGGCCGCCGCCCTCTCTCATAAGTCGAAGTTGGATTTCGTACCATAGCCGGAAGTTACCTTACACCCCGGTGCAGTCTGCTGCAATGGGCACGATCGGTCGATCGCTATCTGAAACTGCCCTGTTCGTACGATGAGGTAGAAGCTTGACGTGGATATTCGTCGGAGACCACATTGCTGTCCATGGCGTCCCCCGTCACCCATGCGGTTGTCGCGGTCGCTGTGGCGGTCGGACTCCGAGTTCCGCGCATACCTCCCCGGTACTGGGCGATTGGGATCTTCTGCGCGGAAGCGCCGGACCTGGATGCCATCGGCTTTTGGGCCGGGCTCCCGTATCATTCGCTGTTGGGACACCGAGGCCTGACTCATTCCGTTCTGTTCGCGATGCTGCTCAGTTGGTTTTTCGCCAGGCTGGTCGGGGGAGCGGGTGATATCAGTCCCGCTCGCCTCTGGTGCTTTCTATTTGTCTCGACCGTGTCTCATGGAGTGCTTGATGCGATGACCGACGGCGGGTTGGGCGTCGCGTTCCTGTCACCCTTTGATCCGGCTCGGTATTTTCTTCCCTTCCGGCCTATTCACGTTTCCTCAATGTCGCTTTGGGATCTCCTTGGTGCGCATGGCGTGAACGTGCTGGTCAGCGAATGTATCTGGGTGTGGATTCCCTGCGCCTTGTTGATCGCCGTAACGATAATCCGACGCAGGCCGGCTGACGAACTCATGATGAGATGGCTTCTCAGCAAGGCAGGAACGAACGGATTCGATCCTTAGCCCACATTGTTCATGACGGTTCGTGATGAAACCGCCAAGACGCCAGGCGAGACGGGCACGCGGAGCCGCAAGGAAGGAAGGCATACTTGACACAGTATGTCGACCGACCGAGCGGCGAGCCTGCCCGCTTGGCTGCCGGAACCTGGCAGTCAAGTGCGTCGCCACCGCGCTTGCGAGGTCGAGCGCCATTGCATTGATCTTGGCGCGAGAGTATGACACCTCAAGATGATTTCCGGCTTCGTATCGGCGGTTGCAGGAGAAGCGGTCATGAATAATATGGGTTAGTTCATCGGAATGATGCTGGTTGAGACTTCGTTCGGCAACAGTACTGTGATCATCATTCCATCCTCGCCGTTCTGCTGAAGCAGCGCGAACAGCGGGACCGGTTGGGGCACAGTATTGGGCGGAATCGTCAAAAGCGCGGGAAAATCGATCAACGGAGAAATGGTTGCGTGAGTGGCCAGACGGAGCCGCAACGCCATGAGCACGTCTCTCAGCCGCGCCGACTGCTCCTCCGGAGTGATGGCCTCACCGGGTGCGATGCCGGTGTTCCACAGCGTACGCGTCAGATTGACGGAAAAGGAAAACCCCAACTGTTTGGCTGCAGGCGTCACATCGATGAGCGCACCCGTTTCCAGCGCCTGTGCCAAAGAAATTCCTCCGGACAATACGGATGCCTCGGGCTCGGGGAACGATTCGTTATATTGGGACGGGCCCGGTCCGGAAGATTCCGTTCCGGCATCGGCGGCATGTTGCGGGCCACCGGGGTCCGCCGCCGAAACGGGATCGTGCAGAGGATCGTCGTTCTGCGTGTCGGCAGTCTGGGGCAATACCTTTACAATCCCGTCATAAACGGCGCGGGCCTTGGCCGACCATGTGGGATTGAACGGACGGCGAGCAAACGCCGCCTCAGCGGCCTTCTTCTCATCGTTTGTCAGGAGTTCGCCGGTAGCTGGTGTATCCATACGTTATAAGCTAAGCACGCCGTGCATGAAGTCAAGAGACGGAAACCCGGGCGCCGCGGCATGTGCTATCGAAGATTTTTATGGGATTCCAGATGACCGCGAGCTGCGGATCCTGTGCCTACGGATACAACAAGCCTATGTGTCGACCGGGCGGGCTGGGCATAGCCGGACTGCTGGAAGAGATTTTCCCCATCCTGCTATAGTCGGAGGCGATGCGTATCGACTATTACAGAGTCTTGGGCGTCAGCCGCGAGGCTTCCGATGAGACCATCAAGAAGGCCTATCGGAAACTGGTGTTCGAGCACCATCCGGACCGGAATCCCAACAGCCGGAGCGCCGAGGCCAGGATTCGGGAGATCAATGCCGCGTATGAAATCGTCGGTGATCCGGAAAAACGGCGGAGCTATGACCGGCTGCATTGGGGCGATGAGACCAGGGACGATGTCGTCGATACGGCCGTCATTCTCGATGAAATGGAGAAGAAGCTCTTCGACGAGGGGCGTAAGGAGCTCTTTGCAATCCTCATGAAAGACGTCCGCCGAATCAAGGACGAGCTTGCCGTCATCCGGGAGCGGACGGTGGCCGATCAGGGATACGATTCATTCAAAGAAACGATCATCCATGCCCGCGCGGCGGAAATTCTGGAAGAATTCATCACCGACGAAATGGTCGGCCGTGCGGAACGCTTGGTCGAGGTGGCCACGCAGATGATGGTCTCGCAAGGGGTGGTCGGGAAAAACGACGAACCGGGCGTGCGCGCACTCCGCAAAGGGTTGGGTGCGATGATCCGCAAAGGGCGCATTCACGGCTTCGCTGCCGCGCTGGAATTATTTTATGAACGGCGGTGAGCTGCGTCCGAATGACCCGTCCGGGATCGGCCGCGCATCCCGTTGCGGGAATCAGGCTTGAGCCAATGGACCAGAAACGAATCGTCCCGCCTTCATCACGCCGACGATCCGATCCGGTTCGCACAGCACTCCGATCCGCTTGAGCGGGTTGCCGTTCACCAACAGAAGGTCGGCCCGCCGTCTGGGCTGAATCGTTCCGACGGTGTTCTGCAGGCCCAGCAACTCCGCGGCCTCCGCGGTCGCCGAGAGGATCGCGTTCATGGCGGTCATGCCCAACGCCACCATGCGCTCCAATTCCTGGGCGTTGTCTCCGTGAAAATTGAACGGCGTACCGGCATCGGTCCCCATGGCGATGCGGACGCCGCTCCGGTAGGCCTGCACGAAGCTCCGCTGGTGCCGTTTCGTCATCGCCCTGGCCTTCTCCCGTACACTGTCCGGAATGCCGCAGCCGCGGCGGCAAGCAGCGGTCGTCGCCAGCGCGGACAAGGTCGGGACGGCGAAGACGCCGTGCTCCCGCATGAGCCCGACCGTCTCTTCGTCGAGCAGCGTCGCGTGTTCGATCGAATGGACGCCGGCCAGGATGGCGTTCCTCATGCCGGAGGCGCCGTGAGCGTGGGCCGCCACTTTCTTGCCGGCCTCTCCGGCAACCGCCACCGCGGCCGCCAGTTCTTGTTCGGTCATTTGCGCGATATCGGGTGAAGTGCCGGGAGTCAGGACTCCGCCGGAGGCGATGACTTTGATGACTCCGGCCCCTGCGGCCAGCTGTTCGCGGGCCACGGCTCGCACTTGGGCCTCTCCCTCGACCTCCCTGCCGATAAAGCGGGCGTGGCCTCCGATCATGCAGATCGCGAGCCCTGATCCGACGATTCGGGGACCAGGGAGAACCCCCGCGTCGATGGCCCGTTGCAAGGCAAAAATCGAGTGGTCCCGGGAACCCACGTCCCGAACCGTCGTGATGCCCGCCTCGATCGTCTGCCTGGCGCGGCGCGCCGCCTTGAGCAGCGTGAGCGAAGGGCTGTCTTGTTCGACGGCCGTCACGACGTCCGCTTCACTGCCGAGGCATAAGTGGACGTGACAATCGATCATTCCCGGCAGCAGCGTCAATCCGCGGCCGTCGACGATATGGGCCCCGCGAGGAACGGACAGGTCCCGATGGCCGCCAACGGCGGCGATGCGGTCGCCGCGAACGATGACGGTGGCTTTGTCCCACACGCGTCCGGTTCCGTCGATCACCCGGGCCGAGCGAATAGCAAGGGTTCCGGTCATGGCGCGTCGATCGGCAGGGTGATGATGATGCCGCCCATGACATCGCCGACCTTGAAGTCGCGCCGGGGACTGTTGGGGTGTTGGTTGTGGCACGTGACGCAGGACTGATTGACGGCATAATCCGGATAGATGGACTGGTAAAACCTGCCGCCCTCCAGTTTGACGAAGCCTTGGAACGGCTTCTCGGGGTCCTTCGCCACTGCGTCGAGTCCTCGCCGTTCGAAATCGGTATTGGCGCCGTTCCAGGCGTAGATCGGCGTCAGGCTGGCGAGTCGGAACGAGAACTTGAGGTCCTTCTGCGCCACCAGCCGGCCGGTCTCGAGGAGGAACTGAGCGGGCAACGGGACGCCTCGTTCATCCTTCCAATGCTCGATGGCCTCCGCGATGCCGGCGGAGTGCAACTTGTTGACGACATTTTCCGTATAGTTCTTCCGGTTGGCTTCGATCAGCGCATGAATGTAAGAAGAGGCCTTGTCCGGCGGGACAAGGTCGGATTTCATGTGGTTCGCCAGCGTCAGAGCGAAAATCCAATAGGTGGTCACGGCAACGAACGCGAAGGCTCCGCCGCCGAGTACCCACAACAAGGGCTTGTTGTCCGACATGGATAGTGAACCTCCAGGCTAAGGATTCGCGCGACTGTAGATCCGGGACGCAGCGCCGACCGCCAGGCCGGGTGTGGTCAACCAGCCGCCTTCGATGAACAATTCTTCCAGGGCATTCAGCAGCCGCAGGACATGAGCTTCGGTCGAGGACTCGCCCATGAGCCCGATACGCCAGACCTTGCCCTTGAGCGGGCCGAGTCCTCCGCCGATTTCGATACCGTAACGGGTCAACAGATGCACTCGGACCTCGGCTTCGGGGACGACATCCGGAACGGTGACGCAGTTGAGCATGGGAAGCCGCTGTCCGGGCTGGGCCAGAGGGGCCAGGCCCAGTTCGACGAGTCCGGTCATCAATGCATCGCTGTTCAAGTGGTGCCGCGCGAAGCGGGCGGCAAGTCCCTCTTCCTCGACGAGGAGCAAGGCTTCCAGCAACGCGTACAGCATGGAAATCGGCGCGGTGTGATGGTAGGTTCTGGTCCCTTCGGTCCAGTATTCGGCCACGAGCTTCATGTCGAGGTACCAACTCTGACAAGGCGTGCGGCGGCGCGTGACGGCGGACAGCGCGCGTTCGCTCATGGTGAACGGGGCCAAGCCCGGAGGGCAGCTCAAGCATTTCTGCGTGGCGCTGTAGCAGATGTCGATCCCCACGGCATCGACATCGACGGGAATCCCGCCCAGCGACGTGACCGCGTCCACGATCAGCAGGGCATCGTGTTGCCGGGCCAATTGCGCGATCGCTTCGAGGGGCTGCCAGAGTCCCGTCGAGGTCTCCGCATGCACCACGGCAATGGCTTTGACCGGTCCGGACCGGCGAAGCGCCTGTTCCACGGCCTGCGGCTCAATGGCGCTGCCCCACGGGGCCTCGAGACGGATCGCCTTCCCTCCACAACGTTCCGTGACCTCGGCCAATCTCGTACCGAAGACGCCGTTGACTCCGACCAGGACCGTCTCGCCCGGCTCCACGGCATTGACGATGGCCGCTTCCATGCCGGCCGATCCTGTTCCCGATATGGCGATGGTAAAGCGGTTGCCGGTTTGGAACGTGCTCCGCAGCAACGATTGAACGTCGTTCATCATGGCCAAGAAGGCCGGATCGAGGTGGCCGATCAAAGGTGCGGACATAGCGCGCAGGACTCGGGGGTGGACCTGACTCGGCCCGGGGCCCAGCAGCAACCGCCTGGGCGGTATGAATTCACGAGTAGCCATCCGATTCCCCATGCCTATCGGCGAGCGGCAGTATAGCGAAGTTCCGAAGTCTGAGGCCATGGGAAACATGCGGAGCCGGACGGGCCTTGTAACTATTCCGAGGGGGTTTCGAGTTGAAAAATTGCCATGTTATAGTCGATTCGCGATGGACACTCAGTCGAACGCCATTGTTCCGGCTTCTGGTCCGACCTCGCCGCCTGAAACATCCTCCTGGTGGCGCGCCACGGACGCGCCTCCTCCCGTAGGCGAGTATTCCCATCGATTCTCCCCCGTGATCAGTGTCCTGGCGGCCGTTTTCTTGGTCTTGGCCTTGACATCGGTTGTATGGCTCTCCCTCTCAATTCCCAAACTCGACCGCATGGAGGCACCGGAAACCGCACTCGCCCGGATGGTGAGTCGGACGATGGATGCGCAGGAGGGACTCCGCCGCGCGCCGGAATGGAAACAGCTCGTGCTCGCCTGGATCACCGGGGACAGCACATCCGAGAGGCTGCAGGCCATCGCTTGGTATCGCGAGCTGGCGCAGGTTTCGGAAGATCCGGTGGTGCCGCTTCAACTGGCAGTCTTACAGGCTGAGTCGGGGCAAGTATCCCAAGCGCTCCTCTCGGCGCACGAATGGGACCGTCTGGGCGATCCCTTTCCGCAGTTGGCCCGGTTGATCCGCGCCGCCCATGCCGAGGGGACGACTCCCGATCGGGAGTCGCTCGAGCGGTTTCAGGCCGAGGTGGCCGAGGTGCTTTCGGCCGGCTGGTTTTATGATCGCCTGGCTGAACGGCTGGCGAGGAAGGCCGGCAATCACGAACTCGCCGCCTCGATTCAAGCCGCGAGCGCCGCCCGTGCCGACCGGATGTTCAATCTTTCCTGGAAACTGACGCTCGTCGAGCTGCTGGCCATGCTCCTCGGCACGGTCGTGCTGATCCGGGTGTGGCTGGCCCGCAAGGGAGGCACGGATCCGATTCGGCTCCATTCGATCGGAGTACCTCCGCCATGGCCCGGAGGAGTCGGAGCCGCGGTCCTCCTGCGCGGTGGAGCTCTCGGTGCCTTGCTCACGGCAGTGTTTCTGTTCTATATGCCGCCCGAGAATGCTTCGCTCCGGGCGTTGGCCATCCCGATGTCGAATGTTCCCCTCCTGCTTCTGGCCTATTACCACCTGTTCCGTCCGTCGGGGCTAAGTTTCGATGAGGGCTTTGGTCTCGACGTGCCGTGGAACCGGCTGGGTCGTCTCGCCGCTGCGGTGGTGGCAGTGGTGGCTGCGGGACTCTGGGGCGAATGGGCGATGGATCGCCTGGCGGAGCACTGGCAATGGACGAGCCATTGGACCGAGTGGTTCGACGCGGAACTGGTCTGGGGCTCGCCGGCCCAGACGTTCGTCAGCTTGATCGAATATGTGGTTTTTGCCCCGATTTTCGAGGAACTGGCGTTTCGTGGCCTCCTGTTCGCCATCCTGCGCCGGAAGTTCCGCTTTCTTCCCGCCGCCCTCATCAGCGCGGGAATTTTCGGCATTGCACATGGATATGGGGCGGTGGGACTCGTCAGCGTCTGCTGGAGCGGCGTGCTCTGGGCCTGGATCTACGAAAGGACCGGAAGCCTATTACCCGGAATTCTGGCGCATGCCATCAACAATCTGCTCGTCTGCCTGGCAGTCATGGCTCTGCTGCGGTAGTCGGACGGTGAAACTGTCTTCCAACAGCGCTCTCGGTCGCTGCGACCCCTCAACGATCAGGAATTAGAGAAACTGGAGGGGGATTGGATGGGCGAGGTTGCTAGCTTTGCGAGAATGACCCAAGAGATTCGTAGAGATCGGGATGACGAAGCTGTACGTGCAGCGCTTCGCGAAGCTTCCTTGTGTCGATTCGCTTGCCCGGCTCCCGCCCCGCGGCTTCGACCGGTGCGGAGACGCCCCAGCGCTCACGAGCCACGAGACAGATTTGTTCCCACGTCCGAGGCGTGCCGTCACTAACGTTGTAAATTTCCCCCTTTGCGCCGTTCTCCAGCGCCAGCAGGCAGATATCCGCCAAGTCCTCCACATGGATCAGATTCACAAACCGCCGCGACGGGCCGACCTTGCCGGTCCTGATCCAGTTCAGCGGACTGCGATCCGGTCCGTAGATGCCGGCGACGCGCAGAAGGACGGCGCCTAGTTTCTGACGGAGGTATTCCTCACCTTGGACACGCGGCTGGTTCAGATCGATCGGCGCAGTTTCGTCGAGCCATGGCGGCGGGTAGTGCTGTGACGTGCCCGTGCCGTAGGCAGACGTGCTGCCCAGCACCACCAAACGGCCTGTTCCAACCTTCAGGACTTCCGCACAGTCACGGACTAGATCGAGCGGAGCGGCCGGGAAGCACCAGACAATGTCGGTCTCGAGAGGGATATTGGTCCAGGTTTCCGGACGATGCAGATCGAAACTCAGGCGCTGGCCTTGGGGCAGCATCCCCAGATGCCGATCGGGATCGCGGCTCGTGGCGAGAAACGATCTCGACGTCCGAGTCAACCTGGCGATGAGCCGGCGACCGGTGTATCCCGATCCCAAGATGACGACGGTATTTCGCATCATACGGACGAGCCCATCCTAGCAGGATGTTGAAAAAGTCCTCCAGCGGTTCTCGCGTCGCTCAGAGGCTCAGCGAACGGCCCGAGGAAGAGCTGCTTTGGCAGCTCGGGGCGGGTGAGAACGGTGACGATTCGCCTCAAGACACTGGGCGCTCACCGACTCGCGCCCGTCCGCA
>DAOLIU010000021.1:0-35967 GCA_035328385.1 Nitrospira sp. | reverse complement strand
CGACAGGGTTGCCAAGCCCTTTCTTGTGAATGATCCCAGAGACAGATGGCACGACCACGGGTAAAACAACGATCCTTCAGCCGATCGACCTTCGGCAGTCGACCATGTCCGATCATCGAACACTCCTTCTCCCGTGAGCTCGGCTTCATCGCACAGTTCTAAGACATTCGCGCATCATCCATGAACACCAGCTTGTCACTTATCGTGAGCGCGGTCGCTGCCGTGGGCTTGCTGGGATACATGTATTCCGACAGCCTGGAGTTTCTTTTGCGCCTGTGGTGGGGAAGCCAGGATTACGGATTCGGGATCTTCGTTCCGTTCGTCTCACTCTTCTTGATCTGGCGGCTGCGGCATCGTATCGCGGAGGTCAGAATAGAAAAGTCCGCGTGGGGAGTAGGGATCATAACGGCAGGTTTGCTGCTGTACGGGGTGGGGGAATTTACCACCGTATTTTTCATTCTTCACGTGTCACTCTGGGTGGTCATCGTAGGATTGACGGTATCGTTGATCGGAATTCCGAGAACGAAGGTCATCGCCTTTCCCCTTGGCTATCTCCTCGCGGCGATCCCCCTGCCGACGTTTATGTATGCCAGCCTAGCGAGTCAGCTGCAGTTGTGGTCGTCCGCGTTGGGGGTCGGTTTCCTCCAGCTCATCGGAGTCATCGCATTTCGTGAGGGAAACGTCATCGACCTCGGCCCCGTCCAATTGCAAGTCATCGAAGCTTGCAGCGGGATTCGATACCTGTTCCCTCTGACGGCGCTCGCGCTCTTATGCGCGTATCTGTATCAGGAGAGAACATGGAAACGAGTCTTGCTGGTCGTATCGGCTGTCCCCATCTCGATTCTGATCAACGGATTTCGAATCGGCGTCATCGGCATCCTGGTGGAATCGTACGGCCAAGGCGCCGCCGAAGGCTTTTACCACTTGTTCGAGGGCTGGGTGCTGTTCATGAGCAGCTTGGGGGTGTTGCTGTTCGAAGTGTGGATTCTATCGATGATCCCTTCGAAGAGAGTCGCCGTGGATTCCATGCGTTCGTCAGCGAACCGGCAAACATCCGATCCTCTTGGAGTCGGAACAGACATGCCAAACCTTTCGCCCACTGCCTTACGGCCGTCCTTTCCCGGTCCCGTGTATCTCTACAGTGTGGCCCTGCTCGTACCCTTTGCCATGGCATCGGCGGCCATCGATCAGCGGGAAGAGCGTCCTCCCGCGCGGGCGCAATTCGTCGATTTCCCGATGGCCTTGCAGGGCTGGAAAGGTACGTTCCTGCCTCTCGAAAAGCAGTTCATCGACCTTCTTCGCTTCGACGATTATGTGTTGGCTGATTACCGCGCCCCGGACGGGGCTCCCGTCAACTTCTACAGTGCGTATTATCGGTCTCAAAAGAAAGGGCAGTCCGCTCACTCACCCCAGAGTTGTCTGCCGGGCGGCGGATGGGAGATCTCGTCCTTTGAACGTGTGACCGTCCCGTCTTCGGTCCGCTCCGACGCAGGCATCGTCGCCAACCGAGTCATCATCCAGAAAGAAGACCAACGTCAGGTGGTGCTGTATTGGTTCAAGCAGCGCGATCGCGTCCTTGCCAGTGAGTATCTCGTGAAATTTTATCTGCTGTGGGACGCCATGACGATGAGCCGGACCGACGGAGCTCTGGTGCGGATTGCTTCTCTGATCGGCGCAGGTGAAACGGAGGCGTCGGCGGATCGCAGAGTTCAGGAGTTTGCCGTGGCGATCGAGCCTGAACTGAGCCGGTTTGTTCCAGATTAGACACCTGCCACGGCAAAAAGGAGTCAGGTCGGTCCGAGGAGAGTGAAGGTCACTGCGATGAACGGCGAATTGTTTTTCAGCTTCATGACATCCCTTCTCGTGTGCATGGCGTTGATTCCGCCACTGCGACTCATCGCCGGACGGTTCCAGATCATGGACGTGCCGGGGGAGCGAAAGGTACATGCGCATCCGGTTCCCAGAATCGGAGGCATCGCCTTTGCCGTCGCGGCCTGTCTGGCCATCGTCTGGTGGGCACCTAAGGACCGCACGACCATGTCGGTGCTGTTCGGCAGTCTCGTCATTTTGGGATTCGGGGTATGGGACGATCGTGTCAACCTGGGATACCGGACAAAACTGGTGGGACAGCTGCTGGCGTCGCTTGCCGTCGTCGTCGTGGGCGGGATCCGCTTCCACGACACGCCCTTTGTGCTCGATTTGGTCCTGCCGATCTGGGTGAGCATTCCGTTGACCCTGCTGTTCTTGGTGGCGGTGTCCAACGCAGTCAACCTTGCCGACGGGTTGGACGGATTGGCGGGTGGCTTGTCCTTCCTGAGCCTTTGCGGAATCGCATACCTGGCCTATCTCTCGAGCGATTCGATGGTTCTCATCCTGACGGTTCCGTTTCTGGGAGGGCTGCTCGGCTTCCTTCGCTACAACACCTATCCGGCAAAAATATTCATGGGCGACGGCGGAAGCCAACTGCTCGGATTCATTATGGGCGTTCTTGCCATCGTCGTGACCGACTCGACACGCGGGCCGTTTAGTCCCAGTTTGACGCTCTTTCTCCTCGGCCTGCCATTTCTGGACACGCTGGGCGTCTTCGGACAACGACTGGCCGAAGGCCGGTCTCCCTTCGTCGGCGACCGCACGCATATTCACCACAAGCTGCTGGCGATCGGCCTGTCGCATTTTGAGGCGGTGACGGTCATCTATGCCGTCCAGGCCGGCATGGTCGGCCTGGCGTATGCCTTGCGTTGGCGTTCCGATTTTCTCATCGTACCGCTGTATCTGGTCATCGCCGCGAGCGTGCTCGCCGTCTTCATCGGAGCCGGCCGCGGTTTGATCGCATTGCCGGCGTCACGGAGGGAACGCTGGAATGCACAGGGACGGATGATGAAGTTCCTGAACGGATCCTGGCTGGCCGATCTGCCGATCCGGTTTCTGGCCATCGTGGTCCCGTTCTTCTTGATCGCGACGGTCTTTCTTCCGGCGCACGTTCCGTCCGACGTGGGATATCTCTCGATTGGTCTCTTCGCGGTGGTGCTGGTGGGGCTGGCCGTGCTGCCGCGGCTGGTCCCCTATTTTGTTCGCGGCGGATTGTACGTAGGCACGACCTTCTTGTTGTACGTCCATGAAGATTCCTGGCTCCGGACGGCTTCGGGGTTCGCCGTGACTCACAACGTGTTCTTTCTCGTCATGGCGATCATGGTGCTGCTCAGTCTTCGTTTCAGCGAGGAAAGCCGTTTCCAGACGACGCCGCTCGACTACTTGATGGTGTTCCTGGCCGTCATGTTTCCGTTGCTTCCGGAGGTCAGCGTGGATGTCTCGATGCTCGGGGTGCTCTCCGCCAAATTGATCGTGTTGTTCTTTTCCTTCGAGTTGTTGCTGCATTCCTTTTCAGACCGGGTGAAGCAGCTGGGTTTCGTGTCGTTGTGGATCCTGTTCGGTCTGGGCATACGCGTGTGGTTTTAAGGGTTCCGAGACGAGGTGAAACGGTGAAACGCCAATTGACGCTCCTGATGCTGTGCGTTCTCGCGACCGGGTTTCTGGGCTGTGGAGGTCCGGAAGAGCGGAAGGCGAAGTATCGAAACTTGGCACAGGAGTACATCCAAGCCGGTAACTATCCGAAGGCCAGGGTGGCGCTTCGGAATGTATTGAAGATCGACCCGAAGGACGCCGACGCATACTTCCTGTTCGCGCAAGTCGAGGAGAAGGAAAAAAACTGGCGCAACGCCGTGAAACTCTACCAGGAGGTCGTGGAACTCGTTCCCGACCATAGCGGGGCGTTGATCACGCTGGCGAAATATTACCTGGAAGCGAGATTGGGCGGGCATGTGACGGCCGCGGCCGACAAGGTGTTGGCCAAGCATCCGCGCCATCCCCAGGCGTTGGCGCTCAAGATCGCCGTGCTCGGCGCAACGGACGACAAAGTGCCGGACGCCGTATCGAAAGCCGAGGCCCTGTCCGCAGAGTTTCCTGCCGAGCCCGACGTGGCGATTCTCCTGGCGACGTTGTATCGGCAGCAGCGACGCTATGCGGAGGCGGAATCGGTGCTTCGGCGGGCGCTGCAGACCCATTCTCACGAGATGGACTTGTTGAACAATCTGCATAACACGTTGCTGGAAGCCGGGGACACGAGAGGAGGGGAAGCCGTCATCCGCGTCATGATCGAGGCGGAACCCGCGTCGTTTGACCACCGGCTCA
This sequence comes from Nitrospira sp., assembly GCA_035328385.1. Taxonomy (GTDB): domain Bacteria; phylum Nitrospirota; class Nitrospiria; order Nitrospirales; family Nitrospiraceae; genus Nitrospira_C. The sequence goes on along the minus strand of DAOLIU010000021.1, from coordinate 31,779 downwards.
AGCTCGCCAGGTTGTTTGACACGACGGGCGCGCAGAGGGAGGCCGAATCCGTTCTGCGTGAGGCCGTTGCCTTGGACCCGGACAGTGAGTCGAGACGACTGATGTTGGCGGACTTTCTGGTTACCCGCAAGGATGTCTCCGCCGCCGAACAAGCACTGTTGGAAGCCGTCGGACACCTTCCGCATTCGGGGAAACTTCAGTTTGCTCTTTCCGGTCTCTATCGGCGGCACGGGGCGGCAGACAAGGCGCGGGCTCGCTACCTGGAATTGATAGACGAATACCAGGACAAACCGATTGGACTCGAGGCGAAAGTCAAATTGGCCGAGATGGATCTCGAGGAAGGCCGGCAGGCGGAGGCGGAACGTGGAGTAAGTGAAGCGTTGAAAGAGAATCCGCGATCGGCGGAGGCGCTGACGCTCTCCGGCAAGATCGCTTTGGCGAATCACAACGGCAAGGATGCGGTGCAGGCGTTTCGAACGGTGTTGCATGATCAGCCTGAACAGGCCGGGGTGCAATTTTTGCTTGGGCAGGCCTATCTGCTGACCAAGGAACCCTCGTTGGCCCGCGAAAGTTTCGAGCGTGCCGTGGCGCTGTACCCGGGCCAAGTCGATGCCCGTCGTTCTCTCGCCGTCCTAGAAAGTCAAAGCGGGCGCCACCGGGAAGCGAGGGCCAGGCTCGACGATCTTCTGAAGCAACGTCCCGACGACGTGGCGGCCCTCGAAATGCTGATCAGCCTGGATCTTCTGACGGGAAATCTTGACGAGGCGGGACGGACCCTCGAACGCCTGCGCGGCGCCGCAGGAGCCTCCTACTCGTTTCATATGGCGGAGGGACGCTATTTCCAGGCACAGGGCAAGTTGGACGAGGCGGCCGCGGCCTATGGGCGCGCCACGACCTTGGCGCCGAATGACGTGGACGCTCTCCTCGCCGTGATCAAGTTGGACATCGCACGAGGGCGAGTTGCGCAAGCGCAGAAAAGGCTGGAGACGATACTGGCCGCCAATCCTACCCATCGTTTCGGGCACGGTCTGCTCGGGGAAGTCCTGACGCTTGCGGGTCAGTATGGACTGGCGGACGAACAGTTCAGGGAGGCGACGCGAATACATCCCAAGTGGACCGCTCCGTGGATCGACTGGGCAAGCATGTGGATGGCGCAAAAGGAGCCCGGCCGCGCGGTGCAGATCATTCAAGCGGGACTGTCCGCCGCGCCGGAGAGTGAAGAACTGTCCATGCTCCTGGCGTCGGCTCAATCCGACGCCGGTCGGATGGACGCTGCCATTCAGGCCTATGAAGCAACGTTGCGGATCAATCCTCGAAATATCCTGGCCGCGAACAATCTGGCGGTGTTGTTGGTGGACTACAAACGCGACCAAGCCAGTCTGCAGAAGGCTTTTGCGCTGAGTCGTGATTTCGAAAAGGAGGCGCCGCATCCGGCTTTCTTGGATACACTGGCCTGGGTCAGACTGAAAATGGGACATCAGGAAGAGGCGCTCCGATTGCTCAGGGCGGCTGTCGGGAAGTCTCCCGAGGCATCGGTGATCAACTACCACTTGGGCATGGCCTACTATCAGTCCGGCAAAGCGTCCGAGGCGCGCGACTATTTGGCCAAGTCTCTGAAAGTCTCAGAGGCATTTCCTGGCCGTGAGGAAGCTGAACAGGTGCTCGCGCAGATCAGGGGGTAACGGTCACATCATGTCTCGCTCAAGCTACTTCGTGGTCGCCGGATTGGGTTTGCTCTGCTTCGCCGTGTCGTGCGTGGGAAACGTGCCGACTCCCGACGCGTCCGACTCGGGATCCGCCGGAGCGCAGGTGGGGCCGGGATATCGGGTCGGCTCGGAAGACGTTCTCCTCATCTCGGTTTGGAAGGATGAGCAATTGACCAGAGAAGTGGTTGTCCGCCCCGACGGCATGTTTTCATTTCCCCTCGTCGGAGACGTCATGGCGGAAGACCGCACCGTGGAAGAAATCAGAGCCGATATCGTCAAGCGGCTCACCAAGTTTATTCCCAATCCCAATGTTTCCGTCTCGGTCATGAAGGTCTTGAGTTACAAGATATACGTGGTCGGGCGGGTCAACAAACCGGGAGAGTATCTGATCGGCCACTACACCGACGTGTTGCAGGCCTTGAGCCTGGCCGGGGGATTGACGCCGTTTGCGGGCGAGAACGACATCAAGATCGTGCGGCGCGTCAAAGGCCAGCAGCAGGTATTCCACTTCCGCTATGGCGACGTAAGGAAGGGCAATGATCTTGAGCAAAACATTCTCCTGCAGCGCGGCGATGTCGTCATGGTGCCGTAACCGTTGTGCCCAGACCGTGGCCGAGAAACACCGGGCCGAAGATGCCTTGGCGCAACATGCACCGATTCGTCCAACAGGTCATTCGCTGGAGCACGCTCTTGAGCTGTAGTCTGTCGAGTCTCGCAGGAGCAGCGGAATGGTCGATTCTCCCGTCGATCGGGACGAAGGCGTACTACAACAGCAACTTGATCCTCACGCCCTTTCCCCATGACGCCACCTATGGGTATTGGGTGTCTCCGGCCGCGGAGTTTGCGGGAAAGACAGAGCGTTTCGAGGCCAGCGGCCGCGTAGCCGCGGATTTTGTCTCCTACTATGGAGGGGAAGAAACGCAGTTCACCAACATTTTTCTCCCGCTGACTCTGCGGTACAGGACGGAGACCGACGTGTTCGGATTCACCGGTGGATACACGAGAGACAACACGTTGATGGGTGAGCTCCTGACCACTGGCGTCGTGTTGCGGTTCACGCAGCGAGACTTGTGGTCGGCCAATCCGACCTGGACGAGGATGCTCACGGAAAAACTGTCTCTCCGAACAGCCTTTCAATTTGCCGACGCTGCGTACGAAGATGGATTGCGGCTTGGGCTGGTGGACTATCAACTGCTGGGCGCGTCCGCGGGGGTGGGGTATCAGGTGGACGAGCAGAATACGGTGCAGGTCACCGGCTCCTACACGAACTATCATACGACCAGCTCTCCGTCCCCGTTTCGCGCCTATTTCCCGGGCGTGACGGCGGAATTCACGCATTCATTCACCGAAACGCTGACGGCGAACGTGTACGGTGGATCAAGATACGTCAATTCGACCACGACGACGGCGACTGATGCGGTGAAGAATCGCAAGACGATCTGGGTCTTCGGAGCCGGCCTAACGCAAAAGTTCGAACATGCGTCGGTCCAAGTCAAGGCTTCGCGTGACGTGGTCCCGAGCGGCTTCGGTCTGCTGATTCAAACCGATCGGATCGGAGTTCTGGCTTCGTACGACCTCACGGAAACCGTGACGGCGTCACTCGATGCGGCAGGCTATCTCGTATCCGGTGTCACCGATACCGCCTCGGGGGGTACCTTTCCCGGCCAGCGATATGCGCATGCCTCGCCGAGACTCAGTTGGAAGTTCTTTGATTGGTGGAAGCTGGAGGCTTCCTATACCTACGGGTGGCGCGATGTGGACACGTTTGCCAATACGGCGACGTCCAACGCGGCCATGCTGACCCTGACGTATTTCCCGCCCAAATTGGCCATGTCGAACTAGGGAACCCATGATGCACCAACACCATTCGCAGCCGAGTCCGTCTTCCCAACCGACCTTGCAGGATTTCCTGGTGATCTTTTCCCGCAGGCGCGCCATCATGGCCTGGACATCCGCGAGTCTTCTCGTGTTGAGTCTGACCGCCGTCTTCCTGTGGCCGCCGACCTACCGATCCACCGCGACCATCCTGATCGAGGAGCAGGAAATCCCGTCCGACCTGGTTCGCTCGACGATTACGAGCTATGCCGACCAGCGGATTGAAACGATCAAGCAACAGGTGATGAGCCGCACCACATTGTGGAAGGTCGTGGAACAGTACGACCTCTACCAGACCCTGAGACTCAGGAGTCCGGTCGAGGACGTCATCAAGCGCTTTATCAACGATATCGACGTGGAGGTGATCAGCGCCGATGTCGTCGATAAGCGCACCCAACATCCGACGAAAGCCACCATTGCATTCACCGTGGCATATCAAAGCCAGTCACCCGAGCTGGCGCAGAAAGTCGCCAACGAATTGACCAGTCTGTTCCTGGGCGAAAACCTGAAGAGCCGTGAGCGTCAAGCGCAGGAAGCCACCGCGTTTCTCCAGCAGGAAGCGGACGGATTGGCCAAGCACATCAGCCGTCTCGACGATCAGATCGCGGCATTCAAGCAGCGGGCGAAGGGCGCCCTGCCGGAACTGTTGCCGCTGAACCAACAACTGATGAACCAGGCGGACCGCGAACTGGTGGACATCGATCAGCAGAGTCGGACGCTGGAAGAGCGACGAAACTACCTGGAGGGCGAGCTGGCCACGATCAAGCCCAATACGCCGATCATGTCCGTCAACGGCGAGCGTATTCTGGATTCCGCCGAACGTTTGCGGGCCCTGCGAGCCGAGTACGCCGGAGCTTCCGCCAACTTTTCGGCGGATCATCCGGACATTATCAAGATGAGCCAGGAGATCGAGGCTCTGGAGCGGGAGACCGGGATTCGGCCAGAGCCGGAAGAAGCATCAAAAGCATTGATAGACGCGCGCGCGACCCTAGCCACGCAGTCCGAGCGGCTTGGCAAGGATCATCCGGATGTCGTCGCCACACAGCGAAAGATCGGCGCCTTGGAGCGGGAGGTGAAACAGGTGAGTGCCGCCGGGTCGAAGAATCCGTCCATCAGGCCGGAAAATCCGGCGTACATCAACCTTCAGGCGCAGCTCAATTCGGCCGTCTCCTCCTTGGAGGCACTCCGGAAAACCAGAGCCGAGGTGAAGCATCGGCTGCAGGAATACACGACGCGGTTGGAGCGAACCCCGGAGTTGGAGCCGGCATATCTGACGCTGACGCGGGACCGCGACACGTCGGCGCAGAAGTATCAGGATATTCGCTCTCGGCTGCTGGAGGCGAAGGTGTCGGAAGGGTTGGAAGTGCAACGGAAAGGTGAACGGTTTTCCCTCATCGATCCGCCGAGTCTGCCGGAGAAGCCGGACAAGCCGAACAGGCTGGCGCTGGCGTTCGTGGGAATCATCCTGGCTACGGTGGGTGGGTTGGGAGCCGGCTTGGCGGTCGATGCGCTGGACCATTCCATACGCACGCCGGAGCAATTGGCTCAACTGACGCAATTGTTCCCTCTGGCCGTCATTCCCTTCATGCCCAACGAGGAGGACTTGGCGCGAATCCTTCGCCGGCACCTCGTGTTCAAGGGCGTTGGAGTGGGCGCAGTGGTATCAGTTCTGACGGCCGTTCATGTATTCATCGTGCCGTTGGACGTGTTGTGGTACGGGATGATGAAACGGTTTGGAATCGACTAGCCGGCTGTGCGGACAGCGTCGTAAGCAAGGAGATTGACCATGGATCGGTTACGAGCGGCGGTTCAATTGTTCAAGGATCGGGGAAAACATTCGGCGATTCTCCGGTCGTCCGAGCGGAACAACGATCATTCGGAGTTCGGGCCGATCGTCTATACACGCACACGATCGCTCGAGGTGCCCATGCCGGTCCTTCGCCGGCAACGCGTCATGGCGGCCTACGGCAAGGGGCCCTATGTCGATGCGTACAAGATCCTGCGAACGCAGATCATGCAACGGCTTCGTCAGCACGACTGGAACGTCCTGGGCGTCACGAGCCCCGGGTACGGTGAAGGCAAGACGTTGGTGGCCGCGAATCTTGCGGTCAGCTTGGCCATGGAGATGACCCAAACCGTATTGCTGGTCGATTCCAATCTACAAAGCCCCGGAATTCACGAAGTTTTCGGCATGGGGGCCTGCCAGGGATTGACCGATTACCTTCTCGACAATGAGCCGGTCGAAGATCTCCTCGTTCACCCCGACATGGGACGGCTCGTGGTTCTTCCAGCCGGCCGGGCAATCCCCAATTCGGCCGAGGTTCTCATCTCGCCAAAGATGCTGGCGTTGGTCGAAGAGTTCAAGCATCGGTACCCTTCCCGGGTGGTCATCTTCGATCTCCCTCCCTTGCTCCATACCGCGGACGTGCTGGCCTTTTCCCCCTATACCGACGCGCTGCTGTTAGTCGTCGAGGAAGGGAAGACCACGGTGGAGGAGCTGCAACGGGCGTTGTTGTTGGTAAAAGACCGACGGCCCGTCTTGGGCACGGTCATCAACAAGGCCGGCCGCTCTGCGCTGAGTCCGGCGGGCATGCGAAAGCTATTGACCCACTGAATCAGGTGATGATGATTTGACTGGGAGTCCGCGATGTACGAATCATTTTACAGCCTTAAGACGAAACCCTTTGCGTTGCTGCCCGACAGCGACTTCCTGTACGCCGGGTCGACGCATCGCGCCGCATACAGCCTGTTGGAATACGGCTTGTTGAGCCAGGCTCCGTTCGTCGTGCTCACGGGGGATCCCGGGATGGGGAAGACGTCCCTCTTGCAGAAACTCATGGCCGAACATCGCGGGAAGTTCGCGATCGGTCTGGTGACCAACGCCCGCTACGACGTCGAACACCTGCTGCCGTGGATTCTCCTGTCGCTTGGGCTGGCGAAGAAGCGGCTGGATCCGGTGGAGGCGTATCACCTGTTCTCGGAGTTTCTCGGCCAGGAATCCCGCCAGCATCGCCGGGTCATTTTGATCATCGACGAAGCGCAGAGCCTCGGAGCCGAGCTGCTCGAGGAATTGCGGCTTCTGTCGAACATGAACGACGGCAAGCAGCTGAAACTCCAGATCATTCTTTCGGGTCAGCCGGATCTCCAACTGCTGTTGAAACGCGTCGACATGAGTCAGTTCGCTCAGCGGATTGTGGCGGACTATCATCTCGAGCCCTTGACCGACATCGATACGGCGAATGTGATCGGTCACCGTCTCCAGGTTGCAGGGGGACATGCCGGCCTTTTCTCCAAGAGAGCCTGCGCCCTGGTGCATCGTCTGACCCGCGGGAATCCTCGGCTCATCAACCAAGTCTGCGATATCGCCTTGACCTACGGTTTTGCCGAGCAGGCGAGGGTGATTACGTCGAAGATCGTCGCGCAAGCCGCCCTCGATCGAGGGAAAGGAGGCATTCTGCCCCTGGCAGGCAAGGAAGATCTGGCCACCCTGGCCAATGCTCCGGAGGACGCGGCCGAAATCGAGACGGGTTTTTCTGCCTGCGAGTCCGCCGTTTCAAATACGGATACGTCGGTCATGAGGCGGGAACGGCTTCCGGGAATCGACTATGACGAGGGACTGGAACTGAAAAAAATAGGGCGGCTGGACGAGGCGGTGGAAATGTTCGAACGGGTGGCCAAGAATCCCGCGTATTGGCTGCGCGCTCATGCCCAGATCGGTCTCTGCCACAGGGCGATGGGCAACACGGATGGTGCGCTTCACGCGTTTCGCACGGCGTTGAACGACCAATCCGCGTCGGGAAAAGAAGTGCTGGACGTGCAATATTTTCTGGCGAGAACCCTGGAGGCGACGGGCCAGCACGAGGAGGCGGCCTCGCTCTATCGCCGTGTCGCTCAAACGAATTCCCACTATCGAGATGCCGCGTTTCGCGCCAGGGACCTCGGAGGCAGACCTCGACTCAAGAAACAGGGGAAAGCGCCGGTCGACGAAGACGGTTCATGGATTGGAAATCTGCAGCGGCTCATCGGCAGCCACAAGTAACGTTACACGTCTGTAGATGCCTGCAACCGATCGTAGATCGAATGCACCTGCGCCAAGTTGGCCCACCGAAGTACCTCGACAGAGTCTTCCACATAGGCTTTTGATCGCATGCCGTTGAGCACGCACGTCACGCCGGGCGTGCTGCTGACGATCCAGAGGGCCTTCCGGGACAGCGACTCGCTCCGTCGGTTTTCGGGAAGAAGGGGATCGAGCAAGGTCGCGACAGCCCGCCTTCGGTGGCGGCTTTTCTCCGTCGCCTGATGCCGCAGACCGCGAAGCAGGTTCAAGAGCTCGGGGACGTAACGCTCCCGCCATTCCTCCCATCGGTCGGCCTTCTCTCGAGCTATCAGACGCGGGACCGCCTGCATGGTCTGGTTCACATGAGGGGCGATCACTTGGTGCTCGATCTGCTCCCAATGCTCAAGACCTTGAAGGCGCCCCTCCAGTGGTCGCAGCTCGGCGGCCCAATTAAAAAAATCGGCCGGCGACATGCCCTGCTGCGGATTGGGGATCGAGGGCGCCAGTGTGTCGCGGTACTCCCGTTCCAGCCGTTCCACGGCTTTCATCTGGGCTTCCAGATCGACGGGACGGCCTTCGAATGGAAGGTCCGCGAGCCGCAGCATCCCGCCTTTCGGATCAGTCATGGCATTCAAGGGGCGGTTCACCAATACCGCCAGCCGGCCTTGCCGGGCCAAGCTCAGCACCGTTTCTTGCCGGTCGCTTCCGGTGTTTTTCGTCCGCAGCGGCCCTGCTTCAAAGAGATTCATGGGACACTGCAGGACGGCGAAGTGGTGCCGGGATTGCCCCTGTGAGGCCGCCGCCGCCTCCGCGGCAGCCAGAAAGCACGAAAGCGACGTCGCGTCGGCGGCATCTGCTTCGGCCGCGACGGTATTGGAGGACACGCCGTACCAACGGATTCGACCGATCGCCACTTGCGATTCGAAAAATGCAAATGCCTCCTGCACCCGATGATAAAACGTCTCGCGCACTTCTTCCAGGTTCGCGTCCGTGCGACGCGCGGCCTCAGACAGGAAATATTCCGGGTTGTGCAGCAGGCAGACGTCCAATCCTTGCAGACCCAACCGATCGAGCGAAACCGCCAATTGGTCGGCCAGAAATTCAGGATGAATACAGTGCCAGAGTCCCTCGCCGTACTTGACCATGTCCGGATAGGAGTTTCCGGACTGCTCCCGGGCCGTCGCCTGGATCAACGTCTGCCCCTGAACGTATCCGATCTTTGAAACCACGATGAGTTCGGAACGGGACAGAGCCTGTTCCGCGCCCAGACGTCGCAGCACAAAACCGATGACTCGCTCGCTGTCGCCGTCCATGTAGTTGGTGGAGGTATCGATCAGGTTCACGCCGCTCCGCAGCGCCGTCTCCAGAGCGAGGCTGAATTCCGGATCGCTCGCGTCGACGCGGTAGGTGCCGAATCCGAGTTTGGACGCGGTAAGGCCGGTCGCGCCGAACGGGACGTAGCCGTTCTCAAGCCCGTGAGATGCATTGGGACGATTGACCTGCCGCGCCGCATATCTGGCCGTTCCTTCCGCCGTCGCGAAGCCGGCGAGACTCTGCCCTTTCAGAAGTCGGTCTCCGGCAACCACCAATAAAGTCTGCCGCGCGGCTCGGACTGCGTCTGCCGCTTCGCGAGGGTCCGTGATCGGTTGCTGACAGGTAAAATCCCGGCACAGATAGAGCGTCGCCGCTCCATTGACCGCGGTCTTACCGGCCAAGAGCGGATGCGTCGAGGTTCCGTCCATCCGATGCGTCACGGCAAGAATCCGATTGGGCAGGTAGATCGAACGCAGTGTATCCGCAAAGCTCTGCAACACGGGGTCGTTCTCCCGACCCACCAATGCGATTTCAAGGGGACCTTCCGTCAGGAAATCGACGACGGCCAGGCTCTTGGCGAAGGCCCTGGGATAGCGGGTGATCTGCTTTCCGTATGCGCGGATGGCGCCGACGGCGGCCTCGCGGAAGTCTTTCCTGTCGCAATGATGCGCGAGTCTCGCGAGTACGAGGGCCGCCACGGCGTTTCCGCTGGGTGTGGCGCCGTCCGGTCCTTCGCGGCCGCGCAGGATCAGCGCTTCGTGCTCGCGTGAACTCGTGAAAAATCCACCGTGCACGTCGTCTTGAAACGACGTCAGGATCTGTTCTCCGAGCGACTGCGCCGCCGACAGGTAGCGGTCCATGCCGCACGCTTCAAAGAGGTCGATAAGCCCTTCGGCCAGAAAGGCGTAGTCCTCGAGGACGCCGTCGAGATGCGCATGTCCGTTGCGCGACGTCCGCAGGAGACGGCCGGAGGCCGTCCGGTGAACGGTCAGCAAGAAGTCGGCGGCCCGGCGGGCGGCGTCGATATATCGAGGCACCCCCAGCACGCGACCCGATTCCGCCAGGGTGCCCAGCATCATCCCGTTCCATGCGGTGATCACCTTGTCGTCGAGTCCGGGTGGCTGCCGTTGCGCCCTCGCCCGGTAGAGGAGGGGGCGGCAGCGGTCGACGGTGTTCCGGAGTGCTTCAGTGGAAATCTGGAGATCCCGCGCGACCTCCTCAATGGGCCGCAGCCGATTCGGAATACTCTGATGCTCCCAGTTGCCCTGCTCGGTAATGTCGTAGCACGCGCAGAATCGCTTGGCATCGTCCTCGTTCGGCAGGACGGCACGGACCTGCGCCGGTGTCCATACGAAGAACTTGCCTTCGACTCCTTCCGAGTCCGCGTCGGTGGACGAATAGAAGCCTCCGGCCTCGCCGGTCATTTCACGCAACACATAGTCGAGCACTTCCTGGACGATCGCACGATAGGCCGACTTTCCGGTGACCTGAAAGGCCTCCAGATACGATCTGGTGAGGAGCGCGTTATCGTAGAGCATCTTCTCGAAGTGGGGAACGAGCCACCGTTCGTCCGTCGAATACCGCGCGAACCCTCCTCCGATGTGGTCGTAGATGCCGCCGGCCGCCATGGCATCGAGCGTCTTCGTGACCATCTGAAGAACGGTCGGGTCTCCCGAGCGACGATAGCAGCGGAGCAACAAGGAGAGCCCGGCGGCCGAGGGAAACTTGGGGGCCGAACCGAATCCGCCGTAACGCGCATCAAATTCTTCGCTGAACTCGCGCACCGCCTCCGTCAGCACCGTCTCGCTGACCGTCATGGGGAATGCGGCTTGGGATTCCTGCTTCAAGCGATCGGTCAGTTCCTGCGCTTGCGTGCGAAGGTCACCTGAGTCCCGTTCCCAGACCTCGGCGATTTTCTTCAAAACGGCGGGGAATCCCGGGCGTCCCCACCGGTCATCCGGGGGAAAATAGGTTCCGGCGAAAAACGGCTGCTGTTCAGGGGTCAGAAACACCGTCATCGGCCAGCCTCCCTGGCCTCGGTTGAGCCTGACGGTGGCCTGCATATAGATCTCATCCAGATCGGGCCGTTCCTCACGATCCACTTTGACGCAGACGAAGTGCCGGTTCATCAGCGCGGCGATCGAGTCGTTCTCGAACGATTCCCGCTCCATGACATGGCACCAATGGCAGGCGGAATAACCGATCGACAAGAGGATCGGGCGGTTCTGCGTCCTGGCGAGTGCGAGTGCTTCCGGTCCCCAAGGGAACCAGTTTACGGGATTATAGGCATGCTGGAGCAGATACGGACTGGTCTCGTGAACGAGTCGATTGGGCGGGCGGGACGGCGCGGACATTCTCTCACCTTAGCATTCCACGGAAGAAGGGATCAATGAAGCATGACCCCTGCTCACGCCGGACGTGTGCCAGGGAATGATGAGCTGTTGCGACCGGCCTCTTATGGTATTCTCATGATTGATCTCGTCCGTCCCGACCCGGTGGCCATGAACGATATCGGTCCCTATTCCAATTACCGGCTGACCGTTCGCCTCGAACTTGCCAACAAGCCGGGCATGTTCGCAAATGTCGCGGCCGTTCTGGCTATGGAAGGCGCGAATCTTGGCGCGGTCGACATCGTGTCCGCCACCAGCGCATCCATGGTTCGGGACGTGACGTTCGATGTCCGCGACGAGGCCCACGGCGAGCATGTGCTCCTGCGTCTTGGAGCGCTGCCGGACGTCAAGGTTCTGTCGGCTTCGGATCGGATTTTTCTCTTCCATTTGGGAGGGAAGATCCACGTACAGAGCAAGATGCCGGTCAACACCCGCAACGTGCTGTCCATGATCTACACTCCCGGCGTCGGACGGGTTTCCCAAGCCATCGCCAAGGACAGGTCCAAAGCCTATGCCTTCACGACCAAGAGCAACAGCGTGGCTGTCGTGACCGATGGGTCCGCGGTTCTCGGACTTGGCAATCTGGGGCCGGAGGCGGCATTGCCGGTCATGGAAGGCAAAGCCATGCTGTTCCGGGAATTGGCCGGCATCGACGCCTGGCCGATTTGTCTCGATACGCAAGATGTGGATGCAGTGGTGCGGACGGTTCAAGCGATTGCCCCGGGTTTCGGCGCCATCAACCTGGAGGACGTCAGCGCGCCGCGTTGTTTCGAGATCGAACGGCGCCTGAAGGAATCGCTGACCATCCCGGTGATGCACGACGATCAACACGGGACCGCGGTGGTGATTCTTGCGGCTCTGACCAATGCGCTCGCGGTGGTCGGTAAAGCGATCGAGGAGGTGCGGGTCGTCGTCAACGGTCTCGGCGCCGCCGGCACGGCATGCTGCCGAATGCTGCTGGCGGCGGGGGTATCCCATCTGGTGGGCTGCGACAAACCGGGGATCATTTTGCAAGGCGACGGTGAGCGCCTGCGCGCTTGCCGCAAGGATCTCTTGTCCTGTCTGACTCCGCTCCAGCCGGCCGGCACTCTTCAAGACGCCCTCAAGGGGGCCGATGTATTCATCGGTCTGTCCGTCGGAAATCTGTTGAAGGCCAAGGATCTCGACTTGATGGCTTCGGACCGGATCGTTTTCGCGATGGCCAATCCCGATCCGGAGGTGTCGCCGGATTTGGCCGTTTCACATTGCCGCATCTTTGCGACGGGCCGGTCGGATTTTCCCAATCAGATCAACAACGCCTTGGCCTTCCCCGGAATTTTCCGCGGCGCGTTGGACGTGCAAGCGGCGGCGATCAACGAACCGATGAAACTTGCCGCCGCCAACGCGCTGGCCGAGTCGATTCCCCGTACGACGTTGACCGAGGACTACATCATCCCCAGCATCTTTGATAAGGAAGTGGTGCCAAGGGTGTCAAAGGCGGTTTCGGCCGCCGCCCACGAAACCGGTGTCGCACGGCGCCGCAATAAAATCAGCGATCAGTTCTCTCCGACCTGAAGGGATCCATCCCTACGCTTCTGACGCCTGCGCCGGCTATGCTACAATGCACGGCGCTTGCAAACCCAATGGGACGCGCATGCCATTCTCGGCCGGTAAGTACATGAAATTCAGGAACGGGATGCAAAAGCGCATCAGTTCGCTCCGGTCGAAAACCGAGGAGAGCATGGATTGTGCCGTCGATACGATGATGCAGGAACGCGTCGACAGCTACTTTCGAGTCGAGCAAGGGTTGGATGAGATCGTCAAGTCGCTGCTCCAGATCGAAGAAGAATTGGAGGGGATTTCCGATTTGTCAGGGGCCATGCGTCTGGAGTCGCGGTTGGAATTTGTCGAGGACCGCTGGGATGACTTGGACAGCGAGATCCGGGAACGTCCTCGACGGCGGCGGCGGAAGCTCAATCTGGCGGACATGTTGAAGGCCGCAAGCGGCGGGGGCGGGGATCTCTCGCAGAGTTCGGGAGTGAACAATGCCGTGGATGCCTATGCCATCATGGGGGTCGAGTTCGGAAGCTCCCTAGCCGATGTCACTGCGGCGTTTCGCCACAAGGCCAAACAGCTCCATCCCGACGCGAACCAGGGGGATCGCAGCTCCGAGCCGGAACTCCGTCGCATGTTGGAAGCGTACCAATTTCTCAAGGAGTACCTCAGTCTCACCAATACCGAGCCGATCAGGCCGCCGGATCGACCGTACAGCCCTGCGGAATGAATCAGAGCGTGACCACATCAAGCGAGTCCAGCTATATCACCACGCATGCGGATCTCGAACGGCTGTGCCACCAGTTGCAGGCCAGTGCGGAACTCGCGCTCGACACGGAGTTCGTGGGGGAAGAGAGTTTTGTTCCCAAGCTGGAACTCATTCAAGTCGCATCGCCCGGGGTTTCGGCGGTTATCGACTTTCCCGCCGTGCAGGCCGACGGTCCGCTCGATGTTTTCTGGGAACTGATCTGCAATCCGCGTGTGAACAAGATCGTTCACGCCGGCCGGCAGGATCTGGATCTGTTCGCGGTCCATGCCGGGCAGATTCCGAAGCCGTTTTTCGATACGCAAATCGCCGCCGCGATGTTGGGATTCGGCGCTCAGGCTGCGTACGCCAATCTGGTGCAGCGCATCATCGGGACCCGGCTCGCCAAGGCCCACACGTTTACCAATTGGAGCGCGCGCCCACTCTCGCACGATCAGATCGCCTATGCGGCGGAGGACGTCCAGTTTCTGCTGCCGATTCACGCGCATCTGGTCAGGAAGCTCTCGACGCTGGGCCGATTGGACTGGGCCCATGAAGAGTTCGCTCGACTGGAATCGGTCGTGGGCGAGAAGAGCCGGGATCCGCTCGAACGGTATCAGCGGATTCGGGGCTGGGAAGGTCTCAAACCCAAGTATGCCGCCGTGCTTCGTGATTTAGCCGCCTGGCGCGAAAGCGAGGCCAAGCGCCGCAATGTGCCGCGGGGACGAGTGCTGAGGGACGAGGTGCTGCTGCAATTGGCCCGGCATCCTCCGCGGACGCTCAATGAACTCAAGACCCTCAGGGGTGTGCACAGTTCCGAGATTGAACGCAACGGCGAGCACATTCTGAAAACAGTGGAGCGTTCCCTGGCCCTCCCTCCCGCGGCGTGGCCGCAGGTGCCGACGGAAAAGCGACCGGAACCGGAATCCATCGGGGTCGTCGAGCTTCTACAGGCCGTGCTGAAGGCCCGTGCGGCGGAAGCGGAAATCGCTCCGACCTTGCTTGCGACCAGCGCCGACATTCAAGCATTGGTCGAGGCCAAAGAGAAGAAAAACGAAATCGCCCTCCCGCTCCTGCGCGGGTGGCGTCGCGACGTGGCGGGAAATTTGATGCTGCAAGTGTTGAACGGCGATGTGACGGTGCGGGTGAGCCGGTCGGGAACCTTGCTGTTCAAGCAGGACGGTGCGGGCGTGATGGGCAAAGGGTACTCCTCATGAACCGGCTATTCGATCCGCTTCGAAGCCGGTCCCTGCCGTGCACTGGAAGCAACGCCATCTGACAGAGAGGGCCCAACCTGTGGCTGCCCCGGTCCTGAACATCCAAGGACAGTGAGTGTGCGAAGGTTCGAAAGAGGCCGGAGACAGCTACAATAGCTGTTCGATTCGGTCGGCCGGCCTGGCCAAGAGCACCCTATCGCCCGCTTCCACAATCGGGCGTTGAATCAAGTCGGGGTGCTTGATCATCAAGTCGATGAGTTCGTCGTCCGGAAGGTTCTTCTTGGCCAGACCGAGTTCTTTGTAGACGTCCTCCTTTGTCCGCAGCACGTCGCGAGCAGACAATCCCCCCTTCTTCAGCAGCGCCGTCAGTTTGGCCTTCGTAAACGGGGTCACGTAGTAATTCACGGTCTTGAAGGGCTTACCGCTGTCTTTGGCCAGTTGAACGGCCTGGCGACAGGTCGAGCAGGTCGGTTTCTCATAGATGATGATGTCGGGCATGTCGGCTCCTCGTGACGGGTTGATGATCGCTTGACGCCATTTTTACCCCTATGGTACATGCTAAACAGTTGCCGGGTCGTTTGTCTTCACCATGCCTACTGTCGGCACCAGCTCGAGCGGTCAGTTTTCCTGCGCGACCACCGATCAGCGCACGCTGCGCGATCTCCGCATCAAACGCAAGGGACAACCCGTCTTCGTGCTCGGACATCTTGTCGATCGAAAAGGCCAAGAGGCCATCTTCGAGGTTTTCAACGATCGTCTCGCCGTCGTCAAATTTTCCGACGGGACGATGATCGGGTACGACCCCTTTGAGTTGCTGTTGCCCACTGACATCGATCAGGCGGGCACGGCATACTTTGAAATTCGAACCTGCCGTCTCTGCGAGCAGCTGTTTCCGTTGACCGGAGAAGAGTGCGATGCGCCGGAAGAACCCACGAGCTGCTTCGAGTGCCGGACAACGTGATCTCCGTCTCTCAATCCACCAACGGCGCGATCTCGATGGCTTTCTTGATGAGGCAATCTCCGGCAAACGATTGCAGCGTCATCGGAAGCATGCTGGCGTCGATCACCCGGACGGTCAGCACCTTGTACCCGTCGTCGGCTTTGGTGCCCTCGATGCGGAGCGCGTGACAGATCTCCAGCTTTTTCCAGATGAGGTTGTTCAAAATGGTTTCGGAAGCCAGTAATTTCGTGTCCGAGACCGTGTCATTGATCGAAGCCTTCACGGGGACGCGGGATCGGTCCTTTGGCGGAGCGCTGACGACGGCGAAGATCAGCAATTCGTCGTCGCCGTACCCCTCATTTACGCTGCCGACGAGGAGAGCCGCACCGAGCACCGCGCACAGAATGGCCTTCACGGCTTACCTCTCCGTTTGCCGGATGATCATGCCGGCGGCGTCGGAGGCCACAGAGCGCTGAAAAGAAATGTTTGGCGGGGGAGAACCGTGGCTTAGTGTGCCGGTTCGGGCGGCCTTGACCGTCTGGTGTTGCGGGTGTTCGGTCACTGTCCCGAAATATGCGGGGGCGGGAATGAGAACAAAGATGCCAAGAATCACCCTCACCGACAGGCGGTGCTGTAGTATGCGTGTCCTCGACTTCACGACTGAAGCCAGTATGCCAAGCGAAGTAGACGATTGCAAGGTGCCGGCCGTTGCCTTCTCCGGCATCGCCAATACCGAGTTGACCCTGACATAGTCGGTATCCAAGCAGGAGAGACCATGCCACACGATTTCATGCCCGGGCTTGCCGGTGTTCCGGCCGCCAAGTCTGCTATCAGCGATGTGGACGGCTCCCGCGGCATTCTCGAATATCGCGGAATCCGGGTCGAGGAACTCTGTGCCAAGTCTTCCTATCTGGAGACCGCCTATCTCCTCCTGTTCGGCCACCTGCCGTCCCGAGGCGAACTGTCCAAGTGGACGGAGGACGTCACGCGTCACCGCCGTGTGAAGTTCACGATCATCGACTTGATGAAATGTCTGCCGGAGCATGGCCATCCGATGGATGCCCTCCAAGCCGCCGTTGCCGCGCTCGGCATGTTCTATCCGGGCCGGAACGTGAAGGACGTGGGGAACAATTATTGGTCGGCGGTTCGTCTTGTCGCCAAGCTTCCGACGATCGTTGCGGCGTGGGCCCGGCTGCGCCGGGGGGATGAGGCGATCGCGCCGCGTGACGACCTCGAGTTTAGCGAAAACTTCCTCTACATGATGACGGAATCGGTACCGCCTCCCGTCTGGAGCGAGGTATTCGACGATTGTCTTATTCTCCATGCCGAACACACGATGAACGCGTCGACGTTCACCGGAATGATCACGGCTTCGACGCTGGCCGATCCCTATACCGTCGTGGCTTCGTCCATCGGGTCGCTCAAGGGGCCGCTACACGGCGGGGCCAACGAAGAAGTCGTGCAGATGCTCAAGGAAATCGGCACTCCAGGGCATGCCCGAGACTTTGTCGTCCAACACCTGGCCAACAAGCAGAAGCTGATGGGCTTCGGCCACCGCGTGTACAAGGTCAAGGATCCGAGAGCCGTCATCCTGCAATCGCTCTGCGACAGACTATTCAAGGCATGCGGTTCATCGCCGCTCTACGACGTGGCAATGGAAGTCGAGCGGGCGGCGGCGGAGCAGTTGGACGGGAAGGGGATTTACGCCAACGTCGATTTTTACTCTGGAATCATCTACGACAAGATGGGAATCGACGTGGATCTCTTCACTCCCTTGTTCGCCATGGCGCGGGTTTCCGGCTGGTTGGCTCACTGGCTGGAGCAGTTGCACGAAAATAAGCTGTTTCGCCCTGACCAGATCTACTCCGGTGAGCACAATCGCTCTTATGTGCCGCTTAACGAGCGTCCCTGAGCCGCGATTGTCTCCCGCCCCTCATTGCCGACCCCTCTTGACTCCACACCCGTCCGACTTATCTCTCGATTGAATGAATAAGGCGCGGCGCCATCCGTTAACAATTGATGAACAAAACAGGAGGTCTATGATGGCTCTTGTACGATGGGATCCGTTTCGTGAATTGGAGGAAATGTCGGATAGATTGAACCGTGTGTTTGCCCGGCCCGGAGCGCGCACCAATAATGGGAAGGAGACGCTGACCGTCGCCGATTGGATGCCGACCGTCGACATCAGCGAAAGCGACGGCGAGTACTTGATCAAGGCGGAGTTGCCGGAAGTGAAGAAAGAAGATGTGAAAGTAACGGTGGAGGACGGCGTGTTGACACTACAAGGGGAGCGCCGCCAGGAAAAAGAAGAGAAAGGGAAGAAGTTTCACAGGGTCGAGCGCTCCTACGGCAGTTTCGTCCGCAGCTTTACGTTGCCGGAGTCCGTTGACGACGCGGGAGTCAAGGCGGAATATAAGGACGGGGTGCTGAGCCTTCACCTTCCCAAAACGGAGAGGGTGAAGCCCAAGGCCATCGATGTGAAAGTCGTCTGAAGCCCGCTATGTCCGGAACGTGAGTGGAAAAGGCCCGTCACCCCTGACGGGCCTTTTCATTTTTGATCATGCTCCTGCATTACCAATTCCCACGACTCCTCATCGAGTTGATGCCGTAGGACGTACCGTTGACGGTCGTCCGTCCGCACGCGGAAGTAGCAGTGGGAATCCGTATACCATCGGTCAAGGATTTCCGTGACGGCGCGGCGCATCTTCCCGTGCGTGAACGACCGGGGCGTCTCTTCACCTTTGTCACCGGCGTAAGCGTCCACGATCACGTGAGCAGAACCCATGAAGCCACCCTTGTGTCCGGCAAGGGCTGAGTTTATCATGGCGCCCTCGTGAGCCAGAACCTTCATGACGGAGTCGAACCTATGAAGCAGACGCGCGACAGCCACGCTACGGACTCCCGCCCACCCGCCGGAGCCACCAGAACCGAACGCGACACCATGGGAGAACTGGCCGTGCCGGCCGACGCCTATTATGGCGTACAAACGGCGCGGGCCGTGGAGAATTTCCCCATCAGCCCCTTGCGCATGCCGCGGTCCGTCATTCGGGCCATGGGACTGATCAAGCGGGCGGCCGCGTCGGTGAACCACTCGCTCGGCTTGCTCGACCAGCGCCATGCGGACGTCATCAGGCAAGCGGCCACGGAAGTGGTGGAGGGAAAGCTCGACGCGCAATTTCCCGTCGATATATTCCAGACCGGGTCGGGTACCTCGACGAATATGAACACGAACGAGGTCATCTCCAATAGGGCCACTGAATTGCTCGGCGGCGCGCGAGGCAGCAAACTCGTGCATCCCAACGATCATGTGAATCTCGGCCAGTCGAGCAACGACGTCATTCCGACGGCCATCCACATCGCGGCTTCGGAGACGATTCAGCGGCAGCTGCTTCCCGCGCTGTCCCGGCTGCACAAGGCTCTCGAGGACAAGGCGCGGGCGTTCGACAAAGTCGTCAAGATCGGCAGGACGCATTTGCAGGATGCCACGCCGGTGCGGCTCGGTCAGGAATTCGGCGGCTATGCCAGACAGATTGAGTTGGGAATGGCTCGGGTGAAGCGGGCGCAGGAGGCCTTGAGCGAGGTGGCGCTCGGCGGAACGGCCGTGGGCACCGGCTTGAATTGCCACCCCGAGTTTTCCGGCAAAGTCATGGCTATCATTTCCCAAGAGACCGGCTGCCGGTTTCAAGAGGCGGTCAATCATTTCGAGGCGCAGTCGGCTCAGGATTCGTTGGTCGAGGCGAGCGGAGCGTTGCGGACGTTGGCCGTCAGCCTGATGAAAATCGCCAATGACGTTCGCTGGCTGGGATCCGGTCCCCGTTGCGGACTCGGGGAAATCAGTTTGCCGGAAACACAGCCCGGATCCTCGATCATGCCGGGGAAGGTCAATCCGGTCATCGCCGAATCCGTCACGATGGTCTGCGCTCAGGTGATCGGCAATGATGTCACGGTGACCGTCGGCGGGCAGGCGGCAAACTTCGAATTGATCGTCATGCTGCCGGTGATGGCCTACAACCTTCTCCAGTCCATCGAGTTGCTGGCGACCGCGTCCGATAATTTCTCGGCCAAGTGCATCGAAGGCATCAAGGCGAACGAGGCGCGCTGCAACAGCCTGATCGAAGAGAGCTTGGCCATGTGTACGGCTCTGGCTCCCGAGATCGGGTACGAAGCGGCGGCGAAACTGGCCAAGGACGCCTTCAAGTCCGGAAAAACCGTCCGCGAGGTCGCCCAGGAACAACGAGTCCTTCCGGAGAAGCGCCTGACCGAGCTGCTCGATCCCTGGCGCATGACCGAGCCAGGGGGACCGGTCGGAAGTGCCGGAGGTTGACGGCGTGGTGTTATGGCGCCACGGCATAGAGGCACTCGCCGCCGCTCATCATGTCTAATGACAATGTCTAGACCGTGAGGGGGAAATATGGATGGGACAATCATGGTCATAACGATTTGACTTAGCGGGTTGCATCTGATGAACGGGGCATTCTGGGTTTTTGACAGCAACGAAGCCCCTATGCTAAAGTCCGCGGAACTCTTGAGGTTCTAGGCTATTTTATCTCTCTACACGGGGAAAGAACGATCGTATGAGTGCAAATGCAACCCATGTGATAATTGTGGCCGGTGCCGGCCCGGCCGGGATGGCGGTTGCCGGAACCCTTGCCAAGGCCGGTCATGAAGTCATTATCCTGAATCGCGATATAAAATTCGGCGGATTAGCGGAATACGGCATCTTCCCCTCCAAGCTCAAGCTCCGCGGCGGTCTCAAGAAACAGTATTGGGAATTGCTCGAACAGGAGAACGTGCATTATTTCGGGAATGTTTCGATTGGAAAGGGTAAGGATTTGTCCGTCGAAGACGTGCGGAGCCTCGGCGCCAGCGCGGTGGTTTTTTCCATCGGCGCGCAGGGAACCAAGGCCATCGGGGTCGAAGGGGATACGGCCGCGGGTGTCTTTCACGCCAAAGACGTGGTGTACCACTTCAATCGGCTTCCGGGGTTTGGGGACCGCCCGTTTGATGTCGGTCGACACGTCGCCGTGATCGGTGCCGGCGACGTCATGGTGGACATCGCACACTGGTTGACCCGCTATAAAAAGGTTGAGCGGGTGACGGCCATCGTCCGACGCGGTCCTGCCGAGCGAAAGTACAATCCCAAAGAGATCCGCGCCGTATGCGCCAACATGGACGTGGAGGACATCACCAAGGAAGTGGAGCGCATCAAGGACCGGCTGATCGCAGTGGGCCAGAAACCCGATGAAATTCTGAAGGGACTCCTCGGTGAGTTTACGAAGTGCGAACCGAAAAGCAGCGACGCCAAAATGAGCTTTAAATTTTTGGCGTCACCCAAACGCATCCTCGTCGACGGAAACAACCGCGTTCGCGGGTTGGAGATGGAAGACAACAAGCTTGAGCCGAAAGGCGAGGATACGGCCGCCGTCGGACTCAAACAGTTCTACGAGTTTCCCTGCGACAGCGTCGTATTCGCCGTCGGCGACAGGGTTGATGAGACCGTCGGTTTGCCGTACAAGAGCGGAGTGTTCGTGACGAATCCCGTCAAAACCAACAATGAGCCGGACGACGCATTGTTTCAGGCGTACGACGAGTCTACGGGAAAGATACTGGACGGGGTCTTTCTCGCGGGATGGGCCAGAAAGGCCAGCGAAGGACTCGTCGGCGTGGCCAAGCGCGATGGAGATTGGTGCGCCGAGGTCGTCAGTCGGTACCTACTCACCAAACCGGCGCCGGGAAATCCGAAATCCGTGCTCGAGAAGCTGCAGGCGATGCTCCGGGAGCGGAAGAGCCATCCGGTCGGAGTCAAGGGACTCCGAGTGTTGGAAGCGGCGGAAAAGGCTCAGCAGGCCAAAGGCGACTGCATCGGCGAATTCAAGTTTGCGACGAACCAGGACATGATCCGACTGATCGAACAGGGATAGAAGCGCGCCGGTTCACTCCGGACACTCTCCACGCTAGCCGTCCCCCCATTTCAACTTTTCACGCAACACGTTGTAGTACGTGCTTTCCGGAAAGCGGATCAACCTGGTTCGCAGTTCCGCGACGCTCAATACGACCGTATCCCCCTGGGTCAGCGCGATGCCGACCTGTCCGTCCAACGTCGCCATGGCCCCTTCATCTTTGCTGGTGAGAGTGACGTCGATCTCGACGTTGTCCGGCACGATCAACGGCCGGTGTGTCAGCGTATGGGGACAGATCGGCGTCAGGATAAGGGAACGGACGGCCGGCTCGAGGATCGGTCCTCCGGCCGACAGGGAATAGGCCGTGGAGCCGGTCGGAGTGCTGATGATCAACCCATCTCCGCGAAGATTCGTCACGAATTGTCCGTGAATCGAGATCTGCAACTCGATCATCCGCGCCAGAGTCCCCTTGCTGACGACGACGTCATTGAGCACGATGCCCTGCGCGACGGTTTCGCCGTGCCGGTGAACGTGCGTCTTGAGCATCAGTCGCTCGTCGAGGACAAAATCGTTGGCGAAGACCCGCTCCAGGGAAGGGTAGAGGTGTTCGAGACGCACCTCCGTCAAGAATCCCAATCCCCCCATATTGACGCCGAGGATGGGAATGCCGCGCTCGCCCGCCAGGCGGGCGGCGTTGAGCATGGTCCCGTCTCCTCCCAGGACGAGGAGCACGTCCGCTTTCTGTGCCAATTGGGTTTTCTGAAGTCCGCCTTTTTCTTCAAGGAGGGCGGCGGACGTCGTATCCAAAATCACGTCGATGTTCCTGGCGCGCAGCCAGGACACCACGGCCTGCAGGGTGACCTTGACTTCAGGAAACTTGGGCTTGGTCAAAATGCCGATGCTCTTGCTTTTCATCGATAGTGCTTCTCTCTCTTCAACAGCGGCCAAGGTCGGCCGGGAAAAGTGCGGGATTCTATCGGGATGGTTCTTTTGAAGTCAACGAATCGCGAACGTGCTCAGTCGTGGAGACAGGCCGTCCCAATTGCATTTGCGAGCGTCGTGCGATTCCCACCCAACCTTGACACTGCACATCCTTCTAGTTAAAATTAGGCAGATTTTTCGAAGGGTTCGCTTCCACGGGTCAGCCCTAGCCCATCAAGCTAGACCATCAAGAAGGAGGCAGGATGTTCGAACGATTCACGGACAAGGGTCGGAAGATCATCATCCTCGCGCGGGAAGAGGCCGAGCGTCATCAGAATGACTATCTTGGGACCGAGCACCTGGTCTTGGCCATCCTTCGCGAGTCCGACGGAATCGCCCTGATGATCTTGAAAAAGATGGGCCTTTCGACGGAGCAAATCCGCTTGGAAATCGAACGAAACTTGCCCGGCGGCGGGACCACCATGACCTTCGGCGAAATCCCGTTCAGTCCCCGCGTGAAGAAGGTCATCGAATACGGCGTCGAAGAAGCCCGCCTGCTCGGGCATAATCACATCGGCAGCGAACATCTTCTGCTCGGACTTCTGCGTGAAGAGGAGGGGATCGGCGGCAAGATCCTCCGCAGCCTCGGGGCGAATCTCCTGACGGCCAGGCAATTGACGGTAACGTTTCTCCGTAAGTCCGCTCCGCGCGAGCGCGATCGCAAGAGCAATACGCCGGCGCTCGACGAGTTCGGTCGTGACCTCACTCAGATGGCGCAGGAAGGTCAGCTGGATCCGGTGATCGGACGCGCGGATGAAATCGAGCGCGTCCTGCAGATTCTCAGCCGCCGCACGAAAAATAATCCGGTGTTGATCGGCGAGTCCGGTGTCGGAAAAACGGCCATCGTCGAGGGTTTGGCTCAGCGGATCGTCCAGTCAGAAGTTCCGGACAATCTCTTGTCGCGGCGCGTGATCGCGTTGGATCTCGGTTCCCTGGTCGCCGGGACGAAATACCGCGGGCAGTTCGAAGAGCGTCTGAAAGTGGTGATGAAGGAGATCGTCCAAGCCGGAAATATCATCATCTTCATCGACGAGCTGCATACATTGGTGGGCGCCGGTGCAGCGGAAGGATCGATCGATGCGTCCAATATGCTGAAGCCCGCGCTGTCGCGCGGAGAGATTCAGTGCATCGGCGCGACGACGCTGGACGAGTACCGCAAGCACATCGAGAAGGACGGCGCGCTCAAGCGGCGGTTCCAGCCGATCTACGTGCAGCCGCCCAGCCTCGACGAAACGGTTCGGATCATTCAAGGGCTTCGCGACCGGTATGAAGAACATCACGGCGTGGAGATCACCGAGGATGCCATCGTCGAAGCGGTCAAGCTGTCGGATCGGTATATCACCGATCGGTTCCTGCCCGATAAAGCGATCGACTTGATTGATGAAACCGGTTCGCGAGCCAAGCTGCAGACCTACGCGTTGCCCGGAGAGCTCAAGGCGATGGAGCAGGAACTGAAGAAGGTGTCGCGGGACAAAGAGTTGGCCATTTCGATGCAAAACTTCGAAGAGGCCGTGCGCCATCGCGAGGAAGAAGAGCGGCTTAGGAAATTGCTCGACGAGTCCAAGCGCGAGTGGAAAAAGAATCAGGAAAAGCAGAAACCGACGATCGGCAAGGAGGACGTGGCCTACGTTGTCTCCAAGATGACGGGCATTCCGCTCTTCAAGCTCGAGGAAGAAGAGTCGAACAAGTTGCTGCGGATGGAGGATTTCCTCCATAAACGGGTGGTTGGCCAAAACGAAGCGATTTCCGCAGTCTGTCGGGCGATCCGCCGGTCCCGCGCGGGTCTCAAGGAAGCCAAGAAGCCGATCGGCTCCTTCATCTTCCTGGGGCCGACGGGGGTTGGAAAGACCGAGTTGGCGCGCACCCTGGCGGAATTTCTGTTCAATACGGAAGACGCGTTGATCCGGATCGATATGTCCGAGTATCAGGAGAAATTCACGAGTTCGCGTCTATTCGGCGCTCCTCCAGGATATGTCGGCTATGAGGAGGGCGGTCAGTTGACGGAGCGCGTGCGTCGTCGTCCCTATTCGGTTGTTTTGTTCGACGAAATCGAGAAGGCCCATCCGGACGTATTCAATCTGCTTTTACAGGTATTGGACGACGGAGTCTTGACCGACAGTTTGGGTCGCAAAGTCGACTTCAAGAACACCGTCGTGATCATGACGTCCAATATCGGCACGAAATTGATCCAGAAGGGCGTATCCTTGGGGTTCCAGAGCACTGAGGCCGAGCAGGATCGCCATAAGAAGGAGGAAGTGCTCGGGGAGTTGCGGCGTCAATTCAGCCCGGAATTCTTGAACCGCATCGACGAGATCGTAGTGTTCCATCAATTGGACAAGTCCCATCTCTTTAATATCCTGGACATCCTGTTGCGCGAGCTCAATCTCCGGCTTCTGGAAAAGGGCGTGGAGATCGAGGTCGACGACGAGGTCAAGCAGTGGCTCATCAAGGAAGGCTATGAGCCGCTCTACGGGGCAAGGCCGATGCGCCGGACGATTCAACGGGCGATCGGAGACCCGCTGTCCGAAGAGATGATCAAGGGGCGCTTCAAGGAGAGCAGGAAGATCAAAGTGGTGCTGCGCGACGGCGCTCCTGCCTTCATTGAACAGGAGGCGATGGCTGGTGTGTAATTGATGGCCGCCGGCCGAGTCCCCGCCATCCGAATCTTCGACCGATCACCAAGCCTCGACCCTTGTTGCGTCGTACGCGGCAAGGGTCGAGGTGCTTTTGGGCCGAAACAGCCGTCCCGGAAACGATGAATCAAATTAAGGTGAGCAGTTCCGAGAGGTGCGGCGTCCGCTGGACCGACGGTCCGGTCTTGGGTATCGAGACGTCCTGCGATGAAACAGCCGCAGCAGTGCTCGGCGGCGACGGGACCGTCTTATCCAACGTGGTTTCGTCACAGCATGACATCCACGCGCGGTTCGGCGGAGTCGTGCCGGAGCTGGCTTCTCGAGCCCATATCGAGAAGATCGAGCAGATCGCGGCTCTTGCCATGGATGAAGCGCGACTGAACTGGCAGGACCTGGCCGGGGTAGCGGTAACCGAAGGCCCAGGGCTTGCCGGCGCTCTGATCGTGGGGTTGAACTATGCCAAGGCCTTGGCGTTCGCGCTGAATATTCCGGTCGTCGGGGTCAGTCACCTGGAGGGGCACATCGCTTCCGCGTGGCTGCAGGATCCGTCGTTTCCTCGTTCCTGCGTGGTGCTGGTCGTATCGGGAGGACATACCCACCTCTATCGCTTGGGACAGAATAAAAGCTCAAGCCTGCTGGCCCGCACAAGAGACGATGCTGCCGGTGAAGCATTCGACAAGGGAGCTCAAATGCTGGGCTTGGGATTTCCCGGTGGACCGGCATTGGACAAGCTCGCGCAGGCGGGCGATCCCGGAAAGATCCGATTTCCGAGGTCCATGCGAAAAAGCAGCCTCGAATTCAGCTTCAGCGGGTTAAAGACGTCCCTGCTCTACCGGCTCCGAGACATGGAGGAGTCGCAACTCGATGCCGCTCGAGCCGATCTGGCCGCCGGCTATCAAGAGGCCATCGTCAGCGTGCTTGTTGAAAAGGCGTTCACCGCCGTGGGCCGATGCGGAGTTGCGGCCTTGGCGGTCGTGGGAGGGGTGTCGGCCAATTCGAGACTTCGCGTCCTATTGAAGGAACGAGCCCAGCGAGAAGGTATTTCTCTCAGCATTCCACCGCTGCAGTATTGCACCGACAATGCGGCCATGATCGCCGCCGCAGGGAGGGACGCGTTGTCGGCAGGCCGGCGCTTGGCCGACGAGGCGGAAGCTCGGGTCGCCGATGGATCCTATGCTGTCTAAGGGAATCGGAGCCATCTAACGAGGAGGTCGTCCCATTTCAAAGGTATTCGGTCACGTTACGGGGTTGAAAGCAGGCCAGCTGGGTGCCATTGAGCGGCTGTATCGGCGCCGCATGCCTCCGGACAAGGTGCTCTCGCCGGAGTTGGCGAAAGCGATGTGCCAGCTGACTCTGGACATTCGACGCCCGATCGCGGCGGCGTTGACCAGAAAAGGGCAGGTTCAAGAGATCGTCGTGGGAAACGAGCTGACTCTGTCACCCGCCGCCCTGGCGCAGTTCAGGGCCGGTGTTCAATCTCTGCGCGGACTCCGAGTGATCAGAACCCAATTGCACGACCAGCCGATCAATCAGGAGTTGTTGACAGACCTGGCTTATCTGCGCCTGGATTTGATCGGCGTGCTCTCGGTGACGTCAGACGGGCTGCCAGGCAATCTGTATCTTGCGCACCTTCTCCCTCCGAACGGAACCGGCCAATTGTTCAATATCCTCAAGACGACGGCGTTTCATCAGTCCTCCGTCGTGTTCGACGTGTTCATCGAGGAGCTCGAAGCGGAGTTGCAGAGGGTGCGCGGCTACGCGACCAAAGAGGGGGCCACATCGGCATTGCTGGTCAGCGCTTCTTCCAGGAGCCGGGCGGAACAAGACGACCGTCTGGGCGAACTCGCGGATCTGGCGGCTTCGGCGGGGATTTCCGTCATCGATCGGCTGGCCCAACGAACGACGGGAGGACATCAACGGTTTTTGCTCGGAAGAGGAAAGCTGAAAGACGTACTGATTCAAACGCTTCATCGAGGCGCCGATATGGTGATTTTTGACCAGACACTGTCTCCGGCGCAATCGCGGGCCATTTCGGAAGTTACCGATATCAAAGTGATCGATCGTACTCAATTGATCTTGGACATTTTCGCCAGACGCGCCCACAGCCGGGAGGGCAAGGTGCAGGTCGAACTGGCTCAGCTGCGCTACCTCCTGCCGCGCCTGTCGGGGAAAGGCGCGGATCTCTCGCGGTTGGGGGGTGGCATCGGCACCAGGGGGCCAGGCGAAGCCAAATTGGAGACCGATCGTCGAAGAGTCAGAGAGCGCATTGCGCATTTGGAGCATGACCTGCGACTGTTCGCCAGGCATCAAGACCAGCGCCGCGCGCGACGGAATCGGCATGGGATGCCGGTTCTTTCGTTGGTCGGATACACAAACGCCGGAAAATCGACGCTGCTGAACGTGCTCTCCAAGAGCCATGTGTCCGCCGAAGACCGGATGTTCGAAACCCTCGATACGACCAGTCGACGCCTGCGATTTCCCCGGGACCGGCAGGTCATCGTCACCGACACGGTGGGATTCATTCAGGATCTCCCGCAGGAGTTGCTGGGAGCCTTCCGTACGACGCTGGAAGAATTGCGCGAGGCGGATCTGTTGGTGCACGTCGTCGATGCCAGCGCAGCCGATATCGACGTCCAGATTTCGGCGGTGGAGGCGATTCTCAGAGACTTGAATCTCGACGCGCTTCCACGCACGCTCGTGTTCAATAAGTGCGACCGGCTTCCACCGGACGAGGCGGCGCTGCTGTGCCGCCGCTACGGCGCCGTCGGGATTTCGGCGATTCATCCGGGCACCCTTCATCCGTTGCTGCGTCATCTGGAACAGCAGCTGGCGCTGCTCGTGCCTGATGCGGGAATGCCTTCCGTGAAAGGGCCCGACAGTCTCGTGCTTGCATCCGGCAATTAAGCGCTGCACAATCGGACCGCCACCTTACCGGTATGACCCCCAAGCAGCCCTATAAAGTACGTCAGGAGCGCCTCGGCAAGATCGCCGAGGCCTTGGTCCGTGCCATGCCGACCGCCAAGATGGAACTCGACCATCGAACCCCGTGGGAACTTCTTGTCGCCACCATCCTGTCCGCGCAATGCACGGACGAGCGGGTCAACCGCGTCACGCCGGCATTATTCCGACGGTATCCCACGCCGGCCGAATTGGGGCGAGCCGCGCAGCGGAATGTGGAGGAATTGATTCGCTCGACGGGATTCTTTAAGAGCAAGGCCAAGAACATCATTGCCTGCGGTCGTGCCGTTGAGGAGAACTTTCACGGAAAGGTTCCGGAGACTATGGAGGAATTGGTCGGTCTGCCGGGAGTGGGAAGAAAGACCGCCAACGTCCTGTTGGGCAATGCCTTCGGCAAACCGGCTGTCGTTGTCGATACCCACGTCAAACGAGTGGCCAATCGCCTCGGCTTCACGACCTCCGATGACCCGACTCACATCGAGCAGGATCTCCAACAGTTGCTTCCACCCGCGCGCTGGACGGCCGTCTCGCAACGCTTGCTGCTGCATGGACGGTACATCTGCACCGCCAGACGTCCGCAATGCCATCGTTGTCCGATCTACGCGCACTGCACATGGAAACAGAAAGGGCCCGTATGATTCGAAGTATGACGGGGTTCGGCAGACAGCAGGCGCCTTGGCAGGACGGCTCGGTGGCGGTCGAGGTGCGCTCCGTCAATCATCGTTTTCTCGAGATTGCCTGCCGCTTGCCACGCACGCTGAATCATTTGGAAGACACCATCAAGAAGGCGGCGCAGCAAGTCTGCGCCCGTGGCCGCATCGATCTGACCGTCACCGTCCAGAGCGGGAAGGGACGGTGGCATACGGTGACTGTTGACCAGGGCTTGGCGAAGCAGTACCATCAGGCGCTTCGTGCCTTGAAAAAAACCCTCAAGCTCGGCGGTTCCATTGATGTCGGCCTGATTGCAGGACAGCGCGACGTGGTCTCCATTACCGATCAACCGGTGGAGGACAAGAAGCTCTCCAAACTGGCCCATCAGCTGGTTGTCCAGGCGCTGGACGATCTGGCCGCGATGAGGAGGCGGGAAGGGGAAGCGCTGGCGAAAGACGTGCTCGCGCGGCTTGACGCGATTCGCGAGCGTAAGACGATCGTCGGGGCGATGGCTCCCCGGGTGGTCCAGGCCGAATTCGAACGAATGCGGGGCCGGATTGAAAAATTGATGGGAGGCGAGCCGCCGGACGCGTCCCGCCTGCTGCAGGAATTGGCCACGTATGCCGATCGTGGCGACATTGCGGAAGAAATAGTCAGACTGGACTCGCATATGGTACAGTTTGAGCAAACGCTTAACCGGTCGGAATCTATAGGTAAAACACTCGATTTCCTCCTCCAGGAAATGGGGCGCGAAGTCAATACGATCGGTTCCAAGGCCAACGATGCCGAGATTGCCGGCCATGTAGTCCATATGAAGGCCGAGCTCGAACGAATTCGAGAACAAGTTCAGAACGTCGAATGAGCGTGACGACCGAAAATCCAGTCCCATCGCCGTCCGGACCGGTGCGTTCTTCCATCCGCAGACACGGCGTCTTGTTCATCATTTCCGCGCCGTCCGGAACGGGAAAAACGACATTGTGCAAACAACTGGTCGCGAGCATCCCGGGCCTCTGGCACTCCATTTCCTGTACGACCAGAAAGCCACGGTCTGGCGAGGAGCATGGACGCGAGTATTTCTTCATCGAAGAAGCGAAGTTCCAAGAGATGATCGACCGCCATGAGTTCGTCGAGTGGGCACGTGTCTACGGCCATCTTTACGGGACGCCGAGAAAATCTCTGGTCGACAAACTCGATCAAGGAATCGACGTGTTGCTGGAAATCGACGTTCAGGGGGCGTTGGAGGTGAAGAAGAAGTTCGACGATTCCGTGTCGATCTTCATCCTCCCTCCCTCAATGGCCGCGTTGCGTGCAAGGTTGCAAACCAGGGCCTCCGACGCTCCCGAAGAGATTCAACGCCGTTTGGAGAAGGTCAAGGAAGAGGTGTGGAACTATCGGGAATACACGTACATCGTTCGCAACGACGATCTAGCCCGCTCCCTTCGCGAGCTTGAGAACATCTTCCTCGCCGAACGATCGAAAACGACGCGGATGGATACGGCGTGGATCGAGCGCGAGTTTCTCCTTATGGACGAGCCGTCATCCCGAGATCGAGCAAGTCATCCTTAACCAGAAAACTTAACCAGAAAGGGGTTCCGTCACATGATCGACATGTTGAATTTGTTGCCGCAGTATACGCCGGACCAGTTTGATTCCCGTCACCGATTGGTGATCGTGGCGGCGCAACGGGCCAAGCACATTCTTCAAGGCTCCCGCCCGTTCGGCGCCTCCCGCTTTACCAAGGAGACCACCGTGGCGCTGGATGAAGTGCTGCGCGGCGAGGCCAAGTACCTCATGGGCAAAGAGGCCCGCGATGCGATGAAAGAAGCCAAGCGTGGCAAAGAGGGCGAGAGCGAGCGTATGGCCATGATGACCGGCGAAGATGCGCGAGAGATCAAGAAAGAGCTCAGCGTGTATGTCGATGACACGCCGAAGGCTCCGGAGCCGGAATCCGAGGAGTAATCATGGTTGCGGGCCCGATCGGACCGACGCTCACCGGCAAGCATGTGATCCTTGGGGTCACGGGAAGCATCGCGTCCTACAAGGCCGTCAATTTGTTGCGTGCTCTGGTACGAGAAGGGGCGCAGGTGGACGTCGCGATGACGCGGGCGGCCACGAAGTTCGTGACGCCCCTGACCTTTGAGGTTCTTTCGGGCCATCCTGTCGCGGAGGACCTCTTCGAGGCCCATCAGGAAATGAAGCACCTGACGTTGTCCGAGAGGGCCGACGTCATCGTGGTGGTTCCCGCGACGGCCAACTTTCTCGCGAAGGCGTCGTTGGGTTTGGCCGACGATGTCTTGACAACGATGTTGTTGGCGGCTTCTTGTCCTGTGATCGTCGCGCCGGCCATGGACGGCGGCATGTGGACCCACCCGACGGTTGTCGAACACGTTCAAGCCCTGCGTCGGCGAGGCGTGACGGTCTTGGATCCCGAGGAAGGCCCTCTGGCCTCTGGTCGCGTGGGGCAGGGACGGTTGGCCGAAGAAGCCAGGATACTCGACGCGATCCAAGCGGCGCTGCTGCCCCGGCGCGATTGGACCGGCCAACGGGTGCTCGTTTCCGCCGGGCCCACGCAGGAACCGATCGATCCTGTGCGATATATTTCCAATCGAAGCTCGGGGAAAATGGGCTACGCGCTGGCGGAAGCGGCGCAAGCCAGAGGGGCCTCAGTCGTCCTGGTTACCGGTCCCACCGCGTTGTCTTACCCGCCTGGAGTCGAGGTCGTCCCGGTCGAAACGGCAGAGGAAATGTCCAAGGCTCTGACCGTACGGTTGTCCTGGTCGACGGTTATCATCATGTCCGCAGCGGTCGCCGATTTTCGGCCGAAACATCCGGCCGCCCAGAAACTGAAGAAGCACCAACTCAAGAATCCCGTGTTGGAC